>CANJOT010000122.1 GCA_947475815.1 Burkholderiales bacterium | reverse complement strand
GGAAACGTGGCTGTGACCATGCTTGCGGAGACAGAATCATGATTTGTTTTGGTACCCTGACCGAGGCGGCGCATACGCGCCTGCCGTTTCATCTTGACGGCAAACTGCTTTCTCACAAGAGTCACTTGATTGTCGCGCCCGACAACGATCCGGCCAGTCCGAATGCGTTTCTGATCGAGCAGGAACCCGGTGCTTTTCTGGGCGTGCATTTTCATGGCAATGCGCAATTTCAGGTCGTGGTGGCCGGTGACGGCACTCTCGGGCCGCACGCACTGCGACCGGTCACGGTGCATTACGCTGGCCAGCGCACCGCCTACGGGCCGATTCTGCCCGGCCCGCAGGGTTTATGGTACCTGACCCTTCGTCCCCGATATGAAGCCGGGGCCTATTTCATGCCACAGTCGCGCGATTTGCGCGACCCTGCCATCAAGCGGCGCGAAGTATTTGGTGCTACGCTTGAAACGGCAGGTCGTGACGGGGTGGCGAACTGCGGCGCCGTGACCACACTGGACGCCGTCATTGTGCCCCAAGGCGATGGCCTGGCTGCCTGGATCATGCGCCTGCCCGCGGGCATGGCAGGACAGGCGCCGGCGACGCCAGCAAGCAGTGGCCGGTATCACGTTGTGCTCGGTGGGTCATTCGAGCATGCCGGGCATTCGCTCGACTGGCTCTCCACTGTCTGGGCCGACGCGGAGGAGCCGGGCCTGGCGGTTCGGGCCGGCGCATCCGGCCTTGAGTTGCTCATACTGGAGTTTCCCGCTGACGCAACGGCGCATGACCTGCCTGGCGTGAAACCGACTGCGGTCCTGGCGACACGGGAGGGATTGTGCTCGACCTGAAACTGGTCAACGGCACCCTGGTGGATGGCACCGGTAGCGCGCCCCGGCGTGCCGATCTGGGCGTGCGCGACGGCAGGGTGGTGACGATCAGCGAGCCGGGCTGGATCAGTGAGTCGGCTCGCGAAACCATCGACGCCAGCGCCCTGTGCGTGGCGCCGGGATTCATCGATACCCACACCCACTACGATGCGCAGGCGTTCTGGGAACCGCGCCTGAGTCCGTCCTGCTTTCATGGCGTGACCACCGTCATCGGTGGTTTTTGCGGGTTCAGCATTGCGCCCCTCAGTCCCGATTCCGCCGCTTATCTTGGTCCGATGCTGGCGCGGGTGGAGGGCATGCCGCTCGCTACCCTGCAGTCGGCGGTGCCCTGGGACTGGACTTCGTTTGGCAGTTTTCTTGACCGGCTCGAAGGACGCATCGGTCTCAACGCCGGATTTTTTGTCGGCCACAGTGCGGTGCGCCGGCTGGTGATGGGGGAGCGTGCGCTGGGTCACTGGAGCAGCTGGGCGGAACTGGAGCGCATGAAGCTACTGGTGGGTGAATCGCTGCGCGACGGCGCGCTTGGATTCTCAACCACAGTCTCAACGTCGCACAACGATGCCGATGGAAACCCGGTTCCCTCGCGCCATGCCTCGCGCGACGAGTTGCTCGCGCTTGCTGGTGTGGTCCGCGACTATGAAGGCGCTGGCCTGGAGATGGTCCCGAACCTGGATTTTGATGACGAGATGGCGGAACTGCTGGTCGACATGTCGCTCGCCGGACAGCGGCCGATCAACTGGAATGTGCTGGGCATCAATGGCACAAGCCCCGCCGATCTGGCGCGCATCGACAAGCTGATGTCGGCATCACGTTTGGCGCGCCAGCGCGGCGCGCGCGTGGTGGCGCTGGTCAATGTCACGCGGCCCTCGCTGCGCATTAATTTCATGAGCGGTTTTGTATTCGACACATTTCCCGACTGGCCCGCGCTGTTCCGACTGGCACCGGCACAGCGCATCGAAAAACTACGCGACCCGGTATACCGCCGTTTTCTTGAAGAGCGTGCCACGAGCGAGGCGGCCAGCCGGCTTGCCCTGAGGGCACGCTGGCACACTTACACCATTGTTGACGTCTTCGATGCACAGAACAAGCGGCATGAAGGACGCAAGCTCGGCGAGGTTGCGCAGGAACTTGGCAAGACCCCGTTTGACACCCTGATTGACCTCGCCATCGCGGGGGATCTGAAGACTTCGTTCATGATTCCGACGCCCGGTGAGGATGCGCAGACCTATGCCTTGCGGGGCAGAATCTGGCAGGAAGAAGACATTGTCGTCGGCGCTTCCGATGCGGGTGCGCACATCGACATGATCGATACCTTTGCCTTTTCAACCCAGTTGCTGCAAAAGGGCGTGCGCGAATACGGCGTCATTTCCCTCGAGGCCGCGGTGCGTCTGCTGACCAGCGTGCCGGCGGCCTTGATGGGTTTACGTGAGCGTGGCCAGGTACGCGTCGGCTGGCCGGCGGATCTGGTACTGTTTGATCCGGCCACGGTAGCCTGTGGACCAGTCCATACCCGCTATGATCTGCCGGGCACCGATGCCGGACGCGTGTACGCTGACGCCATTGGTGTGCACGCGGTGCTGGTCAATGGCACAGTCATTGTGCGTGATGGCCAGCATACCGATGCCATGCCCGGGACAGTGCTGCGTTCGGGCAGGGATACGGCAACAGTGCCTCTTGTAGCGACGCCCTGAGAGTTGGGGTGCTACCGGCAGTTCAGCGTTTATACCGATCAATCAAACAAATTCGCGACCAGAATCGCGGAGCAATTAAGGAGACCGACCATGTTCAAGCTGGTGCGCACAGGACTGATGGTGTTGATGATGGCAGGTGCTGCGACACAGCTTGTGCGCGCCCAGGAATTTCCGGCGCGCGCGGTGACCATCATCATTCCGAACTCGCCAGGCTCGGCGCCAGACCTGATGGCGCGGGTCGTCGCTACGGGCATGGCCAAGGTTTTGAACCAGTCGGTCATCGTCGAGAACAAGGCGGGTGCGGAGGGCATCATTGGTCTGGAGTACGTGGCCCGGCAGATGCCCGCGGATGGGTACACTCTGGTGGCTGTTTATGTGCCTCAACTGGTGACCCTGCCGCTCATCACGCGTGAACTGCGGTTCGATGCGCTCAGGGATCTGCCGCCCGTGGCCGGGTTGGGCGAGATCCGTTGGGCTTTAAGCACGGCGGCCAGCTTTCCCTGGAAGAGCTTCAACGAGATGGTGATCTATGGCAGAGCCAATCCGGGCAAGCTCAACTTTGGCACCTCAAGTGCCCTGTCACGCCTGACCGCCGAGGCCCTGTTGCGTGATCTGGGTATCAGCGCCACCATCGTGCCGTATAAGGGCGGCTCGCCGCTGAACGTGGCGCTGGCCAGCGGCGAGAGTCACATTGGTTTTCATTCTGAGCAAAGCGCAGCAGCGCTCGGCGCCAAGCTTCGTGTGCTGGCCATCACCGGTGACCGGCGCCTGCCCACATTCCCGGACGCGGTCACGTTCAGGGAGCTTGGCCTGCCGCAGATTCAGGGTCTGGAATTTACCTTCAACCTGCGCGCCGGCACCCCCCGGCCGATTGTTGACAAACTGTACTCTGCAGTATCACAGGCGCTCAGGCTGCCCGAGGTGCGAGCACAACTGGTCAGGATGCAACTGGACGTGATCGATCAGACCCCCGCCGTGGCGGCGGAATCGCTGGTGCGTCAGGCAGCCTTTTTTGCGGACATCGCAAAAAAGGCCGGCTTGCAGCCGCAGTAAAACTGGCCCGACGTGACTGGAAGCATGACAACCATGTCCATATCACCCACGCTTGCGCAATTGCAGGCCCGTCTCGACGACGCTCTGGTGCGCATTGAATTGCTCCAGAATCGTCAAGCCATACTGGATGCGCTGTACCGCTATCACCACGCATTCATCGACCTTGACCCCGACTCCTGGCTTGACTGCTTTTGCGAAGACGCGGTCTTTCGTTCGACTGGCACCGCCGGGCAAATCCTGTTCGAGTTGCATGGACGCGCGCAACTCGCTGCCTGGTTTGCGCAGCGCCTCATTGACTGGCCGGCAGGTACCGAAGGGTATGCGCAGACCAATCCGCGCATCCTGCAGCAGGGGTCTGATTCGGCCCGCGTGCGCAGCATCTTCATTACCCTGCAGGCTCGCGCTGCGCCGCTGGGCGTGCGTTCGCATGGCGAGTATGTGGATGACCTGGTCCGCTGCGCTGACGGCCGCTGGCGCATCAGCGTCAAGCAGGGCATTACCCGCATGACCAACTTTACACCCTCGTGATGTTGTCCCGCGACTCGCGTACCATTGAGTTTTTTGCAAGGAATCGACCATGACCCTGTCAGCACCGCCCGTTCCCGACAACGACCTGATGCGGTACCTGCGCGAGCGTGGTAGCACGCGCAATTTCAAGACCGACCCGATCCCCGATGCCTGGCTCGAAGCCCTGCTGGCCGCCGGCCAGCGCGCGCCGACGTCGTCGAACATGCAGGTCTACAGCATCGTCGTGGTGAAGGACGCGCAGACCAAACAGAAACTGGCGGAGTTCGCCGGCAACCAGAAACACATCATCGACTCTCCGGTGTTTCTGGCCTTGTGCGCCGACCTCAACGGCCCGGCGCTGGCGTGCGAAATGCACGGTACGAGCTTTCATGGCCAGACCTTCGAGAAGGGTTTGGTTGCGGCCATCGACGCCTCGCTGGTGGGTATGACGATTTCGCTGGCTGCCGGCACCATGGGTCTGAGCACGGTGATGATCGGCGCCATGCGCAACAAACCGCTGGAGGTCGCCGAGTTGCTGGGCCTGCCGCCGCGTGTTTTTGTGGTCTTTGGTTTGTGTGTGGGCTGGCCGAAAACGTCGCCGATTCCCAAACCGCGTCTGCCGATGCCGGCGGTGGTGCACCAAGAACGTTACGATGCCAGCCGGCTCCCCGAGCTGGTGGAGCAATACAATCGTGAACTGGCCCAGTACTACCGCGACCAGAATCGCGAAACGCCGGACGATGCCTGGACTCAGGTGATCTCGGACAAGTATTCAAAACCGGCACGCCAGCACCTGCGTCAGCATCTCAATACCCTCGGCTTCGGACTCGAATAGGCAAAAAAACGGCCATGGAGGACATCCATGGCCGTGGTGTTGCCGACTGGCTTATTCCGCTTTGAGATTGGCCGCCTTGATGACCGGGCCCCAGCGATTGCGCTCGGAGCGCTCGAAGTCAGCCATGTCCTGTGGTGATCCCGAACCGGCTTCCATGCCAAGTTCAAGAAAGCGCTTTTTCGTCTCCGGCAGCGCGAGAATCTTGTTGATCTCGGCGTTGATGGTGTTGATGGCCGCGCGCGGCGCACCCTTGGGCATGTACATTGAGACCCAGCCGACAAATTCAAAATTCGGAAGGCCCTGCTCGGCGGCGGCCTTGACCCCCGGCAGCACATCGCTTGAGGTTTTGCTGGTCAGCGCGAGCGGCTTGAGGTTGCCCGAGGCAACGTGCGGGCGCAGCGACGCGGCTGTTTCGATCGACACTTGAACGCGGCCGGCGATGACATCGACAATTGCTGTCGCCGGTGCCTTGTAGGCCACCGGGAACAACTGGATGCCGGCGTATTTGTTGATTTCCTCCATCACCATGCGCGAGGTCGTGGTGGTGATGGCGGTGTTCACTGAACCCGGCTTGGCCTTGGCCATTGCCACGAGTTCGGCAAACGAGTTGGCAGGAAAATTCGGGCTGACGGCCAGCAGAAAGGGCAGCTTGGCGACCAGAATGACCGTATCAAAATCTTTTTCCGGATCGAATCCGAGGGTGCCGGCAGGAAACAGGAACTGGTTCATGGCGTTGACACCAAGGCCACCAAGCACGAGGGTATAACCGTCGGCGTTAGACTTGGCGCCGGCTGACATGCCGATGTTGCCCGAAGCGCCGACGCGGTTTTCCACCACGAAGGCCTGATTCATGCGGCGCGACAGGGCATCGGCCAGATACCGTGCAATGACATCGGTCCCCGAGCCCGGGCCAAAGGCAACGATCATGCGTACCGGTGCGCTTGGGTAGGCTTGCGACCATGCGCTCTGGGCCAGTCCCAGTGTGAGACCGGCCATCAGGCCGACGGTGCCAATCAACTTGCGGATTTTCATATTATTGTTCTCCTTGAATCGCTATGGGAGCAATCGCCCGGGTCACAGCCCGGGAATCGCCAAACGTGGTGAATGCCGCGGTGTGATAACCGCCCAGACCGCCTGCCACGAAAATCAGGAACTGCCAGGCATGCTGCGCATAACGCACATAGCCATTCTCGATTTGCCCGTGGCCGGCGGCTTCCATCATCTTGACGCGCCGCGGGCTGATCTTGTCGACCGGAAGCTTGAGATAGTCGAGCAGGAATTCCTGCACCTGCCGCTTGTTGTATCGCTCGGCGATGACGCGGGCGTGGCCGGGACAGATCATGAGGCAGACCTCGCCCAGCCCGTAGAACGGAAATACCCCGTTGCCGCCGGCGTTGAGCATGCCGGCGCCAATATTGAGCAGCAGCTCATCGGCGTTCTGGCTTTCGGTGTCGACGATGTTCATGGCAGCGTTGGGCGACATCAGCGTGACCGTGCTCTCGCCCGCCGCGAAACCACGTTCAACGTGCAGCGGCTCCCACGGACTTTCTTCTTCATACTCACCGGCGCACATGGTGTAGGCGCCGGGCATTTTCCAGGTTGCCTTGCAGGCCAGTTCGGGGATGCGGCCGGCGAGGTTGATCATCACCAGGCTGAGGGCGCGGCCGATGGTGGCGTTGGCGCGTTTGCTCGGGCCGAGCACGCTCCACGAACAATTGACGTCCAGTTCGTTGCGGATCGGGCCGTTGACGATGATGAAGGGCACCGTCGGATTGGTGGTGGTGTTGACACCATAGAGTTCGTAATGCGGATCGGCGACGGCCTCGACCGAGGCCAGTACGGTCGGGAAGTATTCCGGCCGGCAGCCCGCCATGACGGCATTGATGGCGATTTTTTCGATGGTGGCATCGGCGCGCAGCGGTGGCAACTGGGCAATCACTTCGTCGGGCCGGCGCGTCGTTGTGGCAAGCATGCGGGCGACGCGTTCTGGCGTCGGCGGGATGACCGGCAGACCGTCGGTCCAGCCCTTGTTGTACATGGTCTCGAAGACCGATTCGATATCGTCACTCGTCTGCAGGAGTGTGGACTGGACAGCCATTGTTAGCCTCGTCGGATGGTCGTGAAGAGTCCGGCCGGGGCCGCGCTGCTGGCGCGGCCCGAAGGTCGGAGCATCGGTGGGTTCAGGGGCGTTCAGTCATGGCTGCGCGCGGTCGGCCGGCTCACCAGACTGATGCATTCGAGCACCTTTTCTCTGGCGATTTCGTGCAGTCGTTCGGTCGACAGGGTCTCGAACGGGTGTGGCACGATCAGCAGGGGCAGGTCGGGATAACCGAGCGCCTTGGCCGAAGCCCTGGCAAGACTGACGAATTTGTCCGTAACCACTGTGACCGTGGGCACACCGCGCTTTTGGAGTTCAACTGTGTCATGGATACACCACGACGTACAGGACCCTCAGGCCGCCAGCCCGAATATGCCCCAGTCGATTTTCGCGGCCAGGTCGTCATAGGCCTTGGTCCAGCTCTGCGCATCGGCGCGGCCACGGATGGTCACCTTGCCGGCGGCTGTGCCATCGCTACCGGTGAACATGGTCTCCACCTTCTTGACGGCGTGTTCGCCGGTCAGCAATTCACCCATGCGGTTCATGAAAATGTCGAAACTGGGCCACTGCACACGAAAACCGACCGTGGTCCCGGCGACGCCGGGAATGAGGGCTGAGAGCTTGCGACCACCGCCGGAAAACTCTCCGACCGGGTTCATGATCTCGATGGTGCCTGTATTGTTTTTGGTCATGGCATCTCCTTGATTTCGAAGTCGATATTACACGTAAACAGGGACGTACTGCAATGAAATGAACGGCTGTCGCGACGCTGCCATGCACCCGTTTGACGGCCGGCGGAGCGAGCCCGACGGCGTCTCTCGGCAGTCTGTCAGCGGCCAGTCCGGCAGGCTCCTGTAATCGAAGGATATTCGTCTCGTTCGGGTTTGCCCGATGGGAATTTCCGGTCTGTTTTTATTTTCATCTCCATTCTTGTTTACCCTGGTCGAAGGTCTATACCGACTACCCGGCAAGCATCTGACGAGATCTGAGTTGTTGTTTGTACCCCGGAAATGCGAAATTGAAATAGACAAATTCTCAATTACTGATAATACTTTGGAATTGTTTCCGGCAAGCTCAGCGTGCCTGCGTGTCGTATTCAGACCGTATTCTGATTTTCATTTTTTGGGGGCAGCGTGAAATTTTTGAAGTCCTTGTTGGCCGGCCTGGGGCTGGCTGTGGCCGGATTGTCCGTCGTTCATGATGGGCTGGCGCAGGAAAGCTGGCCATCCAAAGCGCTCAAGATCGTTGTGCCGTATCCGCCTGGATCGGGTCCCGACCTGCTGGCGCGCACCATCGGTCAAAGTCTGGCGGCCAGTTCTGGCCAGCCAGTCGTGGTGGAAAACAAGGGCGGTGCGAACGGCATCATCGGTTCGGATGCGGTGGCCAAGGCGGCGGCGGACGGTCACACCCTGCTGCTGGTGGATCGCCTCGCCCTGATCACCAATCCGGCGCTGTACAGCAACGTGCCGTTTAACTGGCAGGTCGACCTCAAGCCAGTGACCGAAGTGGCGCGCGTGCAGTTGTATCTGGTCACCGGCAGCCGGTTGCCGGCACGCACCTTCAACGAATTCATCCAGTATGTGCGCGCCAATCCTGACAAACTCAGTTACGCCACCAGTGGCAATGGTCACATCAATCACTTGAGCATGGAGGCCATCGTCAAGGGTTTCGGCCTGAAGATTAATGCCGTGCCCTACAAGAGCGCGCCGCAGATCACCACGGCGCTGGTCGCCGGCGAGGTGGTTTCCGTCGTCACTGGCCCGGTGCCAGTACTGGGCATGGTGCGCGATGGCCGCCTGCGCACGCTGGCTGTGGGGGCAGATAAACGGACGCGTGAACTGCCGGATGCACCAACCATTGTTGAGAGTGGCGGCACGCCCGCCATGCTGCCGCCTACGGTGTTTGTGATCATGGCGCCAGGCAGTACGCCCGATGGCATGGTCGGCCGCATGAATGCCGCGCTCACGACAGTGATGCGACGTCCCGAGGTCGTGTCGGCCATCGAGCAACAGGCGCTTGAACTGGTGCCTGGCACCGCTGCACAGGCGGCTCAGCACATGCGCGATGTCGGCCCGGGTATTCTGCAGGCGATCCGGGATGCTGGCATCAAGATGGAGTGAGCGGCCGCAGCAGGCGGCTGCTCAGGGGGCTGACTCGCGCCGTGAGCGCAGGCACAGGAACGCCCAGAAAAGCAGGACCAGCACGCGTGCGACTTCCGTGATGCCGTAGGCGGCGTGATGCCACGTTCCGGGCGGGAGCGGTGTGCTGCCCATATAGAGCGCCGCGCGTGCGCTCAGCACCGGCAATACCAGGCTGTCGAGAAACAGTTCCATCCCCAGCAACAGCAGCCACAGGCCCTTGGCCGTGCGCGTGCCGCTCAGCCAGGCGAGCAGGGCGCTGATGAGCAGCGCTCCCCAGTTGATTTTCTGCAGCACGCCAAAGGTCACCACACCGATCTGCAATGCGATGGGCAAGCTCAGGTCGGGTGCGAGGAAACGCGCCGACGAGGCGACAAACGACACACCGATGATCAGGCCGGCCCAGAGCAGGGCAAAAGCGCCAAGTAGCCGCGCGAGGTTCTGTCCGGAGGATGAAGGGGAGGAGAGCATGCGGCTGTTGAGCTTAGGTTTGAGCGTCGGTTGGGGAGGGCGGGTTGCCCGGCGACGCCCATCTTAGCAAATTGTCCGGAAGCCGCAGATATTAGCCAACGGGGCAATAAATTGCTTTCATTTGCAAATGAGAACGGTTATCATTATTATTCATTGAGAGGAATCAGCCAGCCTCGATCTGCGTAACGCAGCGTTCCGCAAGTGAACCAAACATCCACCCCGCAAGGATAGATCATGAACATGCTGAAGAAGTCCGCCGCCGTCTTGCTCGCCTGCGTACCCCTGCTGGCCTGGGCGGCAGATCCGGAAATGAGCCTGATCATTCAGGACCACCGATTCACCCCGACCGAATTACGCATACCGGCGGGCAAGAAAATAAGGTTGGTCATTGAAAACCGCGATGCCACGCCTGAGGAATTTGAAAGCAAGTCGCTGGGCCGCGAGAAGGTCATTGCGGGCAAATCGAAAGCGACCGTTACGATTGGCCCGCTCAAGCCCGGCAGGTACAGCTTTGTGGGCGAGTTTCACGAGGCCACAGCCCGCGGCGTTGTCATTGTGGAGTAAACCATGTTTAGCGCTGCACTGATTGTTTTTCGTGAGACGCTTGAAGCCGCCCTGCTGATTGGCATCATCGGCGCGGCCACCCGTGGCCTGCCCGGACGCAACGCCTGGATGTTCGGCGGCGTTGTTGCCGGTCTGGCCGGTTCCCTCGGCGTGGCCACCCTGACCGAGGTGATCGCGCAACTGGCCGAAGGCAGTGGTCAGGAACTGTTCAACGCCACGATCCTCGGCGCTGCGGTGCTGATGCTGGGCTGGCACACCATCTGGATGAATTCGCATGGCCGTGAACTGGCGCAGAAGGCCCGCGCGATGGGCAATGCCGTGCGTGAAGGTCAGCGTGGTTTGTCCGCGCTGGCATTGGTTATCGCTCTGGCGGTCTTGCGTGAGGGCTCGGAAACCGTGCTGTTCCTCAACGGCATGTTGTCGGGCGGCGCGGATGCAGTGGGCTCAGTTCTCGGCGGTGGTCTGTTGGGTCTTGCTGCCGGCGCGGCGCTCGGCCTGGTGATGTACCAGGGTCTGGTGCGCATCCCGATGCGCTGGTTCTTTGGGGTCACCAATCT
>CANJOT010000121.1 GCA_947475815.1 Burkholderiales bacterium | reverse complement strand
GACCCGCTGGCCATGCTGCGCATCGTCGTCGCGCCGTGTTCGCCGTTTTCAGTCAGCCCTGATCTGATGCGCGAATCAGCCCTGCTGGCGCGCCACTATGGCGTGTCGATGCACACCCATCTGGCCGAGAACCTCAACGACGTGGCCTATAGCCGCGAAAAATTCAACAAGACACCGGCCCAGTACGCCGAACACTGCGGCTGGGTTGGCCACGATGTCTGGCACGCGCACTGCGTACAACTCGATGAAGAAGGCATTACCCTGTTCGCGCGCACCGGCACCGGCGTAGCGCATTGTCCCTGCTCCAACATGCGCCTGGCCTCGGGCATCGCACCGGTGCGCCGAATGCGCGATGCCGGCGTGCCGGTCGGATTGGGGGTCGATGGCTCGGCCTCCAACGACGCCGGCCACCTGCTCGGTGAAGCCCGCCAGGCCATGCTGTTGCAGCGCGTCGGCTTCGGGCCGGATGCCATGACGGCACGCGACGCCCTGGAAATCGCCACCCTCGGCGGCGCGAAAGTGCTCAACCGCGACGACATCGGTGCACTCAAGCCGGGCATGGCGGCCGACATCGTGATGTTCGACATGAACCAGATCGGCTTCATGGGTGCCCTGCATGATCCGGTCGCGGCGCTGGTATTTTGCACGCCGGCCAATGTGGCATGCAGCGTCATTCATGGCCGCGTGGTGGTGCGCGACGGGCGCTGCGTGACGATTGATACCGAGGCCAATGGTGTGCGCCATCAGGCTTTGGCGCGCAGCCTGATGTAGGCAGGCCGGCGGCAAGACGAGGGCGGCAGGCATACGGCCCTGCAAAGATGTTTCGGATTAACAGAAACAAGTGCCCCATCAACCGCCGGCTCGGCTTTGTTTCGGAAATTCAGAAATATCCTTGACGGCACCCGGAATTCCGCCCATTATTTCGGAAATTCAGAAATATTTATCCAGAAACACTGGCCTTCTCAGCCCTTGGGCGCCGCACATTACCGGGATACCGAAATGAACCCAGCCACCACATCATCGGTCATCACGCTCGCCGCCCCCGGTGCTCTGGGTCCGGTGGTCCGGGAACGACGCCGCGCACAAAACCTGCGCATCGACGATGCGGCCGGATTGCTCGGCGTCTCCGTCGATCTCATGTCGAGGCTGGAAAATGGCCAGGGATCCGTGCGACTCGACAAGATGCTTGCCGTTCTCGACGGTCTGGGACTGACTTTGCTCGTTGTGCCTAAAGAGCACCCTTGGGCCCGCGAGGCCGCCCGCGCGGCGTTCGCGCCCGGCGACACACCCCCACCCCCGACCTGACTCAGGCGCGCCGCACATGAACCACGAACTCCATGTATTCGTCGGTGAACGACGCATCGCACGCATCGAACACGCAGCGCGCGATGACTTCTGGTCGATGGCATATGCGCCCAACTGGATCGAAGACCCGCAGGCGTTTCCGCTCTCGCCACTGCTGCCGCTGCGACCGGCCGCCACCGCTTACGCCTCCGCATCCATCAAACGTTTCATCGAGCATCTGCTACCCGAGGGTCGCGCGCTGGATGTCGTGGTGGAATACAACAACGTCAGCAAAAACAATGTGTTTGGCCTGATCCGCGCGCTCGGCGCAGAGACCGCCGGCGCCTTGCGCTTCGCGGCGAACGCGGACGCCACGCTGACCGAGGGTTCGCCCCCGCGCATCATTGAACTGGCAGAACTCGACCAACGCATCCAGGAAATCGACCGGACGCCGCTCACCGTTTGGGATGGCCGGGTCCGATTGTCCGTGGCCGGCCTGCAGGACAAACTGCTGGTCTACATCAACGTGCCGCTGTCCGAGGGTGGTCAACTGTATCTCGTCGATGGTGCGCGCCTGGCTTCGACGCACATTCTCAAACCCGACACGGGCAATGCGCGCACGCCACACCTCGCGGTCAATGAGCATTTCTGCATGTCACTGGCCCGCAAGATGGGGCTGCCAGCAGCGCCGGTGCAGTTGCTGCGTACGCCGCGCGCCGTGCTGGTCGTGCGGCGCTTTGATCGCCATCTGGAGACCGTCGATGGTCGGGTGTGGGTGACGCGCCGCCACATCATTGATGCCTGTCAGGCCTGCGACCTGCCGGTGAGCTTCAAGTACGAGCGCAACTTCGGCAGCGCCCCTGAAGTGCGCAACATACGCGAGGGGATGAGCTTCGAGCGCTTGTTCGGCTGCGCCGCACTGACCGGCAACAAAGCCAGCGCGCGGCAGATCATGCTGCGCTGGGCCCTGTTCCAGTTTCTCATTGGCAACAGCGATGCCCACGGCAAGAATTTTTCGTTCTTCGTGCAACCCGATGGAGTGCTGGAACCGACACCGTGGTACGACCTGGTGAGCGTGCTGCAATACGAAGGTTTTGATGTCGAGTTTGCAATGGGCTTTGGTGACGTGTTCGTACAAGAACAACTGACACCGTTTGCCCTCGCCGATTTTGTCACGCGCTGCGGCATCGACCGCAAGGTATTGCGCCGCGAAGCGCAACGCATGGCCAGGCTGGCCCGGACACACGCCACACAGCAAGCGCAGGCGGCGGACTACCTTGAAAGCGAACGCGCTTTCACAACAAAGATCGCCAGCTTCGTCAACCGGCAGGCCGAGCATCTGGTCCATCTCGCCGAGGATGCCGCCACCATCAACGACGATCTTCTCTGATCACCGCAGGCCGGCAATTGCGACCGACCCCGCGCTACTTCTTGCGCCGATCCAGCAGCCGTTTGATCTTGCTGTTGCGCGCCGCGCCGCCACATTGCGGTCATCATGAAGGTGCCAGCTTGCGCATTGCTGGCCGACCCCAGCCAACGGAAACAGAGAAACTCTCAACCCCGAGGCTCAACCCCAAGTCCGACACCAGAGGGCACAGGGTCTGCGGTTATGCCACGGGGCGGTTTGAATGAAGCAATTTACCGATGCATGAGCTGAAGAAAATTTCGGTTGAGCAGAAACTGCTTAGTTTGTTTTACGCGACCATGGTGGTCGGGTCAGACCCTAGCCCGAAGCCGAGGCCTTCACGGGAATTTCAAGGGCCGCGAGTTTGTGCGGACAGCTTGAGCCGCTGTGCCTGCGTCGCGAGACCCTCGAAAACAGGACCTGCCACACACTCCGGAAAACCAGCTGGTAAGCGTGTTGCCACTGCATCGATCACGACAGGAGTCAGTTCGATCAACCGTTCGATGCTGGCTTCAAAATCGTGGCCCATGTCATTGGCCCGGGCCACCTCGTTCCAGTGACGACGTTGAATTTCAGCAATGCGATAGTGTGTATTGCGGGCCCGCAGCGCCATGGCGAGCTTGATTTTTTTCCATGAAAAATCGCGCGCCCCCTTTCCTATCACCGGCCAGGCCGACATGACGTCATACAGCGGCGTTGCCTGAAAATGATCGCCCTGGTGAATGAAGATGCTGAAATTCTTGGCATGCCCATCGGGGGCCGCCAACATCCAGAACAGCAGTTGCGCACGCAGAAAATTGCCGCGGTCCAACTCAGCCTGATCACTGCCCCGAAGCATGTCGAGGATATTGGCGATACCGGGGCCGCCATGCTCTTCATACTTGTGTTCAGGCGGCACGCTCAGGGCCTGGCAAAAATCTTCCTGGGGCAGGCGCGCCCACCAACCGGACATGAGGGCCCGGTCAAACCGTTGCACGACCAGGACCTTGTGACGACCAAAATTTGCGATTTCACAATCGGCGATGGACAGTCCGTACGCCCGTATCAATTGCGCGCACAGCCATTCATTTTCCACCGAGGTACTGAAATCAGCGCGCCGTCCGCCCACCTCCCCCATGGGCAGTTTCAGGATATGGGTGGTAGGGGTCGTGCCACGCGGTCGGCACCACTGGCCACCATGCCAGAGCAGAGCCGTTTTTTCCTGGGCGCCCGCAAGCGATATCCGCAGCTCGTCTTCGAGCGGCACGCCGATGTTGTGCGTGCTCAGGGTGTCATCGAGTATGCGTTCAATGTCGGCCTCGGCCAGGGGCTCAGCATCGATGCGATGAACCTCGGGCGGCGCCATGCCAGCCGGAAGCAACTGGATGGCGCCGACGCAGTCGCGGCCAATTTTTTCGAGCAACGCAAACGCGTGCGCTGACTCGGCCCCGAATCGGGACGCGAGGCGTTTGCGAATAGCAGGGCTGTCGGGAAGAAGATTTTCGAAAAAATGTTCGACTGCATTGCCCACATGCGCAGTCGGTCCCCGCGATAACGGCAAGGACAGGGAAAGGGATCGACTGTTGGCATTGCCGGCCCAGCCAGCGTCATAAACAAACGAATGCCCGGCAGACGAATGAATCGTCCAATGTCCGACCAGCTCGCCATTCATCCACACGCCCAGCGTTCGTCCGCTTGCCGGACGCCCTGCCATCACCAGACCTCGCGCGGTGGACCACCGGTCTGACCCGCGGAACGGGAGGGCGGTGGCGTACGCGGCTCGACGTGGAGTTCAGCATCAAGGACCATGAGGACGGTGAGAAGCTGGTCCACCGACATGCGCTCGGGATGTTTTTCGATCACGGAGATGCGCTCTTGAGACAGGCCCATGCGCTTGCCCAACTCAAGTTGCGACCACCCCCTTTCGGCACGCAGCCGCTTCAAGATGGGCCCGAGTTGCCCGGTGGTGCGGACGGAGTCAAGCATAAAATATTCTCTTTGAAGAATACTTTAACAATATTCTTTATTCAGAATATATGCAATATATTTTCAATCACAAATATATAACTTCAATTCGTCACCTGAAATACCGCGGTGAAAGAACCATGACACCAGCCAGACATCATCCCTGCTTGCGCCGATCCAGCAGCCGCCTGATTTTGCTGTTGCGCGCCGTGCCCGTATGGACGTCTAGCTCGCCGATAGCGACCGGCCTTACCCCCACCCGCACCGACAACACTTCACGCAGGCGTCGCTCCAGATCGACACGCACGCTCTCTGCAGTCGCGTGATCACGCACTTCCACCCAGATATCCATTTCCGAATTTTTCTCCGGACCAACGTAGTCAACGAAAATAAAAAATTCACCGTTGGTACGCCGGTCTTCGGCCACGACCGCACCAACCGCTTCCGGAAAGACATTCGCACCCCGCAACTTGATCATGTTGTCGTTGCGGCCATAGATGCGTTCGAGCCGGCGCATGGTCGAGCCGCAGGCGCAGGTGCCAGGCTGGATAGCCGAGATATCGTTAACGTTAAAGCGGATCTGCGGCGCGCCATGTTTGTAGAGCGTGGTGATGTAGGTCGTGCCCTTGACACCATCGGGCACCAGCGAGCCGGTCTCGGGATCGGCCACCTCCATAATGAAACAGTCTTCGTTGATGTGCATGCCATCACGGTGCTGGCACTCAGCTGCCATGGCGCCGCTTTCGTGCGTGCCGTAACCGTCAAACACCGGGGCATCCCAGAGTTCTTCGAGAATGGTGCGATCTTCCATGCCCAGCCCGACGCCGATCATCTTGATGCCCAGAGAACGCGGATCGATACCGAGTTCATCGCGCGCCACCGCAGCGGTATGGCGGATGTAAGCCGCACTGCCGAGTATCGCCTTAATGCCCCAGGCCTTGATCAGCTCGACCTGACGCCGTGTTGGCGTGGAGGTGCCGCTGCCCGTCATGACCGGAATCGCGCCGGTGTATTGCCAGAGCTGTTCGCGATGGGCATGACCGCCATTGCCCAGGCCAAGTGAATAATTGACCAGCACCAGATCGCCCGGCTTGATGCCCTGCATGACCCAGCGCCGTGCGCCGAGGATGGCCATGATTTCACGGTCTTGCGGCGCGTAGAACATCGGGCGCGGCAGGCCGGTCGTGCCACCGCTGGTCTGCACCACCATGGGCATGCGCGGCAACTCATCGGGGCCGATGCCCATGAAGTCACCGAACGGCGGCTTGTGTTCAATGCTGGCGCGCACGTCGTGCACGTCGTAAGGCGGAATATGGGTCAGGTCATCGAGACCACGGATGTCACCCGGCTTCAAGCCCGCCTTGGCCCAGTGCCGCTGAAAAAACGGAATCTGCCAGCCACGCGCCACGGTCGCCAGAAAGCGCCGCTCCTGCAGCGCACGCAGCTCATCGCGCGACATGCGAAATACCGTGCGGAAGTAATCCGGCGGCGGCGGGTAATCGCGCTCAAGCTGATCGAAATCAAGCGCCTTGTGATAACGCGGAATGTCCCAGTCGGGATCGGTCAGCGGTTCGCGCTGCACGCTCAGTCTCCCTTGATGTTGGCGGCCTTGACGATCGGCGCCCAGCGCTCGATCTCCCCCTTGAGCACGGCCTGGGCATCGGCAATCGAACCGCCGACCACTTCAATGCCCTGAGCACTCATGCGTTTGCTGAAGTCAGGATTGCCAAACGCCTTGGCCAGTGTGGTGTTGAGTTTTTGCAGCACGTCGCCGGGCGTGCCCTTGGGCGCGAAGATCATGTACCAGGCGCTGATCTCAAAGCCCGGCAGGCCGGCTTCGATCATGGTCGGATATTCAGGCGTGACACCGGAGCGCTTGGGCGAGGTCACGGCCAGCGCCTTGAGCTTGCCGGCACGCAGGTGGGGCAGCGAGGTGTTCATCGTGTCCCACATGATGTTGACGTGGCCGGCGAGCACATCGACCAGTGCCGGGGCGTTGCCCTTGTAAGGTACGTTGAGCAGCTTTGAGCCGGTCAGGTACTGGAACATCTCGCCCGACAGATGCGCGCCCGCGCCGGTGCCACCGGTCGCAAACGAGATCTTGCCCGGCTGTGCCTTGGCCATGCTGATCAGTTCCTTGACGTCCTTGACCGGGAAGGCCGGATTGGCGACCAGCACCAGGGGAATGAAACCGACGTAAATGACGGGCACAAAGTCGCTGATGTCAAACGGATAGGTCGGGTGTAGCATGCGGTCGAGCGGCAGGCTCGACGAACCCATCAACAGGGTATATCCATCGGGGCGCGCCTTGGCCACCAGGTCCTTGCCGACCACGCCGTTGCCGCCCGGACGGTTCTCGACGATGGCCGAGACATTCAGCGAATCTGCCAGGATCCTGGCAGATTCGCGCGCCAGATAATCAACGCCGCCACCAGGCGACGACGCCGCGATCATATGGATCGTGCTGGAAGGATAAGGCGCCGACTGCGCCCAGCTGAGCGCGCTTGCGGTGGCCAGCAGACCCAGTGCCGATGCGCGTATCCAGTGATGCAGGCTGCCTGTGCTCATGTCTTTCTCCTCAAAATGGCCGGACATTTTCTGAGTGCTGCAAACCACTTGTTGCTGCCTACTGCCGCTTGCGTCGGTCTGCAAGCCGCTTGATCTTGGAGGTCACCGACAGGCCGGTCAGCGCATCGAGCGCACCGCCATCAACAACCTGAACTTCAACCCGCACCGACAGGGTTTCCTTGAAGCGACGCTCGAGATCGGCCGTCAGCGCGGCGCGGTCGACGTTTGAATTGGCGGCCTCCACCTGCACCAGCATTTCCTCGGCGCCCGACGCGCTGTCGTTGTCAACGGTACAGAAATACTCACCGCTGCAGCGCGCATCCTGACCCACCAGTGTGCCGATGGCTTCCGGAAAAACATTGATGCCGCGCAGCCGCACCATGTTGTCGGCCCGCCCGAAAATCGCCTGCAGGCGTTTGTGCGTGCCGCCACAGGTGCAGGCATCGGTGCAGAAGGCCGACACATCGTTGGTATTGAAACGGATGACGGGGGCGGCGTATTTGTAGAGGCAGGTCGTGTAGATGTTGCCCTTGTCCCCCAGCGGCACGGCACGGCTGGTTTCCGGATCGACGATCTCGATGACATAACCGTCTTCGTGAATATGCAGGCCGTGGCGGTCCATGCATTCAGACGCCACCATGCCCGATTCATTGCTGCCGTATTGCTGCAGCACCGTGGCGCCCCAAAGTTCTTCCAATGAATCACGCGAGTCCGGCCCGAGTCCGCACAACACCAGACGTACGCCGAGCGAGCGCGGATCGATGTTCATTTCATCACGCGCCACCAGCCCCATGTGGCGCAGGTAAGAAGCGATGCCGATCATCACATTGGTTTTGTAATGCTGGGCCAGCTCGATCTGGCGCCGCGTGGAGGTCGACGCGCCACTCCCCGTAGGTATCGCAATCGCACCGGTGTATTTCCAGATGTATTCGCGCGCCACCATGCCGGCATTGGTCATGCCCATCGATAGCGTCACCTGCACCAGATCACCCGGCCGCACGCCCTGCATGAGCAAACGACGGCCACCCATGATGGACATGACTTCGCGGTCGCGTGGCGAATAGATCATCGGCCGCGGAAAGCCGGTCGTGCCGCCGCTGGTCTGCAACACCAGCGGCATGCTTGCGCCGTCGGCCACGTCCAGGCCCCAATAATCACCCCAGGGCGGATTGCGTTCCAGACTCTCGCGCAGGTCGTTGACGTCGTACGATGGAATCTTGTGCAGGTCATCGAGACCACGGATGTCACCGGGTTCCAGCCCGGCCTTACGCCAATGCAGCTGGTAAAACGGCACCTCCCAGCCACGCCGCATGGTTTCGAGAAAACGCGCCTCCTGAAGCTCGCGGATGCGTTCCGTCGGCAGGCGGTAGACGGTATCGAAATATTCCGGCGCTGGCGGGTACTCGCGGTACAGCGCCTCAAAATCAAGCGAGCGGGAATACAGCGGCGGCGTGGGCAGATTGCGCAGGGGATGAGTCATCGACAGGTCGGCAGTGAATGGTGGCAGTCGGGTCAGGCCGCGGGCGTGAGACCCAGCAAGCGCTCAGCATTGCCGTGGAAAACCCCATCAAGCACCTCGTCGGTATAACCCAGCGCGCGCCATTCATCGACCAGACGTTCGTACCGTAGCATCGGATAATCGGCGCCAAACATGATGCGGCTCTTGAGGCGACCACGGATCTCACGCTTGAGCGAATCCGTGTAGTACTTGGGTGCCCAGCCGTGCAGCTCGGCCCAAACATTGGACTTGTGCAGCATGACCGCGATCATTTCTTCCTGCCACGGCCAGGCCGGCCGTCCCGAAATGATTTGCATCTTTGGTCGCTGAATCGCCAGGCGGTCGATGTAGCGTGGGTGGCAGAGCTCCAACTCATACCCACCGCCGCCAGGGCCGCCACCGCCACCGGCGGTATAACCGACCAGCACCAGCACCGGCCGGCCGGCCGCTTCGAGCACATCGTAATAGGGGTTGTAAATCGGATCACTGCCGGTATACCCGGTGCCGGCAGACGACACGCAGAAACTGACGAAGCCGGCCGACTCGCTGATGCAGCGCTGCAACTCGCGTGCACCCTCTTCGCCCAGGCGCGGATCAAGCTGCACCCAGAAGCCATGAATGGCGTCAGGATGGCGCGCCTGCGCGGCAATGGCGTAGTCATGAAAACGCTTCGCCTCGTCGAGTGACATGTGTTTGGTGAAACCGAAATCGAGAATCGCTCGCACCTCGTTCTTGCGGAAATAATCCGCCATCTCGTCTTCGGTGTGGTAGCTCGGTTTGGTCTTCCAGAAATTGGTCTGACGCGCCCTGGCCTCGGCGGACTGTGCGGGATGGGTGTCTTCGGTGCCCCAGTGCGAATGCATGTCGAGGATGCGCATTGAATCTCCCTTCTTGGTTTTTTTCCAGTATAAACTAATTCATATTGCACAAAGCTAACAAGGAGTCGCATGGATCTGCATCTCAAGGGCAAGGTTGCGGTAGTCGGTGGCGGCAGCAGCGGCATCGGTTTTGCCATCGCCCAGCGGCTCGTGACGGAAGGCGCAAAAGTGCTGATCTGGGCGCGGCGCGAAACACTGTTGCAAGAGGCCGCAACACGACTGCGCGCCATCGAAGGTGCCGAAGTCGTGATCTGCGCGGCCGATATCAAGAGCCCCGAAGACAACCTGCGCGTCATCCGCGCCGCCGTAGCGGCATTCGGTCGCATCGACATTCTCGTCAATAACGACGGCGCCCCCCCCAAGGGCGCGCTGCTCGACTTCGACGACGAAGCCTGGCATCAGGCGCTGCAGCAGAATCTGATGAGCGTGGTGCGCATGAGCCGCGAGGCCGTTCCGCATCTGCGCGCCGCGGGGGGTGGCAGCATCATCAACATCACGGCGCTGAGCGTGCTGCAGCCGGTGGCGGGTTTCGGTTTGTCGGTGGCCAGCTGGGCCGGCCTGCTGGGCTACGCCAAGACCCTGTCGCTTGAGATCGGCCCTGACCACATCACCGTCAACACCATCTGCCCGGGGCGCATCGACACACCGCTGTCACGCCGCAGCTTCACACGAGTGGCCAAGGGCGATGCGGAGAAGGAAGCGGCCGCGCGCGCCAAGCTCGATCTCGAAACCCCCGTGCGTCGCATCGGCAAACCCGAAGACGTGGCCGATATCGTCAGCTTTCTGGTGTCACCGCTGGCGGCCTTCATTACAGGGACCACCATACCGGTCGATGGCGGTCGGTCGGCGGCGATCTGAGCCTGCTGTTTCCGCGCCCAATTTGCGAGCAGCCTCACTTCGAAGGCTCGAGGATGACGCGCATCGACAAGTAGCCGGCCACAGGCTCCGGGCCGGCAGCCTGCAGCGCGCTGCGCAACCTACTTCACGCCGATGCCAAACTCCTTGATGACCGCGCCATAACGGGCGTAGTCGTCACGCACCGTCTTCGCGAATTCAGCTGCGGAGCCGGTCGAACTGTGCCAGCCCCGTTCGGCAAACTGCTGGCGCAGCGGGCTGGAGTTCATCACGGCATTGAATTCCGCGTTGACCCGCTCGACGACGTCTGCCGGCATGCCGCCCGGTCCAATCAGGCCATACCAGGCGGCAGGATCGAGGTCCGGGTAGATTTCAGTGATGGCCGGAACACCGGGCAGCCCCGGGTCGCGTTTGCTGGCCATGACGACGAGCGCACGCACGCG
>CANJOT010000120.1 GCA_947475815.1 Burkholderiales bacterium | reverse complement strand
GATCCAGCCCGCGACGGGCTGGCAGGACCAGCTCGATGGCGCGCAACTGGCGGCCTTCCTGACCGATCGCCTGGCGCGCTACAAGATACCGCGCAGTTTCGAACTGGTCAGCGAACCGCTGCGCGACGAAGCTGGCAAGGTGCGCCGGGCCGCGCTGCGTGACCAGCGCCTGTTGCAGCAGGCAATGCAGCAGGCATAAAGACAAGAACAAGGGCTCGCGCCCGCATACGAGGAGATGAATCATGCAACATCTGTCGAGTCTGGGTTACGTCGTACTGGGTGTCAGCGATCTCGCGGCCTGGGAGCAGTTTGCCACCGGCATCATCGGTTTTCAGGCCGGCCATAAAACAGCCGAGTCGCTGGCCCTGCGCATGGACGACCGGCCGGCGCGCATTCAGCTGGAACGCGGCGATGAAAACGACATTCGTGCGGCCGGCTGGCAATTGAATACCCCGGGCATGCTGGCCGATCTGGTGCGGCAGCTTGACACAGCAGGCGTCACGGTCACCCACGACCCCGAGCTGGCGCGCCGCCGTCAGGTAGAAGACCTCTACCGCTGCGACGACCCGGCGGGTTATCGTCATGAGTTTTTCTGCGCGCCGACCCTGTGCAGCGATCAGGACAGCTTCCGCTCGCCGGTATTGCAACAGGGTTTTGTCACCGGCCGGCTGGGCCTTGGCCACTTCGTCGCGCTCTGCAAGGACCTTGATGAGGCCACCGCTTTGTACCGGGATGGCATGGGGCTGCTGCTGTCGGGCTATATACGCCCGGCCGGTACGGACATGAAGATTGCATTTTTCCACGCCAGGAATGGCCGTTACCATTCACTGGCAACGATGCGCCTGGGCGGCCCGAAGATCCTGCTTCACATCGGTGTGGAACTGGCCGACTTCAACGATCTAGGTCGGGCGCTCGATCGCGCCACGGCCGCCGGGGTGGTCGAGCGCACGCTCGGCAGGCATCCGAATGCCAAGACGGTGTCGTTTTACCTCAAGGCGCCCGGTGGCCTGGGGATTGAGATGTTTTTTGGCGAGATGGTCTGCGACGACGAGACCTGGCAGGTGGAAACCTACCCGCAGATCAGCAATTGGGGCCACAAGCCGGTGGCTTGACCGGGAGGGCTTGCGGAACCAGCCGCGCCTTGGTGACCTGTCTGCAACGCCGCTTCATCAAACTTTGCACCCTTGTCCGCAAAGTTTGATATAAACATTTCTTTACAATAAAATATCCTGTCGATTCGCCAGGAACCTCCACATGAAGCTGTCACGACTGCTGGTAGGCGTTATCTCACTGTTGTGGGGCGTGGTGTTCATTGCCACACTCTACATCGTGATCAACAATACCCGCGGTTATCTGGAACGGCAGATGGAGGCGCACGCTCAGGACACGGCGACATCGCTCGGCCTGTCGATCACCCAGAGCAAGAGCTTTGATGATCCGATCGCCATCGAACTGATGACCAGCGCGATTTTTGACCGTGGTTATTACAGTGAAATCGGCGTCAAGAAGGCGAGCGGCGAGACGGTGTTCCGCAAGCGCGTGGATCTGGTTGTCGATGGCGTGCCGCAGTGGTTCATGAATTCCTTTTCCCTGCCGACGCCGCGCATGGTCGCTTCGGTCATGGACGGCTGGGTCAAGGCCGCTGACATCGAGGTGGAAAGCCACCCCGGCCATGCCTACAAGGAACTGTGGGAAATTTCGCAAAATTCCTTTTGGGTGCTGCTGTCCGTGGCGGCGGTCTCACTGCTGCTGGTGGTGACGGTGCTGCGCCTGGCGCTCAAGCCGCTCGACGACATGGAACGGCAGGCTATCGACATTTCCAAACGCAAGTTCACCCTGCTCGAAAAAATGCCCTGGGCGCGTGAACTGCAAAGCATTTCCACTGCCCTCAATTCGATGTGTCTGTCGGTCGAGCGCATGCTGACCGAGCAGACCGATCTGGCCGACAAGATGCGCAAAAAGGCCTACGTCGATCACGTCACCGGCCTGATGAACCGCAACGATTTCAGCGAACAGCTCAGTCACCTGATCAGTGCATCGACCAAGCTGTCGCAGGGCGCGCTGGTGGTGGTGCGCGTACGCGGTTTTGCCGCCTTCAACGAACGCGAAGGCCGGCCGGCTGGCGACACAATGCTCCGACGCACGGCCGACCTGCTCGGCGAAATCTGCGCGCGTTATCCACGCTCCCTGTTGGCCAAGCTGGACGGCCCGGAATTTGGCATCGTGGTGCCAGAAATCAGCGAGCCCGATGTGGCCAGACTGGGTGACGAAGTGATCAACGGCCTGGCCGAGATCGAAGAAACACCACGTACCGAAGACAGCATCATGGCGCATGCCGGCATGGCCTATCACCGGTTTCATGACGGGGCGAGCTTTGGCAAGCTGATGGCGGCGGCCGGCCAGGCCCTCGCCATCGCCCAGGGACGCGGTGTGCCGGCCTGGCATCTGGGCGAGGAAGAAAAGGCCGAGGAAAACGCCGCCATGACGCTCGAGATCAATGGCCTGTTCAAGGTTGGCCTGCCCGCCGCGCGGGTGATGCTGCAGTTCCAGGAAGTGCGCACCTGTCACGCCCCGCCCGAGCAGTGGCAATACCGCAGCGAGACCTGTGTGCGCATTCTCGGTTCAGACGGGTCGATCGTGCGTGCGGGTCTGTTCATGGCCACGGCCAAACGTCTGGGCGCGATGCAGTTGCTCGATCGTGTCGTGACCGAGAAATTGCTCAGTCACCTCGCTGCCCATGGACCCGTGCGGGGCGCTGCGACAGCCCTCAATCTGTCGCTCGAGTCCATGCTCGATCCACCCTTTGTGGACTGGCTCTACGGCAAACTCAACGCGCAGCGCAATCTGGCCAAATACATCATCATTGAAGTGGCCGAACATTCCATCGCCAGCCATCTTGACGTGGTCAAAAAAGTCTTCAGCCGCTTGCGCGAAACCGGTGCACGCCTGTCGATTGACCGGTTTGGCCAGAACACCACCTCGCTCGGTTTCCTGCGTGGCATGGAGGTCGACTACATCAAGATCGATGGCGGTTATACCCGCGGTCTGGTGGGCTCTACTGACAAGCAGTTTTTCATTCAGGCACTAGTGGGTATTGCCCATGGTCTGGGCATACAGGTGGTGTGCGAATACATCGAAACGGCTCAGGATTTCGAGGCCGTTATCGCCCTCGCGGTCGATGGCGCCCAAGGGTATTTCATCGGCAAGCCAGAATAAGCAGCGGGGGAAACGCCAGACTCCAGTTGGCCTGCCGGGCGACTTGATCAGGCGGGCGCGGCCTTGTCCCAAAGATGCCACTCGGCCTTGAGCCAGGCATAAAAAATCGGTGCGAAGATGACGCCGGAGACCCCCATCAGGCGCTCGCCGATGATCATCATGAGCAGAATTTCCCAGGCGTGGGCGTCGATGCTTGAGCCCACCAGGCGCGCATTGAGGAAATATTCGAGCTTGTGGATGATGATCAGATACAGGATGGAGGCGATCCCCACGGGCAGGGAATAACCGATGCCAATCACGGTGATGACACTGTTCGAAATCAGATTGCCCACCACCGGCAGCAAGCCGACAAAAAAAGTCACCAGCGTCATGGTCTTGCGCAGCGGCAGTTCGACGCCGAACAAGGGCAGCAGGGCGAACAGGTAAAGCGCGGTGAGCCCGGTGTTGAACGCTGAGATGCGTACCTGCGCCCCGGCGACATTGCTAAAGGCGCGGTTGAAAGCGTGGATCTGCTGCAGCAGCAGGCTGCTGACCGGGCCGAGGGGACGGTTGCGGCTGATGTCGGACACGGCAATCAGGGCGCCCAGTACGATGCCGAGCAGGGCATAACCGAGGTGTTTGGCAAACTGCAGGCCCATGCCGCCAATCTCGCTGGAGTGCGTCTTGAGCCAGGCGCCGATTTCGGCGAACAGGGCATCGCGTGCCGGCAGGCGCTCGGTGATGACGGCCGGTAGCCACTGGTGCGCTTCCATCAGGATTTCACCCATTTTTTGAATCAGGTGCTGGAAGCCCTGCTGGCCGTGCAGGACGTAATAAGTGCCAAATGCCAGACCGGCCAGCGCGCCGATGATGGCCAGCGCCACGACAAACAGGGCTGAAAGCCGCGCCCGCCCGTCGGCCATGCGGCCCTTGATCAAGCGCGCCGCAATCACTCGTACGAGGGAATACGCCAGCAGCGCCGACAGCAGGGGCACGATCAGGCCGAGGGCAACAAAGGCCAGCAGTGGGGCCGCCACGGCGATGAATGCCAGAAAGCGGCGATGGCGGGGCGCGGCGAGGAGGGACGACAAGTCTGGGTTCATCTTTGGTCGGTTGGGCGTGGCGTGGGGTGGGACCGGCAAGGCCAAAGAATATGCTGCCCGGTCGGGATTGTCACGCCTGCCGACAGCCTGGCGCGCAGGCGCTACCGCTTGAGGGGAACGAGCGGGAAAGATTCGCGCACGCATCGCATGGGGCCCGACCGCTATGCTTTAAACTATGTGCTCTTCTATAACAAGAACTCAGGGAATTGGCATGCGCATCGAAGTATCCAGCGGCTCCATGGGAGTCGCGTCATGAGCAAGACCGTGGTGATGGACGTCGCGGTCCGTTTTGGTGACTGCGACCCGGCCGGTATCGTGTTTTTTCCAAATTTCCTGCGCTGGCTGGATGCGGCATCACTGGATTTTTTCCTGCAGAACGGCGTGCAGCCTTGGCGTGAATCGGAAAAAACCGGGGGAGTAGCCGGTACCCCGGTGCTCGAAATCAACACCCGGTTCGTCAAATCGGCTACTTATGGCGAGACCATCCAGATTCATACCACCATCGATGAATGGCGTGGCAAAGTGTTTTTTGAAAAACAGTTGATCAAGCGCGGCGACGATCTGCTGGTCGAAGCGAAGGTGACGCGCGCCTTCGTTTCGCGCGATCCGGCGACCGGACGACTCAAGGCGGTCGAGGCGCCGGCGGACATCCGCGCCCGGTGCGAATAGGCTGACGGGCCGATTTGGCCGGATTGTT
This sequence comes from Burkholderiales bacterium, assembly GCA_947475815.1. Lineage (GTDB taxonomy): Bacteria > Pseudomonadota > Gammaproteobacteria > Burkholderiales > Burkholderiaceae_D > CANJOT01. The sequence goes on along the minus strand of CANJOT010000120.1, from coordinate 5,915 downwards.
GTAAGAATCTGTTACTGGTGCTTGCGTACCGGAAAAATTTTGCCATCATGTGCGGTATGGCACAGACTGACGGCGGTGAAATTTGCCACAATGCCATGGTAGCCGACGGGAACATCGCCGGGTGCAAGTGACCACCACAAGGAGAACAACATGAAGATGATGCGCACTTTTTGTCTGGGCCTGTTCGCGCTGCTGCCCTTTCTGGGACTCGATGGCGCTGCCGCGCAAAGCGGACCGGCGCCACGCATCAGTGGTTTTGAAATCCAGCAGGTGCGCCGCCTTGCGCCAGGCGCCGAACTCGATTTTACCGTCTATGGAACGCCCGGCGCCCGCGCCGTGTTGCACATCGACGGCGTCGAGCGCACGCTCTTGCTTGACGAAGCGCGCGCCGGGGTCTACCAGGGTACGTATGTGATCAGCAGCCGCGATGTGATCAAGCCGGACAGCAGCGTTTCGGTCAATCTGCGCATCGGCAACCAGAGCGCCCGCGCAGTTCTCGACGAGTCGCTGGTACAGGGCACGCGGCCCCGGCCGGCTTCTGGCGGCAACGCTCAGGCCCGTATCGAACGTTTTGATGTCGTGCCCATCGCCGAGTTGCGCGGCGGCAATGAACTCTCGTTCACCCTGTACGGCAGCCCCGGTGGTCAGGCCAGCGTGAGTTTTTCAGGCTTAACCGGCCGTTTTTTCCTGGAAGAAGTGCGGCCTGGTGAATATTCGGGCGCCTATACCATCCGCAACAGCGACCGTTTTGAGGCCAATACCCCCGTGCTCGCCACGCTGCGGGTCGGTGACCGGATCACGACCGCTCCGCTTGGCCGCTCGCTGGTCGGCATGCCGCCACCGGCGCAGGCTCGGCGTAATCCTGAACCGGGCAGAGCCGGCCCCGGAAATGTGATCTGCGATACCTGCGGTTTGATTGAAGCCGTCAACATGGTCGAAATCAAGAGTCAGGACAACACCCTGGGCACGATCGCCGGGGGCGTGGTCGGTGCGATCGTCGGCAGTCAGGTGGGCAGCGGCAATGGCACGCGCGCGGCGCAGGTGGCCGGCGCGCTCGGTGGCGCTTATGCCGGCAACCGTATCCAGGCCAATGCCAACAAAGCGCATCGGTATGATGTCGTGGTGCGCCTGCAAACCGGTGCAAGCCAGGTGATTTCCTTCGAAAAGGATCCCGGATACCGGATCGGCGAACGGGTGCGTCTGGTCAATGGCGTGCTGACGCGCGACCAGTAAGTCCTGCGGCAGGGGCGGCGCGCGGCACACGCGCCGCAACAGAAGGGACCGGCTTTGGCCGGTCTTTTTTTTGGCCTGCGGCAAAGCGATTTTCTGACTGGCGGGTAGGGGATCGCAGGCTCCTTTATAATGGTGGTCTTCACGCGCTGCGGGAAGCGGTGGCGTCGCTGCATTGCCGCTGATGGACAAAAAGCCTGTAGACCATATTAAAGCGGAGCCAAACAGCATGACCTTGCATGTACCCGATCAGTATCAGGAAATCCGTGACGCCGTGCGTGCCCTGTGCGCTGGATATCCTGACGAGTATTTCCGCCGCATCGATTATGAGCGTGCTTACCCCGCCGAGTTTGTCGATGCCCTGACCAAGGCCGGCTGGCTTGCCGCCCTGATTCCGCAGGAGTACGGCGGTTCGGGCCTGAGCCTGGCCGAGGCGTCGGTCATCATGGAAGAAATCAACCGTAGTGGTGGCAATTCGGGCGCCTGCCATGGCCAGATGTACAACATGGGCACCTTGCTGCGCCATGGATCGAAGCGCCAGAAAGATCTCTATCTGCCCAAGATCGCCACCGGCGAGTTGCGCCTGCAATCGATGGCCGTAACCGAGCCCACCACCGGCACCGACACCACCAAGATCAAGACCACGGCCGTCAAGCAGGGCGACCGTTATATCGTCAACGGCCAGAAGGTCTGGATTTCGCGCGTGCAGCATTCCGACCTGATGATCCTGCTGGCGCGCACCACGCCGCTGGCTGACGTCAAGAAAAAGTCTGAAGGCATGTCGATTTTCCTGGTCGATCTGCGTGACTCGATCGGCAAGGGGCTGACGGTGCGGCCGATTCCAAACATGGTCAACCACGAGACCAACGAGCTGTTTTTCGAGAACCTCGAGATTCCCGAGGAAAACCTGATTGGCGAGGAAGGCAAGGGTTTCAAGTACATTCTCGATGGCCTCAATGCCGAGCGCACGCTGATCGCCGCCGAGTGCATCGGCGATGGTTACTGGTTTATCGACCGCGTCAGCAAATACGTCAAGGATCGCATCGTCTTTGGCCGTCCGATTGGCCAGAATCAGGGCGTGCAGTTTCCGATCGCTGAAGCCTTTATCGAAGTCGAAGCGGCCAATCTGATGCGTTACAAGGCCTGTGCGCTGTTTGATGCGCATCAGCCCTGTGGCGCCGAGGCCAACATGGCGAAGTACCTGGCGGCCAAGGCCTCGTGGGCAGCGGCCAACGTCTGTTTGCAATACCACGGCGGTTTTGGTTTTGCCTGCGAGTACGACGTTGAGCGCAAGTTCCGCGAGACCCGTCTGTATCAGGTTGCGCCGGTCTCGACCAACCTGATCTTCTCCTACGTGGCCGAGCACATGCTGGGCCTGCCACGCTCGTTTTGAGGGGGAATCTCATGCGCCCCCTTGACGGCATCAAGGTCATCACCCTCGAGCACGCGATTGCGGCACCGTTTTGTACGCGCCAGCTTGCCGATCAGGGGGCGCGCGTCATCAAGGTGGAACGTCCGGGCGTGGGCGATTTTGCGCGCAGTTACGACGACCGGGTGCGTGGAATGGCCTCGCACTTCGTCTGGACGAACCGCTCCAAGGAGAGCCTCAGTCTCGACGTCAAGCACAACGAGGCCCAGGTCATTCTCGGACAGCTGCTCGCCGAGGCCGATGTGCTGGTGCAGAATCTCGCGCCGGGGGCGGCCGACCGCCTGGGATTGTCGTATGAAAAACTCAGACATGAATACCCGCGCCTGATCGTCTGCGACATTTCCGGTTATGGTTCAAGCGGGCCGTATCGCGACAAGAAGGCCTATGACCTGCTCATCCAGAGCGAGGCCGGGTTTCTGTCGATCACCGGAACGCCCGAAGAGCCGTCCAAGGCGGGTTGCTCGGTGGCCGATATCTCGGCCGGCATGTATGCCTATTCGGGCATTCTCAATGCCCTGCTGCTGCGCGGCAGGACAGGTACCGGTTCGCGCGTCGAGGTGTCGATGCTCGAGAGCATGACCGAGTGGATGAGTTTTCCGCTCTATTACGCTTTTGAAGGTGCCCCAGCGCCAACACGCAGTGCTGCCTCGCACGCGACCATTTATCCTTATGGTCCGTTCGCCACCGGGGATGGGCGCACAGTGATGCTTGGTGTGCAGAACGAACGCGAGTGGGCCATGTTTTGCACCACGGTTCTGGAGCGCCCCGAGGTAGCAACCGACAGCCGCTTTCTTTCGGGCGCATCGCGCTCAGCCCATCGCGCGGTCCTGCGTGCGCTGATCCTTGAGGTGTTTGCCGGGCTTGATGCGTCGGCGGTCATCGCCCGTCTGGAGGCCGCACAGATTGCCAACGCCAGCGTCAATGACATGCAGGGCGTCTGGAACCATCCCCAGTTGCGCGCCCGGGATCGCTGGGTCGAAATCGACAGCCCTGTGGGTCGCTTGCCGGCTTTGTTGCCACCCGGCACGGTGGAGGGTGTCGCGCCGCGCATGGATGGCGTGCCCGCACTCGGGCAGCATACGGATGCCATTCTGGCTGAACTGGCCTACGATGCAGCCGCCATCGCACTCCTGCGCGACCGGGGCGTGATCTAAGCGTAAGCCGACGGCCGGGTTTCGCCCGGCCCATCGGCACCGTCCTTCCTCCCGAAATGCCACGCATGATCGTTAGATCGTGCGTGGCCGTGCACGTCCAATCCAAGCTTGCCGTGCGTCACTCTGCCTCAAGGGGGGCAGGTGTGGCCGCCTTCTCTATGTGACATTTTTGCAAACAATACGTCACCAATTCTTGCTATATAGATACTGTCTGTTATACACTTGAGCGCAAGAATTAGTAACTTTACTGCGGCTTCTGTACTGCGGCTTCCTTACTGCAGCGCCTCCCAAACTTTTTGTGCATCACCTCACTGAAACCAGAATGAATCCTGACCTGGCCTTGCATATGGTGTCGGACATGCTGCGCGCAGCGATGCTTCTCTGCCTGCCTGTGCTCGGCCTGACGCTGATCGTCGGGCTGATCATCAGCCTGCTGCAGGTGGTGACCCAAGTTCAGGAAATGACCCTGACGGTGATCCCCAAACTGCTCACCGCTGGCGTGGCCCTGATCCTGTTTGGTCCCTGGATGTTGCAGCGTCTGCTCGCGTATGTGACCCGTCTGTGGTCCGGCATTCCGGGGCTGGTGTAAACCATGGTGGTCGATCTGTCCTGGCCTCTGTCGGTGCTGCTCATCAGCCTGCGGCTGGCGGCCCTGCTGATCATGACACCCATCCTGAGTGCCATCGCCATGCCCCTGAACACCCGCTTTCTGCTGGTGCTGGTTCTGGCAGTGTTGCTCGGTGCGGCCTTTCCCCAGGCGCAACTGGCCGGGCATGCCAACTGGGCCGGACTGCTCGGCAGCGCCGTGCGCGAACTGATCCTTGGGCTCGCCATGGGCCTGGGCATCATGGTGGTGTTTGCCGCCTTCAGTCTGGCCGGGCGTTTGCTGGATGTGCAGATGGGTTTTGGGCTGGGCCAGATCTTCGACCCCGTCATGCGCACCCAGATCCCGGTGCTTTCGATGCTCTTCGGACTGCTCGCCATGGCGACCTTTTTTGCAGCCGAGGGTCATCATGCCGTGCTGCGTGGTTTGGCATGGAGCCTCGAGCGCTACCCGACCGGTCAGGGGCTCGTCGGCCCGGACGCGCTGGCCGGCCTGATCCGCGAGAGCGCCGGCATATTCAGTCTGGGACTGGCGCTGGTGGCACCGGTGGTCTTGGTGTTGCTGCTGCTCGAATCCGGCCTGGGTCTGCTGTCGCGCAGCTTGCCCCAGAGCAACATGTTTATGCTGGGCATCCCGGTACGCGTGCTGTCCGGTCTTGCCGCCCTGACGCTCTGGCTCGCCATGGCAAACCCGGTGATCACCGGCATTTTTGGCGGCATGCTGCGCGCCTGGGAAGGCCTGTTCGCATGAACGCGGCGCAAGACCTCGATCGTAACGAAGCCGCGACGCCCTACAAGCTTGAACAGGCGCGCCAGCGTGGTGAGATGGGCAAGAGTGCCGATCTGGTCGGATTGCTGGTGATTGTCACGGCCCTGACGTGGCTGGCCGGGCGCGGCGAGGCCGACCTGCTGGTGCTGTTTCGCTTTGACCGGGATGTGCTGCTCACGGGCGCTCGCGGCATGCTCGATGCCGCCACACTGTTGCACCTGAGCCTGCGTGTTCTGCAAGCCGGACTGGCGCTGCTGGCACCGTTTTTCGCTGCCCTGATGCTGGCTGCCGTGTTGGGCAACGTGTTGCAGAACCGACCCGTGTTCAGTCTTGAGCCGCTCACACCGGATTGGGGCCGTCTGAATCCGGCGCGTGGTCTGCAGCGCCTGTTTTCCTTGCGTACGGCCTACGATGCTGTTCGCGCCGGGCTGAAGTGTGCCGCGCTGACCGCTGCGCTCTGGTTTGCCCTGCGTACGCTGCCGGCAGAGTTTGGCCGGCTGAGCGGGCTCGCCGCGGCCGGCTTCATGAAAACACTGCTTGAGCATCTCGCCGCCCTTGGCTGGCGTGTTGCCATCGTGCTGCTGCTGCTCGCGCTTCTCGATCTGGTGTTCACACGGCGCGAATTCGCCAGCCGCATGCGCATGAGCCGGCGTGAGTTGCACGACGAAATCTGCCAGCGCGAGGGCGATCCGCGCATCCGTGCACGCCTGCGGCAGTTGCGCCTCAAGTT
>CANJOT010000119.1 GCA_947475815.1 Burkholderiales bacterium | reverse complement strand
CGCGCCTAGGCGCGTTGGCCACTGCGGGGCAGCGTCCTGCTGCCCCTGTTCTGCGCCAGATCTGCGCCAGATCTGCGCCAGACCGCACCATATTTCATTGCCGAAAATCATATTCCACATTGCGAAATGAACTTGGTGCGTAGCAGCATAACTCATCCCATTATCGAAAATATCGTTTCATATTGCGATATTAAATATATATCTATTTGAATTTAAATACTAAAATAATTACTCTTCTATAAGATATCAAACGTGTTGCTCCGCACGATTCTGTCTAACATTGTGTCTGACGGGCGCGCTGCCCGCACCGATTTCGTTAGCAGTTTGTTACTTACCCTGGAGAGTCAAAATGAGTTCACGCGAGCTGGAAGCGCAGAAGTTGCAAAAGGACTGGGACACCAATCCCCGTTGGGCTGGCATCAGGCGCGGTTACAGTGCTGCGGATGTGATCCGCCTGCGTGGTTCGATCCAGATCGAACACACCCTAGCCAAGCGCGGCGCCGAAAAGCTCTGGGGCCTGCTGCACACTGAACCCTTCGTCAACACCTTGGGCGCGCTCACCGGCAATCAGGCCATGCAACAGGTCAAGGCCGGCCTCAAGGCCATCTATCTGTCGGGCTGGCAAGTGGCCGGCGACGCCAACGTGGCCGGAGAAATGTATCCCGACCAGTCGCTCTATCCCGCCAACTCGGTGCCGCTGGTGGTCAAGCGCATCAACAACACTTTCCAGCGCGCTGATCAGATTCAGTGGGCCGAAGGCAAGGGCGACACCGATTATTTCGCGCCCATCGTGGCCGATGCCGAAGCCGGTTTCGGCGGCGTGCTCAATGCCTTTGAGTTGATGAAGTCGATGATCGAAGCCGGCGCCTCGGGTGTGCACTTCGAAGACCAGTTGGCCTCGGTCAAGAAGTGTGGCCACATGGGTGGCAAGGTACTCGTGCCGACGCGTGAAGCGGTCGCCAAGCTGGTGGCTGCGCGTCTGGCTGCCGACGTCATGGGCACCTCGACTATGGTGATCGCCCGCACCGATGCCGAAGCCGCCGATCTGGTGACCTCCGACATCGACCCCAATGACACCGATTTCCTGACCGGTGAGCGCACCGTCGAAGGTTTCTACCGTGTCCGCGCCGGCCTCGATCAGGCGATCTCGCGTGGTGTGGCGTACGCCGAGTATGCCGACATGGTGTGGTGTGAAACCGGCAAGCCGGATCTTGAATTCGCCCGCCGTTTCGCCGAAGCCGTGCATGCCAAGTACCCGGGCAAGCTGCTGGCCTACAACTGCTCTCCCTCGTTCAACTGGAAGAAGAACCTCGACGACGCTACCATTGCCAGGTTCCAGCACGAACTTGGCAAGATGGGCTACAAGTTCCAGTTCATCACGCTGGCCGGTTTCCACAGCCTGAACTACGCCATGTTCAGCCTGGCGCACGCTTATGCCCGCAACAACATGACGGCCTTCGTCGAGTTGCAGGAAGCCGAGTTCGCCGCCGCCGACAAGGGCTTCACCGCCGTCAAGCACCAGCGCGAAGTGGGCACGGGTTATTTCGACGCCGTGACCATGACCATCGAACGCGAGGCCTCCACCGGGGCCTTGAAGGGATCCACCGAAGACGAACAGTTCTTCGAAAAGAAGGTTGCCTGATCCTGGCAACTGCATGCTCCGGACCTGATCGAGGTCCGATTCATCAGCGAGCAGGCTGACTTGCGGCCCGGAAACACGCAGTGTCTCCGGGCCTTTTTGATCGCGTCTGAGAGCGCACGCTCAAAAACGGGCGGCATACCGGCTGTGTGAGAAAAGAATAAACTAGCGTTTGCTGTGCTGCACAAACTGCGTTGTTTGCAAATTTCATGGCGGAATCGATTGAAAACCCTTCTCCGCACGCACTTCGTTCGATCGTTTCAGGAGAAAACAGACGATGGTCACTTTACCCGCAGGCATGGAAATCCGTGCTGACATCACCCCCGAATTTGCCCGGATCCTCGTGCCTGAGGCGCTCGCACTGGTGGCCAGACTGTCGCGCGCATTTGAGTCGCGCCGTCAGGAACTGCTGGCTGCCCGCGTCGAGCGTGCCCGCCGCCTCGATGCCGGCGAGCGCCCTGATTTTCTTGCCAGCACCAAGGCCGTGCGTGAAGGCGACTGGCGCATCGCGCCGATTCCCGAGGCGCTCAAGTGCCGCCGCGTCGAAATCACCGGCCCGGTCGAGCGCAAGATGGTCATCAACGCCCTCAATTCCGGCGCTGACAGCTACATGACCGACTTCGAGGATTCGAACACGCCCAACTGGTTCAACCAGATCGACGGCCAGATCAATCTGCGCGACGCCGTACGCCGCACCATCCGTCTTGAACAGAACGGCAAGACTTACACACTCAATGACAAGGTCGCCACGCTGGTGGTGCGCCCGCGCGGCTGGCATCTGGACGAAAAGCATGTGCTGGTCGACGGCAAGCGCATCTCCGGTGGCATTTTTGACTTCGCCCTGTTCATGTTCCACAACGCCAGCGAACTGTTGGCGCGTGGTGCCGGGCCTTATTTCTACCTGCCCAAGATGGAGTCGCACCTCGAAGCGCGCCTGTGGAATGAGGTGTTCATCATGACTCAGGAGGCGCTCGGCATTCCTCAGGGTTCAATCAAGGCCACGGTGCTCATCGAAACCATCGTTGCTGCCTTCGAGATGGACGAAATCCTGTATGAACTGCGCGAGCACAGCGCCGGCCTCAACGCTGGCCGCTGGGACTACATCTTCTCGTGCATCAAGAAGTTCAAGCTCGACAAGGACTTTTGCCTGGCCAATCGTGCGGCCGTCACCATGACCGCGCCCTTCATGCGTGCGTATGCCCTGTTGCTGCTCAAGACCTGCCATCGCCGCAACGCGCCGGCCATCGGCGGCATGAGCGCCCTGATTCCGATCAAGAACGACCCCGAAGCCAACGACAAGGCCATGGCTGGCGTGCGCAGCGACAAGGCGCGCGACGCCAATGACGGTTACGACGGCGGCTGGGTGGCTCACCCAGGTCTGGTCGCGCTCGCCATGGAGGAGTTCGTCAAGGTGCTCGGTGACCGACCCAACCAGATCGACAAGCAGCGGGCCGATGTCAATGTCGCCGCCGCCGACCTGCTCCACTTCCAGCCCGAGACGCCCATCACCGAGGCCGGCCTGCGTTACAACATCAACGTCGGCATCCATTACCTCGGTTCCTGGCTGACCGGCAATGGCTGCGTGCCGATTCACAACCTGATGGAAGATGCGGCCACCGCCGAGATTTCGCGTTCCCAGGTCTGGCAGTGGCTGCGCTCGCCCAAGGGCGTGCTTGATGACGGCCGCGAGGTGACTGCCGACATGGTGCGCGCCATGATCCCGGAAGAACTCGCCAAGGTGAAGGCGCTGGTCGGCGAGGTGGCCAGTTATGATCGGGCCGCGGTGATTTTCGAGCAGATGTCGACCTCGGAGAGTTTTGCCGAGTTTCTGACCCTGCCGCTCTACGAGGAAATCTGAGCACGGCTGGGTCAAACACAAAATAGAGGGGCGAAAGCTGGCGGTGCAGGGCCGGTCGTGGGGAGTTTGGCGGTATACTCTGAATTTCCCACACCGTATTCGTCCCCTTGCTTCATTGCGTGCGGGCCGGCTGCGTCGCGAGCCATGACAAAATTCGTTTTCGTTACCGGCGGCGTGGTCTCTTCCCTCGGGAAGGGCATTGCCGCCGCGTCACTTGCAGCAATCCTTGAATCACGTGGTATCAAGGTCACCTTGCTCAAGCTCGACCCCTACATCAACGTCGATCCGGGCACCATGAGCCCGTTTCAGCACGGCGAGGTGTTCGTCACCGAAGACGGCGCCGAGACGGACCTCGATCTTGGCCATTACGAGCGCTTCATCTCCGCCAAGATGCGCAAGGTCAACAACTTCACCACCGGCCAGATCTACGAGGCGGTCATCCGCAAGGAGCGGCGCGGCGAATACCTCGGCAAGACCGTCCAGGTGATTCCGCACATCACCAACGAAATCCAGGATTCGATCCGCCGTGGCGCGGCCGCTGCCTTCGAGGGCGGCGCGGAAATTGCAATCGTTGAAATCGGCGGCACGGTGGGTGACATCGAATCCTTGCCCTTCCTGGAAGCGGCGCGGCAGATGTCATTGCGCGACGGCCGTCACAGCACCTGTTTCATACACCTGACCCTGGTGCCGTATATCGCGTCGGCCGGTGAATTGAAAACCAAACCGACCCAGCACAGCGTGCAGAAACTGCGCGAGATCGGCATTCAGGCCGACCTGCTCATGTGTCGTGCCGACCGTCGCATCCCCGAAGAAGACCGCGAGAAAATTTCGCTGTTCACCAATGTTCCGCTTGAGGGCGTCATTTCGGTCTGGGATGCCGACTCGATCTATAAGATCCCGGCCATGCTGAGCGCCCAGCACGTTGACGATCTGGTCTGCGAAAAGCTCGGCGTGCAGGCCCGGCCGGCCGACCTGTCGATGTGGAGCAAACTGGTCACGGCGCTTGAAAATCCCAAGCGCGAAGTGCTCATCGGCATGGTCGGCAAGTATGTTGACCTGACCGAGTCCTACAAGTCGCTCACCGAAGCCCTGGTGCATGCCGGCATTCATACAGAATCGCGCGTCAAGGTTGAGTACATCGATTCCGAGCAGATCGAGGCGGACGGCATCGACTGTCTGAAGCACCTTGACGCCATTCTCGTGCCCGGCGGTTTTGGCAAGCGTGGCACCGAGGGCAAGATTCAGGCAATCCGCTACGCCCGCGAACACAAGCTGCCTTATCTGGGCATCTGCCTGGGCATGCAGCTCGCTACCATTGAGTATGCCCGTCATGTCTGCGGACTTGAGGGTGCCAACAGCACAGAGTTTGATCCGGATACGCCGCACCCGGTGGTCGCCCTGATCAGCGAATGGCTGGATCGCGACGGCCAGGTAGAAAAGCGCGACGCCCAGTCAGACCTTGGCGGCACCATGCGCCTGGGCAGCCAGCGCTGCCCGGTGTTGCCCAATACCCTCGCGGCCAGTATTTACGGCAGCGAGGTCAATGAGCGCCATCGTCACCGCTACGAGGTGAACAACTATTTCGTGCCGCAACTTGAGGCCAAAGGCTACAGGATCAGCGCGCGCACGCCCACTGAAAACCTGCCCGAGATGATGGAGTTGCCCGATCATCCCTGGTTCGTTGGCGTGCAGTTTCACCCCGAATTCACCTCCACGCCACGCGAAGGCCATCCCCTGTTCCGCGCATTCATTGAGGCCGCCAGTGCCAGCAAGGCGGCGCTGCAGAAGAAGGTCGCGTGATGCAGTTGTGCGGCTTTCAGGCGGGTCTTGACCAGCCGTTTTTCCTGATCGCCGGACCGTGCGTGATCGAGTCGCGCCAGCTTGCCTTTGATACGGCCGGGCAGCTCAAGGAAATGACGGCGCGTCTGGGCATACCGTTCATTTACAAGTCCTCGTTTGACAAGGCCAACCGCAGTTCGGGCAAGTCCTTCCGCGGTCCTGGCATGACGGCCGGCCTGCAGATCCTCGCCGATGTGCGCGCGCAGTTGGGCGTGCCCGTGCTGACTGACGTCCATGGTATCGAGGGCCTCGACGAGGTGTGCGCGGCAGTGGACGTCTTGCAGACCCCCGCCTTTCTGTGCCGCCAGACCGATTTCATCCACGCGGTGGCGGCCACCGGCAAGCCGGTCAATATCAAGAAGGGCCAGTTTCTCGCGCCGCACGACATGAAAAACGTCGTCGACAAGGCGCGTGAGGCGGCGCGTGAGGCGGGCGTCACGGCTGACACCATCATGGTGTGCGAGCGCGGTGCTTCCTTTGGGTACAACAATCTGGTGTCCGACATGCGTTCGCTGGCCATCCTGCGCGAGAGCGGCTGCCCGGTGGTGTTTGACGCCACGCACTCGGTGCAGTTGCCGGGCGGGCAGGGTAGCAGTTCCGGCGGACAGCGCGAGTTCGTGCCGGTACTGGCGCGTGCCGCGCTGGCGGTTGGCGTGGCCGGGCTGTTCATCGAAACGCATCCGGATCCGGCGCACGCCATGTCCGACGGTCCGAATGCGGTGCCGCTGGCGCGTCTCGAAAAATTGCTCACCACGCTGCTTGCGATCGACCGTCTGGTCAAGAGTGATGGCGGCCGCTTTGATGAAAACGATTTCGGTATCTGAGCATCTCTGCGGATGCCTGGGGCTTGAAGCACGTCTTGCAAAAATTTTATACGACTATTGAAACACGTCTTGAACAAGAGAGAGGATGCCTGAACCATGAGTGCAATCGTAGATATTATCGGGCGCGAAATCATCGACAGTCGCGGCAATCCCACGGTCGAGTGTGATGTGTTACTCGAGTCTGGCGTCATGGGCCGCGCGGCCGTGCCCTCGGGCGCGTCGACCGGTTCGCGCGAAGCCATCGAGTTGCGCGATGGCAATCCGGCGCGTTACCTCGGCAAGGGCGTGCTCAAGGCCTGTGAGCACGTCAACACCGAAATTTCCGAAGCCATCATGGGCCTCGATGCCAATGAACAGGCTTTTCTCGACCGCACCCTGATCGACCTCGACGGCACCGATAACAAGGCGCGTCTGGGTGCCAATGCCATCCTCGCTGTGTCGATGGCCGTGGCCAAGGCCGCCGCCGAAGAGGCTGGCCTGCCGCTGTACCGCTATTTTGGCGGCTCGGCCGGCATGTCGATGCCGGTGCCGATGATGAATGTCATCAACGGCGGCGCGCACGCCAACAACACGCTCGACCTGCAGGAGTTCATGATCATTCCGGTGGGCGCACCGAGTTTTCGCGAAGCCGTGCGCTATGGCGCCGAAGTGTTCCACAGCCTCAAGAAACTGATTCACGACAAGGGTATGAGCACGGCCGTCGGCGACGAGGGTGGTTTTGCCCCGTCGGTGGCCAGTCATGAAGCCGCGATCCAGTTGATCCTCGAAGCCATCGACCGCGCCGGCTTCGAAGCCGGGCGGCAGATTGCGCTGGGCCTCGATTGTGCCGCCTCGGAGTTCTACAAGGACGGCAAATACCACTTGGAAGGCGAAGGTCTGGTGCTGACCGCGCCAGAGTGGACCGACATGCTCGCCTCGTGGTGCGACAAGTATCCCATCATCAGCATCGAAGACGCCATGTCCGAGGGCGATTGGGATGGCTGGGCGCATCTGACCAACCGCCTGGGCCGCAACATCCAGCTGGTGGGCGATGATCTGTTCGTCACCAACACGCGCATCCTGAAAGAAGGTATCGACAAGGGCGTGGCCAATTCGATCCTCATCAAGATCAACCAGATCGGCACCCTCACCGAAACCTTTGCTGCCATCGAAATGGCCAAGCGTGCCGGCTACACAGCGGTGATTTCGCATCGCTCAGGTGAGACCGAAGACACCACTATCGCCGACATCGCTGTGGGCACCAACGTCATGCAGATCAAGACCGGCTCGATGAGCCGCACTGATCGTACTGCGAAGTACAACCAGTTGTTGCGTATCGAGGAAGACCTCGGCGACATCGCCACCTACCCCGGACGCGACGCTTTCTACAACATCAAGCAGGCCTGATCATTTCGGGTGCGCGGCGTGCGCTTTCTGACCTTCGTCCTGGCGGCACTGCTGATCGTGGTGCAGTATCCGCTGTGGCTGGGCAAGGGCGGGTGGTTGCGCGTCTGGGAGCTGGATCGGCAGTTGCAGGCGCACAATCGCCTCAACGATGAGCAGAAACGCCGCAATGACAAGCTGGCTGCGGAAGTGAAGGACCTCAAGGAAGGCGCTGGCGCCGTCGAAGAGCGCGCCCGCTATGAACTGGGCATGCTCAAGGAAGGCGAACTGTTTGTCGAGGTGACTGACGCGGCCAATGCGGCGCGTCAGGCCAGCGCTGCTGCAGCCGGTCCGAGCGCTCCGGTTCCCGCACCGAAACCCGCGCCGCCAGCCACCAAACCCTGATTACGCTGCGTTGCTCCCAGGCAGTGATTGCATCCGCTAGTGGGGCGCGCCGCTCGTTCCTGCTGCCGGGCCGATCATCGCACCCTGGGCAAACAGCTGGCCGCAATCGACCGCATCAAACTCATAGCGCCGGTTGCAGAAGTCGCAGTTGATGCGCAGCGTGCCCTGTTCGGCAAGTGCGTCGTCGACTTCCGCGCGACCGAGTGAGAGCAGCATGCGGCCGACGCGCTCAGGCGAACAGGTGCAGCGAAAGCTGCACGCTACCGGATCGAAGACCCGCACGGTTTCTTCCCAGAACAGCTTGTGCATCAGGTTCTGCGGGTCGGTGGCCAGCAGCTCTGCGCTGTTCAGGGTATTGGCCAGCATGACCGTGCGTTCCCAGGTTTCGCTGGCCTCGACCGCGCGCGCGTCGGATTCACTGGCCGAGACGCTGGCGTGGCTGCCGCCGTCGTTGGGCAGGCGCTGCAGCAGCACACCGCCCGCGCTGCTGGCATCTGCCGCCAGCCACAGGTGGGTATCGATCTGCTGGGAGCGCTGCATATACTCGCGCAGCACCGCGGCCAGACTGTTGCCCTCGAGGGGCACAATGCCCTGATAGGGTTGTTGTCCCATGCTTTTGTCGGTCGGGTCGAGTGTGATGGCAAAGCGGCCCGTGCCCCCTGCATTGACCAGATCAAGGAAGCCGCAATCGTCGGCCACGACAATATCTTCAGCCAGCTTGGCGGTGGCGCGCATCGATAGATCGGTATTGCACTCGACCACCAGCAGACGCACCGGGCCATCGCCATGGATCTGCATCACCAGCGCTCCGTCGAACTTCAGATTGGCCGACAGCAGGGCGCTGGCGGCCACCATTTCACCGAGCAGGCGGCGCACCGGTTCGGGGTAGTCGTGGTGTTCCACCATGCGCCGCCAGCTGTGCTGCAGCAGGACGATCTCGCCGCGTACGCTGGCCGGTGGCGCGCCCGGTTCGAACAGGAATTTGACGAGCTGGTCGCCGCCCTTAACGGTCTGCGCCGCATCCCGGTCCGGTGCCTCGGGGTCCTGGTCCAATGGCTTATCCAATGCGTTTGAGCCCGGTTTTATAGCGTGCCGCATTGGCCTGATAGACCACGGCGGAATGGCTGACCCGTTCGGCCTGGTCCGGGCTCAGTTCGCGCACGGCCCTGGCCGGGCTGCCGAAGATGAGCATGTTGTCGGCGAATTCCTTGCCTTCGGTGACCACCGAGCCGGCGCCCACCAGACAGTTGCGGCCGATTTTGGCGCCGTTAAGCACGATGGCGCCGATGCCGATCAGCGAGCCGTCGCCGATGGTGCAGCCATGCAGCATGCACAGATGGCCAACGGTGACGTTTTTGCCGATGATGAGCGGCTGATCGTGATCGGCATGCAGCACCGTGCCGTCCTGGATGTTGCTACCCTCGCCGATGACCATGGGGGCGGTGTCGCCACGCGCGACCACGTTGGGCCAGACGCTGGTATTGGCGTGCATAATCACGCTACCGATGATGGTGGCATCGTCGTGCACGAATGCGCTCGGGTGAATGTCGGGCACGCGGTCTTCAAGCTGGTAGATGGCCATGATGTTTTTCTGGAAGAAAGAAGTGTCTATTTTACGTCTTTGCAGTGCTTCGCAGGGTGTCTGCCGGCTGCCGGCTGTGTATTCGGAGAAGGCCTGATGCTGCGTCAGGCGGCGCTGGCCGCGATTTGTGCTGCCAGCTTCGAGGCGAAACTGGCAGCCACGGAAGCCCTCGACGCGAGCGCGCTCCTCGATGTCGATGCCGTGCTGACACCCGACGCGCCGATTCCCGGCCGCGAGGCTCGTCCCGAGCTTGTGCCGCCCGCCAGTGTGCCGCGCCGTGGCGTGCACAGTGTCGCCGGCCGCGCCAGCCTGATGCACGCGCTCGCCCATATTGAATTGAATGCCGTTGATCTGGCGCTCGACATCGTCTGGCGTTTCCCCGGCATGCCAGATGCCTTCTACCGGGAATGGGTCGGCGTGGCGCGTGAAGAGGCGTATCACCATCGCCTGCTGTGTGCCCATCTGGCTACCCTGGGGTATGTTTACGGTGATTTCCCGGCCCACAACGGGTTGTGGGAGATGGCTGAAAAAACACGCGATGATCTGCTGGCGCGCCTTGCGCTGGTGCCACGCACGCTCGAGGCGCGCGGACTGGATGCCTCACCGCCGATCCGCCACAAGCTCGCCCAGGCCGGTGACCACGCGGCCGCGGCCATCCTCGACATCATCCTGCGCGACGAGATTGCTCACGTCGCCGTCGGCAACCGCTGGTACAAATTTCTGTGCGCGCGGCTTGGCCTTGATCCCTTGAGCACCTATGCCGATCTGGCGCTGCGCCACGCGGCGCCGCGGCTGCGCGGCCCCTTCAATCTCGAAGCGCGCCGCGCCGCCGGTTTTGATGAGGACGAACTGGCCGCTCTGCTCAACGATCCGGTCAGGCCGTCACCGAGTCCCTGACGTTTTCCGCCGGCCAGGCAGACCCCATGCCGAGCGCGCCGACCTGACTCCAGACGATGCTGCCGGCTCAGACGATTGCTTGCGGATGTGCCGCAGCGAGCGCGCGTTTTTCCGGGGCGCCCAGTTTTTTCAGTGCGTACTCCGCCTTGAGTGCGGTCGAGCGGTCAGGATGGGTGAACACGGCCAGCAGGCGCAGCGGCGGGTGCGAGCGTGTATAGCGGGCGCCCTTGCCGCTGGCATGACGGGCGTAACGCGCCGCGACATCCACCGCCACGCCGGTATAGATACTGCCGTCGCGGCATTCGATCATGTAGACGTACCAGGGTTTGCTGTGGTCCGCAGGGACAGGGGAATGGCCGCCGGGTTGCGGCGCGGCTGGCGGAGCGGGCAACTTCATACAGGGTCGGGGTGCTGTATCCTTTTGGTTCCGCCGACGATTGTAACCGTGTTGAACCGCCCATGTCCGTTCCGACCTACCAGCCGCGTAAGCAGGCGCGCTCCGTGTTTGTACCGATCCGTAACATGCAATATCACGTGCGTGAGTGGG
>CANJOT010000118.1 GCA_947475815.1 Burkholderiales bacterium | reverse complement strand
TGTGCGCGAGGCCCTGCGTGCCGGATTTCCGGCCGCGCGGGTGTATTCGCAGTCGGTGATCGAGGCGGACCGCCATCCCGATGAACTGCGCATCGCCTTCGACGGCGACGCTGTGCTGTTTTCCGATGAAGCCGAACGGGTCTTCAAAAGCGGTGGCCTGCCGGCCTTTCAGGACCATGAACGTTCCCACGCGCACCGGCCGCTGCCGGACGGCCCCATGAAGCCCCTGCTGCTGGCCCTGCACCGCCTGCAGCAGACGTCCGGACGTACCGTGCCCATCCGCGTGCGCACGGCGCTGGTGACGGCGCGCAGCGCACCGGCACACGAGCGTGCCATCCGCACGCTGATGGACTGGAACATCCAGGTCGATGAAGCCATGTTTCTCGGCGGCCTGGAGAAGGGGCCCTTTCTACGCCAGTTCGAGCCGGATTTTTATTTTGACGACCAGATGCGTAACATCACGTCGGCCGCCATGGCCGGGCCAAGCGGGCATGTCGCCAGCGGCGTTGCGAACGGCTGAGCGGGCCGCCCGCAAGGGCCTCAGGCCTTGGTGTGCAGCTTGAGCATGGCGGCTTCCATGCGGCCACCGAGGGCATCGGGCAGAATGTTCAGGCAGCGGTTGAGGCAGTCGTCGATGGCGTCCTGCTCGTCCCGGCGTGGCGGGTGCAGCACAAAATCGATCACCTCCTGACGCAGGCCGAGGCTGCGTGGATGACCGATGCCGATGCGCAGGCGCCAGAAATCGGCCGTGCCCAGTTTGGCGGTGATGTCTTTCAAGCCATTGTGGCCGGCATTGCTGCCGCCCTTTTTGATCTTGGCGATGCCGGGCAGGAGGTCGAGTTCATCGTGCACGACCAGGATCTCTTCGGGTGCAATCTTGTAAAACCGCGCCAGGCTGGCGACCGCGTCACCCGAGCGGTTCATGAACGTCATGGGCATCAGCACCCAGGCGGCACTGGTCTTGCCGAGCTTGCCGAAAAATCCCTTTTCCGATTTCAGGCTGGCACCAGACTCGCGTGCGTACGCCTCGGCCAGCCAGAAGCCGGCATTGTGGCGCGTGTTTTCGTATTCGGGACCGGGGTTGCCGAGTCCGACTAACAGTTTGATCGCCATGGCAGGTGTGGAAATGAAGGCTCCAGCAAGAAGACTTCAATAAGAAGGCTTTAACACGAAGTCTCCAACAAAAAAGCCCCAACTCGCGCCGGGGCTTTTTTGGCGAACAGAAGGGAAGCTTACTTCTTTTCCGCTTCGGTTGCGGTGGCTTCAACGGCACCGGCAGGCACCTTGGCGAGCACCACCACGGGGTTTTCGTGGGACACGGCCGACACGCCTTCAGGCAGCGTGATGTCGTTCAGGTGGATCGACGAGCCAGCGACCAGCGTGGTCAGATCGACCTCGATAAACTCGGGCAACTGGCCGGGCAGGCAGGTCACGTCGAGCTCGGTCAGCACGTGGCTGACGACGGCGGCCGACATTTTCACCGCCGGCGACAGGTCGGCGTTGACAAAGTGCAGCGGTACTTTGACGTGGATCTTGGTGTTGGCCGAAATGCGCTGGAAGTCAACGTGCAGCACGAGCTGGCGGAACGGGTGCATTTGCACGTCGCGCAGCAGCACTTTTTCGGCGCCCTTGCCGTCTACCTCGAGTTCGAGAATGGACGAATGGAAGGCTTCCTTGCGCAGGGCATGGTAGAGCGTGTTGTGATCCAGTTCAATGGATGCGGGCGTGGCTTCGCCGCCATAAACAATGGCGGGAACACGGCCGGCGATGCGCAGGCGGCGGCTCGCACCCGTACCTTGCGCAGAACGCGAAGTGGCGATAACTTTCATGGGACTTCTCCAGATAAAACCCGGCAGTCGCGACCAACCGGCCGGGTGGTTAAAAAACTTGGGTGTTGCGGAAAAACGTGGCGCTAAAACTTATTCGGCAAACAGCGAGCTGACCGACTCGCCATTGCTGATGCGCAGGATGGTCTCACCGAGCAGGGCGGCGCACGACATCTGGCGGATCTTGGCGCTTTTCTGTGCGTCACGGTTGAGCGGAATGGTATCCACCACCACCAGCTCGTCGAGCGAGGAGTGATCGATGCGCTGTACCGCTCCGCCCGACAGCACCGGATGGGTGCAGTAGGCCATGACCTTGCTGGCGCCGCGTTCCTTGAGGGCTTCGGCCGCCTTGCACAGGGTGTTGGCGGTGTCGACCATGTCGTCCATGATCACGCAGGTGCGACCATCGACTTCACCGATGATGTTCATCACTTCGGCCACATTGGCACGTGGCCGGCGTTTGTCGATGATGGCCAGATCGGTGTCCAGACGCTTGGCGAGCGCGCGTGCGCGCACCACACCACCCACGTCCGGGGACACCACCAGCAGATTGCTATGGCCCTGCTTGGCCAGGTCGGCCAGCAGCAGCGGAGAAGCGTAAATATTGTCGACCGGGATATCAAAAAAGCCCTGAATCTGGTCGGCGTGCAGGTCCATGGTCAGCACGCGGTCGACACCGGCCGCCT
Source organism: Burkholderiales bacterium (assembly GCA_947475815.1). Taxonomy (GTDB): domain Bacteria; phylum Pseudomonadota; class Gammaproteobacteria; order Burkholderiales; family Burkholderiaceae_D; genus CANJOT01. Next base: position 8,490 of record CANJOT010000118.1, on the reverse strand, counting down.
GCAACATATTGGCCACGACCTTGGCCGAGATGGCCACCCGGCCCGAGCGCGGCCGGCGATCCTGACGTGCATAGCCGAAGTAGGGGATGGCTGCGGTAATCCGACCCGCCGATGAACGCTTGAGCGCATCGACCATGATCATGATTTCCATCAGGTTGTCGTTGGTCGGCGCACAGGTCGACTGCAGCACGAAGACATCCTTGCCGCGCACGTTTTCCTGGATCTCGACGTTGACTTCCCCGTCCGAGAAGCGACCGACCTGGGCCTTGCCCAAAGGCATCTGGAGATGTTTGGCCACAGCCGTCGCCAACTGAGGGTTGGCGTTTCCGGTGAATACCATCAAGCCTTCGGCCATGTAAGACTCTTTACCCAAAGTTTTTAAGCAAGCGCCTGATTCTTTCTGATTGGCGCGTCGTCGACCGAGGCTGGCCCCCGGTCTGCCTGACGGCTGTTGTCAGTGTTGAGCACGCTGGCTCAGACTGCAACGACCTGCCAGATTAATGGCAGGGGAGGAAGGACTCGAACCCTCGCATGCCGGAATCAAAATCCGGTGCCTTGACCAACTTGGCGACTCCCCTACACAACCCCTTACAGATGCAAGCATTACACCAAGGCAATGCTAACACCGGAATTCCCTGAACTACCGCACTTGCTGAATTACTTCTGCCCTGCCTGCCCCCTGTTGCAGGACTGAACTCATTGTGCCGGGCCGTCGGTGGCCCAGTCCAGCAAGGGATGGTGAGCCAGACCGCTGCACACCCATCCTGTCCATCCTGCAGGCAAACCGTAAACGGCCTGACGGGCCCGTTCTTCGCTGCCGTACACGCCAAACACGCAGGCGCCCGAGCCACTCATGCGCGCCGTGCCCAATCGCCCGGCTGCGCCCGATTTGCCGATCCAGGCCAGCGCTTGCGCGACCGGCGCGAAACGGGCCGCCGCAACAGGCTCAAGATCGTTGTGCCCAAATCCATCGACAAGCGCGGAAAAGTCCGAGATTTTGATGGGTTTCGTATCCCGTGTCAATTCGGCTGCGTTGAAGACTGTTGCAGTTGCGACGTTTACCCCCGGATGAATCACGGCAAACCAGCGCTGCGGCGTGTCGACGCTGACCAGTTGTTCGCCGATCCCCTCGGCAAAAGCATTGCGGCCAAAAATGAAAAACGGCACGTCCGCGCCCAGCGTCAGACCCAGTTCCATCAGCCGCTGGCGTGCGCATCCGAGCTGCCACAGACGGTTTAGCGCCAGCAGGGTGGTGGCGGCGTCGGAACTGCCACCGCCGAGTCCGCCGCCCATCGGAATATTTTTCTCGATCACGATGTCAACACCCGCCGCTGGCCTCCCCAGACGACGCGCCTCTTGCTGCAAGAGCCGCGCCGCGCGCACCACCAGATCGGTTTCGGGCGGCACGCCGGGCACATCGGTGACGCGGACGATGGTGCTGTCGGCGCGGCGGCGAAACGACAGCCGGTCGCCAAGGTCGATGAGCTGGAACAGCGACTGCAGCGTGTGGTAGCCGTCGGCGCGCCGCCCGGTCACATGTAAAAACAGGTTGAGTTTGGCGGGCGCCGGGCAGTGTTCGAGAAAATCGTCCATGCGAGCCTGTCCGCTCAGGGATCGAGCGCGAGCCGCAACTCGATGGCCGGACCCGGGCCCGGATAGCTCAGATCGATGCGGCTGGTGCGCGCGCCGCTCTTGCCATCGCCTTTGTCTGCCGCCTCATCGTCGGCGAGCGTGTAGCGGATGGTCCAGCCGTCCTCGCGGATACGCAGGATGTGGCCGGCGGCATCACGTTCGATCTCGGCTGCGCTGCCGGCGCGGCTGCGCAGCCAGTGGCCAAAATTAGCCAGAGGCAGGCTCCAGCCGAGCGTCTTTTTGGTCAGCGCTTCGGCGCTTTTGTCCGAGTAGCTCTCGCCGTTGCGCAGGGTGATGGTGGTGCGTGTGCGGTTCGCATTGATGCGTGCGATGGCCTGACCGAGGGGGTCAATCAGGGTCAGTTCAGTGTTTTCGCCCTGTTCGAGCCAGTCAAAGCGGCCGTACAGCTCGCCCTTTTTGTCGCTGTCGGGATCGGTATAGCGGGCCGACAGCCGACCTGAGAGCACCAGCGTTTCATTGCCGGTCACGGCGGCTCGCGGTGTGGCGCAGCCGGTCAGCAGGGTGCCCAACAAGGCGGCCAGGATGCACAGGGAGAAAAACAGCCCCCTCAACCGTCCCGGCAGGGACCGGGCCGTCTGCCGGAGAACCAGTGTGTGCACCGGGTCTAACGCGCCGTCGGCGGAACGTTCAGGCGCGTCACGGTTTCGCGCAGGACCTCGTTTTCCGGCTCTTTCTGGCGTGCCTCGCGCCACAGTTGCTGGGCCTCGGACTGTTTGCCCGTGACCCACAGGACTTCGCCAAGGTGAGCGCCGACTTCGGTGTCCGGGCGCATCGCATAAGCCCGCCGCAGGAATTCAAGCGCCTTGTCGTTGTTGCCCAGCCGGTAATGCACCCAGCCCATGCTGTCGGTGATGGCCGCATCATCGGGCGCGAGCGTCAGGGCGCGTTCGATCAGCTTGAACGCTTCGTCCAGGCGCAGCTTGCGGTCGGCCAGGCTGTAGCCCAGGGCGTTGTAGGCCTGGGCCGAATCGGGCCGCTGGCGGATCAGTTCACGCAGTGCACTTTCCATCAGCTCAAGCTTGTTGAGCTTTTCGGCGACCATGGCCTGGTCATAAAGCAGGTCGGGTTCGTCCGGGTAGGTCTTGATGGCGTCGGTCAGGAAGGCGAGCGCTTCGTCAACGCGGTTGTTGTCGCGTAACAGCTGTGCTTCCATTTGTACCAGCTGCACGCGTTCGCGCGCCGAACTGGCATCGGCCTCGCGCAGCAGCTTGCGCGCTTCGTCCAGACGTTTGGCGCTTGCCAGCAGCGCGGCGCGCCGGCCGAGCGCCGGCAGGGCTTCTTCGCCATCGGTGACGCGTGCCAGATAGCGCAGGGCTGCCTCGATGTTTTTCCGGTCTTCCTCGATTTGCGCCAGTTGCAGGTTGGCACGGTTGGTGTTGCGCTCGTCGGGGCGGGCCTTGGCGGCGAGTTCGATGTACCGTTTGAAAAAACGTTCGGCCTCGTCCATCTTGCCACTTTGCTTGGCCAGCAGACCCATGGCATAGTTGGCTTCGCTGTTGTCGGCTTGCTGCTCGAGCACGCGGCGGAACTGGACCATCGCCTCGGCATACCGCTGATCGCCCGCCAGAACGCGGCCGAGGGCCAGCCGGGCTGAGCTTGAGTTCGGTGAGTTCACTAAAAATTGGTTAAGGAATTCACTAGCCGCTGTAGGCGATTCCGGCTGGAGGTATTGCGCACCGATCAGGGCGGCCAATTCCCAGTCGGGACGCAGGGCAAGCGCCTCGCGTACTTTTTCGATGGCGCGCGCCTTGTTGCCCGCCAGTTGTGCGCTTTGTGCCACGGCCAGTTTGGCCTCGGGCAATTTCGGGTAGTCGGCGGCGAGGTCTTCCATCACCGTCAGCGCTTCGCTGCGCCGCGTGCTGCGCGCCAGCAGGGTGCCGATGGAACCGAAGGCCAGCTCGGGCGCGGCCATGCTGGCCAGATCGCGGCGCAGCAGGGTCTCGACTTCCTCGAACTGGCCGGCCAGCACCAGCATGTTGAACAGCGCTTCCTTCGACTGGACGCTGTCGGCGAGTTCATTCCACAGCCGCGCACCCAGCAGGGCATTGCCTGGCTGGCGCGCCTGCAGGGCGAGCTCAAGCGAGCGGCGGGCGATGCGCGGATCGCGCGTGCGCTGGGCCAGCTCGTAGAGCGTATTGAACGCCGGTCCGGGCAGGCTGCGCTGGGCGGCGATTTCGGACATCATCAGTTGATACAATATGTCTTGCGTGAGGCTCAGTAGCGGCAGCTTGGGCGCGGGCGGCGGCACGACGGCAGGCGCGGCGGCGGCGACAGCACTGGCTGCCGGCTGACCGGCGGCGTTCGTAGCGGTCTGCAATGGCGCGCAGGCACTCGCCAGCAGCGTCAGGGCCAGCCCGAGCCACAGCGTGCCGCGACGCGAGCGGCGCAGGCTGGGGTTTGCCGTGTCGGCGGCGAGATGGGCGGCGAAAACCGGCTCAACCCCGGTGAGATCGTTGTGCAATGAGATCATTCCTTAGAATTCATACCTTATCTTAGGTGGAAAGCGCGTACCCCGCAACATGCCAGAACTCCCCGAGGTTGAAGTCACCCGTCGTGGCGTGGCCCCCCATATTGAAGGGCGCCGCATCGATGCCCTGGTGGTCCGCAATGGCGCATTGCGCTGGCCGGTGCCCGGCATGCTGGCGGACATATTGCCGGGGGCAAGAGTGCAGACTGTCGGCAGGCGTGGAAAGTTCATTCTGATCGGCTGCGAGGGCGAGCATGCGCACGGCACGCTGATTGTCCATCTGGGCATGACCGGCACCCTGCGGGTGCATCAACGCGGCGCCGCTGAGCCGGCGCTGGCGACCCATGATCACGTCGATCTGGTGCTTGACAACACCCTGTTGCGCTACAACGACCCGCGGCGTTTTGGCGCGATCCTCTGGCATGCGCACAGTGACGGTCCGATCGAAGACAACCGTCATCTGCGTGCGCTCGGTGTCGAGCCGCTGTCGGCTGCTTTCGCCGGCGAGACCGGCGCACAGCTGCTGTATCGCGAGAGTCGCGGACGGGCCGTGGCCATCAAGCAGTTGCTGCTTGGGGGCCATGTGGTTGTCGGTGTGGGCAACATCTATGCGTCCGAGACCCTGTTTCGCGCCGGCATTCACCCTGCCGCGGCAGCCGGCCGCATCGCTTTGGCGCGGTATGTCAGGCTGGCCGAGGCCATTCGCGTGGTGCTCGCTCTGGCGATTGACAAGGGCGGCAGCACGTTGCGTGATTTTGTTGGCAGCGACGGCCGTGCCGGTTATTTTCAGCAGGAGTATTTCGTTTACGATCGTGAACACGAAGCCTGCAGAGTGTGTGCGACACCGATACGCGCCCTGCGTCAGGGTCAGCGCTCAAGCTTTTATTGTCCCCGTTGCCAGCGCCGCTGAAGACGGATGGCCGTGCCGCGGCGTGACGGGTGTGGCGGGTGTGAGGCCGCGGGTTGGCAAGTGTGGCATTTTCACTCAGGGTGCCAACCCGGGTCATGCCTGGGGCAGGGATGCGGGCCATAATCCCTTATGCTATGGGGTGGCGGTCATTTCTTTTTGGTACAAGATCCTTCTATGCAAACACTGGTCAGCAAATTTCAGGAATACAGCGCCTGGCGCGGCAACCTGAAACGGTGCATCGATGAACTGCACGTCTGGATGCTGGACGCGCACATCATCCAACCCCTCGCCGAGACGCGGCTTACGCGGGTGTTGACGCATATTGCCGACGATAAACTCACGGTCGCTTTTGTCGCCGAGTTTTCGCGTGGCAAGTCGGAGCTGATCAATTCGATATTTTTTGCCGACTATGGCCAGCGCATCCTGCCTTCCTCGGCCGGACGCACCACCATGTGTCCGACCGAGTTGCTCTACGACCCGGCGCGTCCGCCCGAAATCCGCCTGCTGCCGATTGCAACCCGCGCCAGCCACGTCGGTACCGCGGAGTACAAAAAAACCCCCGAGGCCTGGCATGTGTTGCCGCTCGATATCGACTCGGCCGCCGCCATGCTGGGCGCCATCGAGGAGGTCTGCAAGGTCCGGCGCGTGCCCTTCGAGGATGCGCGCGCCTGGGGCCTGTATGACGATACCGATGCCGACCAGATCATGAGCGTTGACGCAGACGGCTGCGTTGAGGTGTCCAAGTGGCGTCATGCCGTCATCAATTTCCCCCATCCCCTGCTGCGTCAGGGGCTGGTGATTCTGGACACCCCGGGCCTGAACGCCATTGGCACCGAGCCCGAGCTGACGCTCAGCATGATTCCCAATGCCCACGCGGTGCTGTTTGTGCTGGCTGCCGATACTGGCGTCACGAAAAGTGATATCGAGGTCTGGCGCAGCCACATCAGCGGTGCGCGCAAGCAGGGTCGGGTGGTGGTGCTCAACAAGATCGACAGCATGTGGGACGAATTGAAGTCGCCGGCGCAGGTCGATGCTGAAATTGCGCGTCAGGTGAACGGTTGCGCGCAGTTGCTGGGTCTCGATGTCGAGCAGATTTTTCCGGTGTCGGCGCAGAAGGCGCTGCTGGCCAAGATCAACCACGATGAGCTGCTGCTCAAGAAAAGCCGCATTGCCCAGCTTGAGCAGGCGCTCACGCGCAAGCTGATTCCGCAGAAACTCGAAATCGTGCGCGATCTGGTGCAGCGCGAGTTGCGTGATCTGATCGAGGCGGCCGAGGACACCCTGACGGCGCGCGTCGCCAGCGTCGAGCAGCAACTGGCCGAGTTGCGTGGCCTGCAGGGCAAGAATGCCAGCGTCGTGAGCCACATGATGGCGCGCGTGCAAGGTGAAAAGGAAGAGTTTGACAAGAGCGTGGTGACGTTCCAGGCTTTGCGCGCCGTCTATGCGCGTCTTTCGAACGAAGTGTATACCGAGCTGGGGATCAAGACGCTGCGCGAGCGCACCCGCGCCACGCGCGAGGCCATGATTGCCTCGGCGTTTTCGACCGGCATGCGCGAGTCGATGACGGATTATTTCCGCGCCGCGGGCGCCGCCCTGGAAAGTGCGCAGTACAAGATTGATGAAATCGGCCGGCTCATGAATGCCATGGTGCAAAAATTCGGCACCGAACACGGCATGCGCCTGACCACACCGATGCGTCTGAGTCTGGAGCCGTACATCGACGAGATCACCCGCATCCAGCACATCTATGAAGAACGGTTTGGACTGCTGACCATCCTGACCACCGAGAAGGTGGTCCTGACGCAGAAGTTTTTTGAATCGATCGCCAGTCAGGTCCGGGCCAGCTACGAGGTCGCCAATCGCGATGTGGAAGCCTGGCTCAAGGCCGTCATGGCGCCGATTGAAGGCCAGATTCGCGAACATCAGAGCCAGTTGCGCCGTCGGGGAGAGTCGATCCGCCAGATTCAGGCGGCGGCCGGACAGCTCGACGAACGGCTGGCCGAGGTGGCCGAGCAGGAAGGCCGCGTTCAGGGCCAGCGTGCGCGCCTGACCGAACTCGAAGCCGGCATCGAAGCCGCGCTCGATACCCACGCCGACAAGGATCTCGAGGCGCTGGCGGCTTGAACACCGCCGTCGACGGATTTGCCACAGCGCTGGTGCAGTGGCAGCGCGCCTCGGGGCGCCACGAGCTGCCCTGGCAAAACACCACCGACGCCTATCGCATCTGGCTCTCCGAGATTATGTTGCAGCAAACCCAGGTGGCGGCGGTGATTCCGTATTACGGCCGCTTTCTCGAACGCTTTCCCGATGTGTTCGCCCTTGCCAGGGCCAGCGATGACGAGGTCATGCAATGCTGGAGCGGGCTGGGCTATTATTCAAGGGCGCGCAATCTGCATGCCTGCGCACGCCGTGTGGTCAGCGAGTTCGCGGGCGTGTTTCCCACGGACCCGCTGGTCATCGCCAGCCTGCCCGGCATTGGCCGCTCGACCGCAGCGGCGATTGCCGTGTTTTCTGCCGGGGTGCGCGCCGCCATCCTCGATGGCAATGTCAAGCGGGTGTTGAGTCGGATGTTTGCCATCGAGGGTTTTCCAGGCGAGCGCGCCATCGAGCAGCAACTCTGGGCACTGGCCGAACAGCTGCTGCCCGCCGGGCGCGACGACATGGTCGATTACACCCAGGGCTTGATGGACCTGGGTGCGACCCTGTGCAAACCGAAAAATCCATCCTGCCTGTTGTGCCCGATGCGCAACGCCTGCAAAGCGCTGGCGCTGGGCAAGGTCGATCGCCTGCCCACACCAAAAGTGCGCACGGCCGTGCCCGAGCGCTCGGTGGCCATGCTGGTGTTGCGATTTGGTGATCAGGTGCTGCTGGAAAAACGACCGCCGCAGGGCATCTGGGGGGGCTTGTGGTCCTTGCCCGAGCTGCCCCTGGCCGGCGATGAACAGCTTATGCACCAGAAGGCGGGGCTGTTTGCCGCCCGGTTTGGCGTCGTTGCCGGCATGCAGCACGGTGCCGTGTTTGTGCATGGGTTCACGCATTTCCGGCTCACGGCGCAGCCCGTCGTCGTGGCGCTTGAACGCCTCGTGCCACGCCTGGCCGAGGATGCCGCCGGCCTGGCCTGGACCGATCTGGCCGGGGTGCAGGACGCCGGCCTGCCCGCGCCAGTCAAGAAATACCTGATCGGCCTCGTTCAGGCCAAGGGATAAGTACCCGGAATCAGAATGTCGCGCCCCACCTTGCGGATGTCGGTGTGGCCGCAGAATCCCATGGTGATGTCGAGTTCATTGGCAATCAGCTGCAGGCAGCGTGTCACGCCGGCCTCGCCCATGGCGCCCAGTCCGTAGAGGAAGGCCCGGCCGATCAGCGTGCCCCGGGCGCCCAGCGCCACGGCCTTGAGCACGTCCTGGCCGGAGCGGATGCCGCCATCCATCCAGACTTCAATGTCCTGACCCGCCGCCTC
>CANJOT010000117.1 GCA_947475815.1 Burkholderiales bacterium | reverse complement strand
CGGGTCAATCGCCGGGGGCTTTATAAATCCCGCAAGGAAGCCAAGGCGGATGTCTTCAATTACATTGAGTGTTTCTACAATCCAAAGCGTCGGCACTCAACCATCGGATATGTCAGCCCTGCAAACTTTGAATCAATGCAATATGCTTAGGTCCGTGTCTACAAGACCGGGTACAGCCCAGTCTTGACTACGTCGTCGGCAAAGGCACTGTCTCGGAAAACGCAGGTGGTGTCGCCGGCCGGGGTCAGCTCTTTATGCGAGGCAATGATGCCCTGGGCGAGGGGCTCGACATCGCTGGCTTGAATCTGCGGATCCAGGCATGCGATGAGCACGCCCCCAGCAACGCTCCGGAGCTGCTTGCTAGCGACAGTTCGGGCCTGCGTTGGCACGCAAAGGTCGAGACCGAGCTTCAACAGAAGTTCGGCCAGAACGTCGTCGTCCGTGCGGCCCGGCAGAAGATGTTCAGCGTGAGCCAGCAGGGTCTCAGCCATGCCGTCCGCCGTTGGGTTCCAAGCGCGGATGTTGGACGAGTCCAACTTAAATACACGAAAACCGAAGTCGCCACCAAAGAGCGGGTTCTCGGCCTTCACCTTCGCGGCAGCGCGACGGATGCGTTCCTTGGTCAGCTCGGCAATGTTGCGTGGTTTCTTCAGCTTGTCGCAGAGCGAGGCGCCGGCCTTCTGCGCTTTGTCGGACGGGTCCAAGGGCTCCGGAAGCTGAACGCAGATGAAGCGGCGGGACTGCGAGTCGATCGCGTTCTGCTGCATCACCGCCTGGGCCGTTGCTCCCGATCCCGCAAACAGGTCCATCACGATGTCGTCTCCGCTCGTGCCAAGGAGGATGCATGTGCGCAGGAAGTCGATGGACTTCGGGAAGTCGAACACTTCTCCAGGCAACAATTCTTTAAGGGCTCGCTTGCCGCTATCGGTGGAAAACTCTCCCCCCAACCAGAACGACTTCGGCTTTGACGTGCGCTCAACGGCGCCCTCGTCCTCTTCATCGTCATCGGGCTCATCTTCAATGGCGATAGAGGTATCGAGATAGACCCGATGCTCCACGTCCAGCCGACCGGTCCGGTCTGAGCGCTTCGGGTGCATCCAGTCAATGTGCTTGCGAACCTTGTCAATGCCCCACCGCCAGCGACCTTCTACGCCGTCGCCGCGCATCGGCAGGATCTCGCAGTCACTCGGTGCCAATCTCTCCAGAGACACCCGGCCGGTCTTCTCGTCCCAGAAGATGGGGAAGTACATGTTCGGTCGGTCTTCGCGCTTGTCCGGTCCGCCGCGCTTTCGCAGGTCCCGCAGCGCGTACTTGTTGCCCTTGTCATCGACGTACTTGAACGCAGCCTTCTGTTCATCGGTCAACGGCAAGCCGTTGGACCGGAAGGCCGGCCCTGAATAGATCACCACATACTCGTGGCAGGCCGCGACGTGCTTCTTGTCGTTTCGGCCCTTCATGTTGTTGACGACGCTGACGGTCGCGACGAAGTTCTCCTCGCCGAAGACCTCGTTGGCAACCATCCGAAGATTGGTCAGCTCGCGGTCGTCAATGGAGATGAACACCACGCCGTCCCGCCGCAGCAGCGCTCGGGTCAGCTTCAAGCGCGGCAGCATCATGTTGAGCCAGTCGGTGTGAAACCGACCGCTGGCCTCGGTGTTGCTGCTGATTTTGCGTCCACCCTCGACCTGGGCGGTCTGCTCCAGGTAGTTCTGTATGCTGTCACGAAAGCTGTCCGGGTACACGAAGTCCTTCCCGGTGTTGTACGGCGGGTCGAGGTACGCCAGCTTCACCTTGCCCGCGTAGCTCTTCTGCAGCAGCTTCAACACTTCGAGGTTGTCGCCCTCGATCATCAGGTTCTTCGTGGTGTCCCAGTCCACGCTTTCGTCCGGGCACGGGCGCAGCGTGCCGGTGCTGGGCGACAAGGCCAGTTGCCGCGCGGCACGCTTGCCGTGCCAGTTGAGACCGTACTTCTCGTCGGCGTCAGTGACCGTTTCGCCCACCAAGGCCTTCAGCAAGTCCACATTGATTGCTAGGCCATTGGGCCCCTCGGTCACCAGTTCCGGGAACAGAGTCCGCAACTGCGCCACGTTCTCGGCCACGAGGTTGGCCGATTGGGCTTCAGGCGTGCCAGCTTCAATCTTCTTCATCGTCATGTGTCTTCCCTGCGTTGGTATGCGATCAATCTTTCAACTGCACGAGTCTCAAGACGAGCTCGTGCATCGCTGTGTAGGGTTGGGTGCCATCGTGGGCCGTGGTGGCGGCTGCCAAGCGTTGCGCACGCTGCGTCGCATCGCCCAGGCGGCCCTGCGTGGCCACCCAGTGGCCACCGCTGCCCTTCTCGTAGTTGGGTAGATGGGTCTTCAGTCGCGCCAGCGCCTCGTGACGGTGCAGCGGAGCATGCACGTCCTCAAAATGCAGAAGCAACCAGAGCTCGAAGCACGGCACTGAGGCGACCACATCCACCGGCACAGCAACACGGTTGTCGTTTCGCAGCCTGCCGCTTTGTGCCGTCGCTTTCGTCAACGCCGCGTGGTAGGTTCTGTGTTCGTCGCGGTCAAACACTACAACGATGCGGTCGAACTCGCCGGGGTGGATGCCATGCGCACGGTCGCCTTCTTTGAAGACTGCAAGGGCGTACTCCAACACCTGCAACGGCTCAGTACCGATCTGGCTGTGCAGAACCTGCACGTGGGCCGTCGCCAGCCGATAGGTTTGCTGGATCTCTCGCAGGTACTGTGGCTCTGTCTTCTCGCCTTCGCAGACGATCAGCAAGCGCTCATAGGGCTGCCGCACTGCGGCACGCCGCCGCAGCTCGCGGACGGCCTGCCGATGCTTGGGCTGGTTGGTCTTCCCCATTGCCTTACCGCGTCTTGGCCTTGGCTGATTCAGGCCAGTCAGCGAAGAAGGGCACTGCGCCATAACGCCCGGCGAGGTAGCCACGTTCCCAGGCTTCTTGCTTACGGGGGCTGAAGTCCGTCAACGGATACAAGCGTGTGGCCTGGTCAGCGTCTTTCTCCGTGAACCAGATCTGATCGCGACGGAACAACGTGTGGTCGAGCAAAGAGGTGTCATGGGTGCTGAAGATCAGCTGTGCACCATGAGGGTTGAGCTCGGGCGTCTGGAACATGGCGATCAGTCGCCGCACCAGCAGGGTGTGCAGGCTGCTGTCTAACTCATCCACCACCAGCACGCGCCCCTCACGCAGGCAATCCAGGACCGGGGCTATCAAGCCGTAAAGGCGCTGCGTGCCCTCGGATTCATCGTGCAACTCGAACTTGGCCGATCCCTTGGGCGTGCTGTGCTCAAAAATGGGCCGCAGGAACTCACGCTCTTCTTGGCTTGCCTGTTGCACACCACTGGCGCTCATCACCACTTGAGTGTGCATGGCCTTCTGAGATATTGCCTGCACATCGGCGATGGAAATGTCTGCCGCCGACAGGAATTCGCGGATCGAGGCCCGACCTTCCGGGGTGGCCAACAGCGCTGTGGTGAAGTCGGGCAGCACGCTTGCACCAGCCGGCAGAAAGACGATGTTGCGGACGATCCAGTTGAACACAGGGCCCAACTGCTCACTGTTGAGCTGGGCCGCCATGGACAAGAACAAGGAGTTGGGGCGGGTGCTCTCTTGCCAGATCTTGCGCGGGCCGCTCAGGTACGTGCTGAATTCGTAGTCGTAGACGTCCCCGTCGACATATTGGCGGTTGAAGAGCTGGGTGGGCTTGCTGCTTCGGTACACCAACAGAGATTCGCTGACGATGCGTTGAGCCGTCATCGAAAACGCATATTGATGCCGCACGCCTGCCAGCAGGAACGTGATCTCGAACTCGGTGGGCTGCTGGGCGCTGGCTGGGTCCAGCTTGAAGGGCTGAACGTTGTACGTTTGGCCGGGCTGGATGACCGTGGCGGACTCTGCCACGACGGCGCGCAGGTAGTCCAGTGCGCGCAGCAAGCTGGACTTGCCGCTGGCGTTGGGGCCGTACACCACCGCGCTGCGCAGCGCGTGTGACGCGGCCTTGAGCCCTGTGGGTGCGAGGTGGGTGTCAGCCAGCTCCTTGTCGCCGGAGGCAATCAGGGTCAGCACCTGCTCGTCGCGGATCGAACGGTAGTTCCGAACCCGGAATTCGAGCAGCATGATCCATCTCCTTTAAAATAAGGTATTCATTCTCGCAGAAAGACTTCGAAAAATTCAATTATTTTACAAATTAGGGCGATCAAAGCGTGGACTGGCAAGCAACTGAGTAGCGCCTGGAACCAGGCGACACTCGGCGTTTACAGCCGTGCGCGAGCCGCATTCAGGTCGGCCTGCAAGCGCTGCAGTGCGAGGTTCAGGTCGACCTGCTTGGCGATCTGTCGTTCTTTGACCGCTTGATTGCGCAGGCGGGCCGCTTCTTGTTCAAGCAGTAGGCAAGCGCGCAGTGCTTCACGCTTTGCGGCGGCTTCGCTGGGGTCCGTGGGCAGTCGGAAGTGGCCAGTAATGCGGGCGGCCTCCGCAGCAGTCAGGCAGTCCATCCAGCCCTGGTACAGGGCCATCAGGTCCTGATGAGGCTGGCGGTCCAGTGCAAGGGCCTCCAACAACCGGGTCGCGATCTGGGGCGCGATGCCGTTGGTGCCACCCAGCTCGGTGCGGATCAATTCACCGTCGAGAACCACCTTGCCCGTTTCATTCTGTGCAGCGCGCTTGTGCGCCAGGCTGACGGCCAACTGCCCTGGCGTCGCGGGCGTTGCCTCCTCTTGTGTGGCTGAACCGACGGGGGGCAGGGCCTGGATCAGCACCACAGGGTATGGCACGGCCCGGTGCACCAATTCGGGCAGCCGCAGCCACTGGGACTGCTTGTTGTGCGTCGGGCGCACCTGCAGCGCCAACACAGCAATCTCAAGGTATTCACGTCCATCGGCGCGGTGATCTGGAATGGCGACGGTCCCAGGTTTCAATGCGGCAACCCACTGGAGTTCTTCGATGCCATCGGTCAGCAGGCGCCGATCGGCGGCCGTGGGCGCGCCGTGCTCGGCCAGCATCTTCTTCGGGATGCGTTGGTCCACCCGCGAACGGTCAGGCAGAGCCAGCGCTGTGACCACGTCGTCAATGCTGAAACTGATCGGCTCCGTCATGGCGTCAGTGGGGCGCCGAAAGCCTTGATGGTGTCTTCACTGTCGCGGCCCGATACGGTCTTGCCCGTGGCAACCTCAATCAGATCCAGCAACGCGCCCGCACGCAGGCGAATGAAGGTATCAAAGTCATCGGCCCGCAGTGCGGGAACGGGAATGACATGGGAGGATAAAAACTCGTCCAAGTTGTGCGGCGGAACCTGCTTGGCCTTCTGAATCCGGCCCAGATAAACACTGGGCGCGTCGCCGCTGATGAATCGATTGGTCCCTGCAGCCAGGGGTGCCTTGTTGACCACGCTGTTCCACTTGTCCTTGGGAAGTTTTTGCTTCTCGCACCAGGCACGCGGGAAGATGTGGTGGATGTCGATGGCGTTGTTAAAGTAAGTGTTCAGGTCAATCGGCGTACCGCTGACGAAGTCACGCCCGCCGTGCTTCATCAACAGGGCAGCCAAGCCTTTGTAGGCTGCGGCCAAGCGGCTCTGAAGCGACAGAAGACGGGTCGGAGCGAAGTTGGCGTCGCGCACGGTGCGTGGCTCGGTCCCTCCATCGACCCAGGCCACGACATCTTGCATGTCCATGGCGAAGCGGGTTTCGTTGGCACCGCCATACAACTCGCCCAGCACGCCACTCCAATACCAGCGAAGTTAACGCTGTGTAGCGTCGCTTTGTCTCCCAGCTGCGCGCAGATGGCTGCGAGCGGTATGAGTTGCGTCGCGTAGGGCAAGCTGCGTTCGTCGAAGATCTTTTCTTCCGCCAGCAGTTCAGCGGCGCGCTTGAAGCCTTGCTCAAGCGGCGTTTCCAATGCCTTGAAGTCGGCCAGGCTGAGCTTCAGCACGTCTGCGCGCTTGCAGCTCACCGCCGTCTTTTGAGACAGATGGCGCCGGTAGCTGGCCAGTAAGGTGAGAGCGGTCAGGAAGCTGGTGCCGTCCACTGCCTCGAGAACGTCGTGCTTGGCTGTCAGACGTTCGCGACGAGCGTCCCAGTCGTCGCGCAGGTTGAACTCGTCGGCGGCAAAGGTGGCCGTCATGAGCTCGAAGACGGTCAGGGTCACACCGCCGGTGTTGACCCTCTCGAAAACTTGGCAGACAGCCTCGCGCGGGGTGTCCTGCGTGAGTTCAATTGCAGGCACCTTGAACTGCTGGAAGCGGAGCCAGATCTCGTTGCGGAACTTCTGCATGAACTGCATGGCGTCAGCCGCGAACTGGTGGTGGCCGCTGAAGCCACTCTCCCAGGCCATGAAACCCTGGATGTCGAACAGTAATGCCACGGGAAACAGGCGTTGCGCGTACTGCAGCTCTGGCGTGCTGACATCCAGGTCCACCTTGCGGCCAAAGTCTGAGGTCACCTGAAGGCTCTCAGGCACGGAGATGACGGCTTCCTCGCGATCAGCGTCTGGATCCAAACACTTGGCCATGTCGAGGAAGTAGAGGCGGTGGATGTCTGCCCCCTTTTCCGTTCGGGTTGGCACAGGCTGGCCGCTACGCAAGGACAGGTACATCGAGGTCAGGCGCTGTTGGCCGTCGAGAACCAATGTCTTGGGTTTTGGTGCCGGTTGCAGGTTCACGCCGGCAAACAGCCTAGGCTTGAACGGAACCCCACCTGCCTCGAGGAACATCACAGCGCCGATGGGGTAAGACAGCGAAAGGCTCGCAATCAGTGAGCGGATATGGTTGTCATCCCAGACCCAGCCACGCTGGAAATCTGGAAGCTGAATCTGGCCGGTAGCAATGCCATCAAGAACGTCTTTCAGAGCAGGTTCTGCGGTACGAAAGCTCAAGTTGTCCTCCTTAATTATTTGACTGTGGCTGGTCGCCGTTTGGCAAGATCACCATGAAGGCCAGCACCTCAAAGTCCCCCGCGCCCGCAAATTCGCCTTTGATGGCATGCGTTCCACCCGGTGAAAAAAGGCTGGCGACGGCGCGTTCTTCGTTCTTGCCGACGACGGAGGCGATGGCAGACGAAAGTAGTTTTTGGGCGTGGCGCATGTCCTCCCCCCGGCGAGTGAGCTTGTCGAACACCGCGCTGGCGCCTTCATCCGGCAGTTCTCTGCCCAGCGACAAGCGCTTGAGTCGATCCAGAATGCGCTTGGCTTGGGGATAGGCCAGCAAGGTGGTGCGGTCCTCTCCAACATGGGCCAGGTAAACCGGTGCCAGCGGGTAATCCCCCGCACCAGCGCCAGCGGGTGCCGTCTTGGCGGCAGCCACTTCCGCGCGCAGGCAGAAGATGATGCCGGGTTCAATATCCGCGTCGATGCTCGTGGTGACGGCATGAGCCCCCAGTGGCATGCCCTCCAGCACCGAGGGGTGGTCCCGTAAGAACTGCGCCAGGTCAATGCGGAAGTCGGTCAGCGTCAAGTCGGTAATCGAAACCCCACTGCTGAGGTCTTCCATGTCGATGACCGAATCTTGCAGCTTCAAGAGTTGCTTGCGGCGGTACTCCAGGTCGTTCATCGGGTCGCCGGACTGCTGCTCGATGAGGTTTTCTTCACCGGTGGCCGAAACGTCCAGCAGCACCATGCGCCCGCTCACACGCTGCTCCAAGCCGATGTACTCGTCCAGCGCCATGTTGGGCCAGAAGTTGACAAGCTGAATGCTTTGGTTGGGCGAGCCGATGCGGTCAATCCGGCCAAAGCGCTGGATGATTCGGACCGGGTTCCAATGAATGTCGTAGTTGATGAGCCAGTCGCAATCCTGAAGGTTCTGACCTTCGGAGATGCAGTCGGTCGCGATCAGCAGGTCGATCTCGCCCTCGCTGGCCATATCAGCTGGCCGCTCCTTGGCGCGGGGCGCAAAGGCGGATAGGACGCTGCTCATGCTTTTGCGCAGCCCGGTGAGCGTGGTCTGGATGCCGGCACTACCGGTGACAAGAGCTGACTCGATACCCAGGGCTGTCTTGGCCCACTCTGCAAGGTTGGCATAGAGGTACTGAGCGGTATCTGAGAACGCAGTGAAGATGATGATTTTCCGATTACCTTCGTTGATGGGATGTTGGCACTTCTGCTCGATCATCTCCCGCAACTTGGCCAGCTTGGCGTCACGGGCTGCATCCACTTGTTGGGCAGCCGCCAGCAGGGTGTCCAGACGATTCCGGTCTTCAATCAGGTCTTGGCGCCAGCGGATGAGGTCTACATCGCCCAGCAGCACCTTGACCTTGCGACCGACCAGCAGTGTTTCGAATGCAGCATCGTCAATGTCCACATCCGCGATGTCCAGCTCTTCGATGCCGTCTCCGTTGGCGGAGTAGTTGGCGTGTTGATCGATCTGAGTGAGCACAGCCTCTACGTCGCGTAACTGTCGTTGTACCGTCAGCGCGAAGGAGGACACAGCACTTTCCATGCGCTTGAGTACGTTGACCCGCAGCAGGTGGATGAGGCTTTCCTCGCGGTCGACTTGGCGGAAGAAACTTTCGCCACCGCGGATTTCAGTGCTGTATTTGGCGTCGTAGGCTGCTTGCTTGTGCGGTAGCACGTAGCGCAACGGGGCATAGGCGGCCAGATTCAGCCGGCGGATCTCCAGGTTGATCTCTTTGATGGCGCGGAACTGACCGGCGCGATCCACGTCGGCCTTGATGTTGATCGGAGGCCGACGGTCGGGAAAGCGGCCAGTTTCCTGCGTGCCGTAATACTTCTGAATGTGTCGGCGCGACCGCGCGATGGTCAGGTGGTCCAGCAGGGTGAAGTAGTCGAAGCCCAGCATCTCAACCAGTCGGCTGGGCGTGCGTTCGCTTTCTTCCAAGCTGAGCCAGCGGTTGAACTGGATTTGCGCCTTGCGAGTGGTTTGCTGAATGCTGTCGATGCCATGGTCGGCCAGTGCCGTGTCGTTGCCCTCGGTGGCAAAGGCGATCTGATTGCGCAGGTCGGTCAATCGGTTGTTCACCGGTGTAGCGGACAGCATCAGAACTCGCGTCTTGACCCCCTCTTTGATGATCTTGCGCATCAGGCGGTCATACCGCGTTTCATTGCCTTGCCTCGGAGATTTCTTATTGCGAAAGTTGTGACTTTCGTCGATGACGACCAGGTCGTAGTTGCCCCAGTTCACATGAGACAGGTCAATGTCACCGGAGTGGCCACCGTCGCGGGACAAGTCGGTGTGGTTCAAAACGTCGTAGTTGAACCGGTCCGCAGCCAGGATGTTGCGCTTGTCATTCGCCTTGTACAGGGTCCAGTTGTCGCGCAGGCGCTTGGGTGCGAGTACAAGAACACGGTCGTTGCGCAGCTCGTGGTACTTGATAACGGCGAGGGCCTCGAAGGTCTTGCCCAGGCCTACGCTGTCCGCGATGATGCAGCCGCCAAAGCGGGCCAGCTTGTCAATGGCACCCACCACGCCGTCCCGCTGGAACTTGAACAGCTTCTTCCAGGCCACCGTGTTTCGAATACCCGTGGCGGACTTGACGATGCGTTCTTCATCGAGCGCGTCCTCACGATCACCGAACAGATGGTTCAAAATGAGCGTGTAGATCGCGAACGGCGCCCGGTGTTCGCCGATACGTCGCAGTTCGGACAGCAATGCTTGCTTGCTGGCTTCAGCCGAGGCTGGGTCGGAAGGCAATGCCCGCCACTGCTGATCGAACCACTGCGCAAGCATGGTGGCTTCGGCTGCATTTTCCGAGGCCTGCGTGAGGTTCAGCGGGTTGCCAGGAGTCAGTCCCAGCCCTTCGGTGCTCAGCGCGATCGACCCCATCACCACTTGGGTGGGGATGCCAGCGGCGTCGCGCATGACGGTCGTACCTTGCGGAATGCGACCGGGTGCTTGGCGTACCTCGACCTTACCGGTCAGCCAAGCCGCACACTGGTTCGCCAACCACCGCGTCTGCAGTCGGTTACGTGCGGCCCGGTCAGCATCACTACCTTGAAGGTCCAAGTCCTGGCCTTCGGCGGGCAAGATGAGCTGGGAGGAGTCCAGGCGCGCCAGAGCCTCGCGCAGCTCTGCGTAAGCGTGGAGCGAGAACGTTGGCGTCATGAACCCTAGCGACTGGCCCCCTCTGAGATGTGGGCGCACCAGATCAATGGTGCGGTCTGAGCCACGGTTCTGTACCAGTTTCATCGCTCTCCCTTCTCTTTCTTTCGTCACAGCCCTGGGGCTAATTCAAGGCTGTCTGAATTCAGGCACCAATGGTAGTGAGGTTGGCAGGAAAGTGTTCTGCGCCTTGGCCTGACGAAATAACTATGGGGACCTGGATAAAGCCAAGAGCGTTTCATGAAACGCATCGACCACATCATTTTTGCAAAAAAGCGACGTAGAAATGCTGCTACCAAAAGCGAGCCACCTTGGCGCAGATGGACTGCCTGGAAAGCGTGGTGCAGCCTATCGACATAGAGCTGTACGCTGGCATGCAACAACGGGCTGTGCAGCGTATTGCTGCGCGTGATGCCGATGACTGGCCGGTTTTGACCACTGGGATGGCGATTGGGTGTCTCGTGTGGACGGAAGACGCCTACTTTTTCGGAACAGGGGTTCCGTCCTAGACGACGGACCGCATTGCGTTGTACTTCGCCTAATGCTTTGGGATGCGGTATTCTTCAGGTGTCACAAACAGGGGTCACAATTTTTGTGATACTTGCAGCGAGATTGAGAAAAAAATCTCTTTTTAAATCAACAGCTTACAAACCTTGGTGAGAGACTCCCGTCCACTCCGCCAACCCATAAAAAAGCCTGTTTTCTTAATCGAATCCATCGGTTATGAAAACAGGCTTTTTGCTTTTAGCACACGCCTTATCCACACGCGACGTCTTCAAGACGAGGATGGCTTCTCTGGGTCATTGGTCCTCACCATTAAAGCCGGTCTTTTTGTATCTAATCTCTCTATCGCATTGCAGGAAAGTAATGGTGCATTGGCCGTGGATTTACGCTCACCGCGCCAACAACCGCCTGACCAACAACCTCGGATAGTCCTGCCGCTGTCCGGCAACCAGATACACATAGGTGTCTTTGCCGATGCGTCGATAGACCAGCTTGTGATGCGAGGTCAACACTT
>CANJOT010000116.1 GCA_947475815.1 Burkholderiales bacterium | reverse complement strand
TGGCTGGTCAAACCGATTCTGCCGTCGGATAGCGTCGACATCCCCTTGCTCGAACATGTCACGCAACAATGGGGCAGCGCGGCCGGCCTGAATTGCGCACCCTCGGTACACGAGCAGGTGGGCGACGGGCTGAGCGTGCTGCGGGTGCTTCGTTTTGATCGCGAAGGCGAGCGGCGGCTCATGGCCATCAGCGCGGCTTCGCTGCTGGGCACCGAATATCCGGGCGGGCCCCTCGAGACCGCACGCTGGAGCTACCCCCGGTTAGCGGAAGAACTGAAACGCATCGGCGCGCCGCCGCAAGACCTGCTTGAGCTGTTCAATCGCATGGTATTCAACGCCGTGGTTGGCAACGATGACGATCACCCACGCAACCACGCGGCGATCTATCGCCCCAGCGAACAGCGCTGGCGCCTCGCGCCGGCCTTTGATGTGGTGCCCAACCCGGATGAACATCCCAAATCACTGGTCATGCAATTGTCGCTGGGACGGTTCGACATTTCCCGCGAGGCGGCCCTGGCCGGGGCCGTCCGTTTCGGCTTTGACAACCCGGATGTTGCGGCCATCCATCTGGATGCACTGCTTGCGCGAATCAGCTCGACGTTTGAAAAGATCGCCCACCAACTGCCGGCCATGCTAAAAAAATTGATGCAGGACCGTCTACGCTTCAACCTGCAACGCCTCAGCGCGCAGGGTCTGCGCTGAAGAACCATGCCATGGGGCTGCGCGCCGTTCAAGTTTACCCGCGAGCATGCATGCTTGTTAGACTGCGGCTGTGGCAGCCACCTGTTTGCAGCCAGACGGGCGCCATGGACGCGCGGCGGTCGCGTCAGACCAACTGATCATTTCCGGGTCATGAGTTGCATATGGATCTTCAGTTACTACGTATTTTTGTCGAAGTGGCGCGTTGCGGCAGCGTCACGGCGGCGGCACGCGATCTCAATGTCAGTCAGCCCACGCTGTCGCGTCGCATCAGCCGGCTTGAAAACCAGCTCGGTGTGAAATTGCTCGACCGCCGTACCGATGGCATCGCGCTAACCAGCGCCGGAAAAAAACTGCTGCCAGGAGCGAAAAACACGCTGCGCTCTTTTGATGAGATGTCCGCCACGATCGCGCTCGAAAGCGCCAATCAGGCCTTGCGACTGGGCATGCCGCCATCCGCCATGGAATTGCTGCTCGGCGAATTGATGGCCCATCTGCACCGCCCAGGCAACCCGATTCGGCTGTCCGTCAGCGAAGGCACCAATGCCAGTCTGATGGAGGCCGTGCGCGCCGGCCAGCTTGACATCGCCATCGCCACCGAACCGCCAACCGGAGCCCAGTTCCAGGTCGTACCCCTCTGGACCGAGCGGCTTTTTTTTGTTGGTGCGGCCGATCATGGCACACTGCCACCGATCATCACGCTCAAGCAGGCGGCAACCATGCCTTTGATTCTCGGACGGGTGACCGACACCATCCGCCAATCGATTGAAGGCGTGTTCCACCGTCATGACCTGAGTGCAGATGTTGCCATGGAACTGGAGGGCATCGCCAGTATCAAGCGCGTACTGGCCAGCCACAGACTCTGGACCTTCGCGCCGTGGCTGTCGATCAAGACAGAGGTGGCTACCGGCAAGCTGGCCTGCAGTGCCATGAACGATCTGTGGATCCGCCGTTGTGCGATCACCCTGCCGGGCACGGCTGCGCAACCGAGCGTGCGCGCGGTCCTGCATCTGCTCACGACCTTGCCGCGCGAGCTGCTGAAAAACGAAGCCTGGGCGCGCATCCCGCCCCAGGCTTAAGCCGCTTCGGCCAGAGCCTCGGGCAGGGCAATACCGCTCCCCACAGCGAGTTGCTGCAATTCAGCAAGCAAACTCCCGGCAATCTGAATTCCAGAAACCCGTGTCTGCTTCTCTAATTGATCGCCACGCACCCCTGGCAAACGGGCTTTGCTGCCGCCGCGCTCAAGATAATCGTCCGACCACGCGCGCAGATACTGCGCCGCCAGATCTGCTCCCTGCGCAGCATGATCGGCGCCAAGCGCCTGCTGATTGAACAACAGGATGCAGGCACTCTGCCGGCCCACGGCGCCCAGAGTGGCCACCTTGGGCTGCGATTGCACGGCGTGAATCGATGCAGGGGTTGCCGTCATCGCGCCGGCAAGCAGTTCGACCAGCATGGCCAGCGCCAGACCTTTGTGGCCACCGCTCGGCATCAGCGCACCCTCAAGGGCAGCGCTGGCGTCCGTCGTCGGTACGCCGTTGCCATCTACGGCCCAGCCTTCGGGTATCGGTTCACCAGTGCGCGCGCGCAACAGGATGTGACCGCGCGCGGCAACGCTGCTCGCCATGTCGACCACCAGCGGCGCCCGGCCGGCAATCGGGCAGGCGAAGGCCAGCGGATTATTGCCGATGACCGGCCCTGCTAGTCCGGGCATCGATACCAGTGGCGGCGTGCGCTGCGCCACGACGGCGATTGCGCCCGCTTCGGCCGCTGCCAGTGCATACAGACCGAGGGCGCCGAGGTGGCCGCATTCGCGCAACTGACACAACACCATCGGCACCAACGCCAGCCGGGCAAGACCGTGCTTGAGCGCGCGCGCCGCGGCAACCTGACCGAGCGCGCCATCGGCCTCAATGGTCAGCAGGCCCGACGCGCCATGTATCGAAATGTTCGGCCGCGAATTCACTTCGCCACTGTGCAGCTTTTGCACATACGCGGGCAGGCGGCTGATGCCATGCGTACCCACTCCACGCGCATCGGAGCGCAGCAAAAAATCTGCAGTCAGGATAGCGTCCTCTCGCGGCACCTGCGCGCGCTCGAGGATATCCGCCATCCAGTCGCGCAGAAGCTGCGTGTCAAAAAAGGCCAATTCAATCCACCTGAATGGGCGTGTCTTTGACAAATGCCGGCCAGGCAATGAATTCGGCATCAAGCACCTCGCCAAATTTAACCGGGGTGCTGCCCACCGCCTCCATGCCATTGCGCTGCAAAATCTGCTTCACTTCCGGCTGCTTGAGGATCTCGGCGATTTCTTCCGAAAGTTTGCGGCGGATCGCTTCGGACGTGCCCGTAGGGGCAAGCAATCCAAACCATGTGATCTGCCGATAGCCGGGCAGGCCGGCTTCAGCGATGGTCGGCAAGGCCGGTGCAAGCGCCGAGCGTTCCGCCGACGAGATGCCGAGCGCCTTGACCCGGCCCGCCGCGACCTGGGGCAGCGCCGATGGCAGGCTCGAGAAGAGCAACTGAATCTGGCCGCCCAGCAAGTCATTGGTGGCCGGACCAGCGCCCTTGTACGGCACATGGGTCAGCGACACGCCGGCCATCTTCTCGAACACCACCCCCGCAACATGGCCCGGCGTGCCCGAGCCGGCGCTGCCGTAGGCCAGTTTGCCGGGACTGGCCTTGGCGACACGGATCAGATCGGCCACCGTCGAGATGCCGGTGGATGGATGCGCCAGCAGGATCTGGTAGGTATTGACCGTATGCGAGATCGGCATGAAGTCTTTGTGGGCATCAAAACGCAGCTTGAACAGGCTGGGATTGAGCGTGTGGTTGTTGCCCGTAAAAAGCAGGGTATAACCATCGCCGGGCGAACGCGCGACATACTCAGTGCCGATCGTGCCCGAACCACCGGCGCGGTTTTCCACGACAAAGGGCTGCTTGAGGCTGAACGCGAGCCGCTCGGCCATCAGCCGGGCAATGACATCGACCCCGCCGCCCGCCGCCAGCGGAACGACAATCTTGACCGGCCTGGCCGGGTAGTCCGTCCCCTGCGCCGCGGCGCTGGTCACCACCATTGCTGCACTGGCCAATACGGCACTGCGTAGCCACTTGTTCATCATGAGTATTGCCTCCTTGAAATGTTGCAGCCGGCGCACCCGCCCGGACGGGCGGCAGTACGCAGATGTCTCAACAGGTAAACGAACGTCGGTGTTCCCTGAGCACCGGAAGGTCGAAGTCGATGCCCAGCCCGGGCGCATCCGGCGCCGCCAGATAGCCATCCACCGGGCGCATGCCGGGCAGCATGAATTCGTGCTCCAGATCAAGCGGATTGATCTCGATGTAACGCGCGCGCGGGGTTGCCAGACACAGATGCAGGGTCGCAGCAATGCCAGGACCGTAATAAAAACAATGCGGCGAAAAATCGAGATCAAAACTTTCCGCCAGGGCCGCCACCTTTCTGCAGACCGACAGTCCGCCCGCCTTGATCACGTCAGGCTGCACCACATCGACGGCGCGGCGCGAAATCAGCTCGCGGAATCCGGCCGATGTGTATTCATTTTCGCCCGCGGCGATCGGCACCGGCGAGCGATCGCGCAACCAGCGCAGGCCATCGTAATCATCCATCGCCGCAAGCGGCTCTTCGAGCCACTCCAGATTGAAGGGACTCAGCTCATGGGCCATGCGCAAGGCAACACGCGGCGACCATGCGCCCGAGGCATCAAGCATCAGGGCAATGTCAGGGCCGATCGCGGCACGCACTGCCGCCACCGAGGGCACGTCACGCTGGTGCAGTTTGATGGCCCGATAGCCCAGCTCGACGCAGCGCACGGCGACAGCCGCGGCGTGCGCTGGTTCAGCATATTTGTGCATGCTGGCATAGACCGGCATGCGCACGCGGCTCGCGCCACCCAGCAACTGATAGACCGGCAAACCACTGGCCTTGCCAAGAATGTCCCATAGCGCCACTTCAATGCCGCTGATGGCGTGTAGCACAATGCCAGCGCGGCCATAACGAAACGACTGCCTGTACATACGATCCCAAAGCAGCTCGATCTGGCGCGGGTCCTGGCCCAGCAGCATCGGTTTGAGTTCGTGTTCGATGAGCGCGCAAGCGCCGGCCGGGGCGAGACGGAAAACCTCGCCGCAACCGTGTATGCCGCTGTCCGTCATCACGCGCACCAGCGTGTGGGCTGCGCTGGTTTCGCCACCCACGGTGACAGGCGTGTGCGGCGCCATGGGCAGGTGCAACGGCCAGACCTCGACATCAATGATATTCATGCCTGCGACTCTGCCTTGCTGCCGGCCAGCAGGGCCTGCGCGCGGCGGTAGCCAATATCGATACGGCTGATTGAAATTTCGACATCGCCGAGAATCTCGCTGCGCGTCATCAGGCCGTTGGCCACGGCCAGCAGATGTTCGCTGATGCGCGCGGCAGCGCCATCGAGTCCATATCCACCAGTCAAAACGCCGCTCACGTCCACGTCGATGTTGTCGGCAAAGTGTTCGGCGGTGCGCGGGTTACCGGTAATCTTGAGCGTTGGCGCGATCGGATTGCCGACCGGATTGCCGACACCGGTATTGAACAGAATCATGTGACAGCCCCCGGCGCCCAGTGCAGTGATGTTCTCGGTGCCTGGCGCGGGCGCATCCATGAAAATCAGGCCACGGGCACTGGGCCGCTCGCCATATCCAACCACCTGCATGAGCGCCGTGGTGCCGCCCTTGCGCACCGCGCCTAGGGATTTTTCTTCCAGGGTGGTCAGGCCACCCTCGGCGTTGTCCGGCCCAAAACCCAGCGTTGCCGCGCCAATGAAATTGGCTTCCGCTTCGCGCGCATGCACGGCATCGAGCAAAGACTTTGCCACACCAGCATCGCGCGCGCGCTCGGCCAGGGTATCTTCGGCGCCGATGGTTTCTTCCGTTTCAGAAAGCACCACGGTGCCACCGAGTGAAACAATCCAGTCTGCCACCAGTCCGGTGGCCGAGTTGGCGGTCAGGCCTGAGGTAGCATCGGAAGCGCCGCACTCCAGGCCGATGCACAGCTCCGATACCGGCACAGGCTCACGCAAGATGCGTCCGGCATCAATCACCATCTGCATGGCCAGCCGCATTCCGCGATCTACCGTGTTCATGGTGCCGCCTTCCCGCTGCACTGCCAGCCAGGCTACCGGGCGACCGGAGCTGGCGATGCGCGTCGCGAGCGCTTCGGCGCTGCTCGGCTCCATACTCACGACCAGCACGGCGGCCACATTGGGATGGGTACCATAACCCGCCAGAGTACGAAAATGCTGTTCGGCATCTTCACCGAACATGCCGCGACCGTATGCCGCCCAGACCGGAACAACTCCCTTCACGCCGTTGGCAATGCGGCGAACCACCGGGTTGACATTGTCCATCGCGGCGACCACGAGCACATGATTTCTGACGCCGAATGATCCGTCTGGCCGCCGGTATCCGATAAAAGTCGCGTTATTGTTCATGCGTGCCCTCCTACCCGGCGGCTGACCAGGTTATGCGTGTGTACATGGGCACCAGCGGCCACATTTTGCGTCGAGATGCCAATCGTGGCGCCATATTTATAAACCGCTTCGCCAACGGCGATGTTGCACAGCGCGACCTTATGACCATAGGGGATCACCTCCACGGCGGCAAGCTGAACCGGGTCCACCATGGGCGTGGCGCCGGCGACCAGCACGACAGGGTCGCCTGGATGCAAATCGGCGAGGACGGTCGCAACATTGTCGCGCGCGTCGATCTTCAGTGCGTTGGGCTTCATCGCTTTTCCATCGATTAAAACACCAAGCTTATCGCTGCGCCGCGGTGTTTGGTAATGGCGGCAGACCATTGGGGCATACGTTTTGCGTATACCAATGGGTACAATTAAGGCCAACTGCCGGCGCGGCAAAGCACATGGCAGCGGCTCCGCACCTCGTGAAGGCGACCCCAGGAGTCTGAAATCAGGCGGCTTGCGCCTTGTCGCCCTGCCGCAACCCCAGAACACCATGGCGTTGTGCATTGAAGCCCAGTTGCGCCGAAGCGCGCGCAGCGGCGTCGCGCAGGGCTATTGCTACCGCGCCGTTATAGCTGGCGTCAAAGGCGTATTCAAGGCCGATGGTCGAGATCGTCAGCGCAAGCTCCCCTGCGGCATCGAAGATGGGCGCGCTCAAGCCGTTCACGCCGCTGACACGATCGCCGCGCACGCGCCCCAGGCCATGCCTGCGCACCTCGGCGCGCAGCGCGTTGACCTCTTCCATGGTGGTCCAGGCGGTTTCCTTGCGGCCGCGGCGCACGCGCAGCTCGGCGGCCAATACGGTCTTGAGTTTTTCCTGCGGCTCGAAGGACAAAAATACCCGGCCACTGGCGCTGTTGAGCAGCGGCGTGCGCGAACCGGGCTTGATGTTGACAGTCAGCGGATGGCTGGAATCAAGCCAGCGGATCATGGTTGGGCCATCGGGGGTCCAGATCGACAGGCTGACGGCCAGATCAATCCTGGCACGCAACTCCATCATGAGCTTGGTGGCCACCGTCACCGGGTCGAGGCGGCCCATGGCGGCCAGACCGAGATGCAAGGCAAACGGGCCGAGGTCGTAACGACCGCTGTCGCTTTCCTGGCAGACCAGGCTGGCGCGCATGAAGCTGACCATGTACCGATGGGTATTGCTGGCGGTCATGCCGACGGCTGCGGAGATTTCCTTCAGGGTCATGGCGCGGTTGGTGGCAGCCAGCACCTGCAGCAGGCGCATGGCGGCATCCACCGACTGAATGCTCTGCTGCTCAGCCATCAAGCGTTCTGGTCAAATGCGGGGCTGCCGGCGACCACGTGGATGGGCGCGCTCAGTCCCTCACCGAAGGCAAACTCACGTTGCTGGTCGGCCGCAGCGCGCGCATCGGCAGGCTGGCCGACGCGGTCATGGCCCCACAGGCTGGGGCCGAACAATTCACCAACCTGCCAGGTCGCATCATCGACCGTGCGACCACCCCAGCCATATTCGATCGGCACGCCGGCCGGCGTCTGGATGTAAAACGAAGTCACGTGGTCGTTCGAGTGCCGGCCCAGCGTGGAGAAAATCCGCTCAGGATAATCGGCCAGTGCCACGTCATAAGCGCGGCCAAGGTCATCAAACTGCAGGACCTCAAACATCAGGTGCGCGATGCCAAACCCCTTGCGCTCAGCCAGCGCGATGGAATGATGGCGGCCATTGCAATGCAGGAACACACGGCGTGTCGGCGTGAGGATGTAGTCGGACACGCGAAAGCCCAATACCTCGCAGTAGAAGTCGCGCGCCTTGTCGAAATCGGGAACCACCAGCACCGCGTGACCAAAACCCATCTCGCCGGTACGAAAGCCGCCCATCGGGCGCGGCGCGGCAAAAGGCGTGGCGGCATCATGCAGGCCGTGGCAGAGTTCGAGCCGGTAGCCGGCCGGGTCGGCAAAATGAATCATGCCGTCGACGTGGCGCAGCGCCAGTTCGGCCGCCGTGCCGGTATGCACCGTGACCCCGTGGGCCTCGAGTTCGGCCTGCGCGCCAGCCAGCGCGCTGGCGTCGGCCAGTTCCATGCCAATGAAGGCATCACCCGGCCTCGCGCTTTCGCGCAGCAGCACACGCTGTGCTTTTTGATCAAGGCGTAGGGCCATGCCGGGCACGCCATCGTCAGCTTGAAAACGCGTTGTTTGACAGGCGAGCAGGCGCCGGCACAAATGTTCCCAACCATCAAGATCGGGCGTCTCGAGCCCGACATAAGCAACTGAATGAATCTGCATGGTCGTCAGGCCGCCAGAGTTATAGAGGACAGGGAAGTCAGGGGCGACTGGTCGGCCGGCTTGAGTATATCCTGACCCGTCTTGGCGATTGCCTGGGCCACGAGACCCTGGCAGACCGACTTGTCATACCCGAGAAACAGGTTGGCCATGTTGCGTACCGGATCGCCTTGGTGATAACGCTCATATTGCACCTGACGCGAGCCAAAGGCATCACCGCAGATATCCCAGGCCATCTTGTAGAGCCGGATGCGCGCGGCGGCATCGGTGCCAGCAGCGCCCTGGTAGTACTTCTGGATATCGGCGGCAATCGGGCTGTCGAGGTCTTCGAAAGA
The DNA here is from genome assembly GCA_947475815.1 of Burkholderiales bacterium. GTDB lineage: Bacteria > Pseudomonadota > Gammaproteobacteria > Burkholderiales > Burkholderiaceae_D > CANJOT01. The sequence continues at coordinate 2,284 of CANJOT010000116.1, read as the reverse complement.
CGGCATCATCTGCATGCCACCGGCGCCCACGGTCTGCATGATTTCGATGATGCGCGGGTAGAAGCGCGAGGTCAGCATGCGCGCGCTGTTAATCGGCAACATCGGTGGCTTGATGGTGCCGCCAAAAGCGGGCTCGGCTTCGGCCAGCGTGCGCACCAGGCAGCTTTTCATCAGTTCGACGTAATGCAGGCACTCGCCCATCATCTGCTGCACGTGCAGGAATTTTTCAGCACCATTGGCCTTGACGATTTCCATGATCAGGCCAACCACGAATTCGAGCTTCACCAGGCCACGCACCGCGGCCTGATGGCCCGAGTGATTCTTGCCGGTATTGTTGGCATGGAAATGATTGATCGCCGGCACGTTGTTGTAGGCAAATACGCGGCTCCAGGGCACGAGCACGTCGTCAAACAGGATAAGCGTGTCGCTGTCTTCGAAGTTGGTGGCCATGGGATGGTTGCCCGGCAGCCGCTCACCGTTATCGTAGGGCTCGCGACAGATCTGGCGTATGCCCGGCGTGTCGATAGGCATGGCAAAAATGAACAGGTAGTTGCTGTCTTCCTGCTTCTGGTTGGCCATACTGTAAATCAGCACTTCATCCACAATCGGACCCATGGTGGCCAGCATGCGCGCACCGCGCACAATCAGGCCTTCGCTGGTCTCGCGCACCACACCCAGATGCAAAAATGCGTCGGCCTGATCGCCGGAATTTTTCGACCGGTCAATTTGCGGCGTGATGATGGCATGCGTCAGAAACAGGTCGTTGTCGCGCACATGCCTGGCATAAGCGCGCAGGTTGTCGGCAAAGTCCCCACCCAGCGTTTCAAGCAGTTCGGCCGATTCGCCAAAACCATAAATGACGCTGCCGACAAAATCGAGCGAGCGCCCCATCATGCCGAAAGTAGACTCGGCAACGATGCGATACGCTGCGGCGCGTTTGGCCAGATCGGCCGGCGTGCGGCACGGCAGGTAGCAGGTGCTGACCGTTTCGCCGTTTTCGGCTTTCCAGGTCAGCACGTCGGCATAACGCGGCTCGTGCTGCAGATCAAACAGGGCCGCGGTGTGCGCCAGCGGCCGCGCAAACGCCGGGTGGCTGGTGATGTCGGCCACCCGTTCGCCGCGCAACCAGACCTCGCGCGGATGCGCGCGCAGATGGTCAAGGTATTGCTGGCCGGTTCTGATTCCCATGATGCCGTCTCCGAAAGAACAGAAAGCGGCCCCGCAAGGGACCGCTTTTGTTGAATTATTTTATTGCATTATACGGTGTGCATTGACGGTAATGCAACGCAGGGCGCGCGCGAACAGGTTGTCGGCGCACCCCGGAATGCTACTCGAGGGTCAGTTTCAGGCCGCGCACGAAGGCGCCCCACTTGCGGTCTTCCTGCCGGACGAAGTCGGCAAAGTGGGCAGGCGTGTCGACAATCACACCGAGTCCCTGGTTTTCCATCTGCGCCTTGGTGGCCGGCTCGTTGAAGCCGCGCGCGCACTCGCGATGCAGGGCGTTGACGATGGCGGGCGACAGGCCGGCCGGGCCAAACAAGCCCTGCCAGTTGGACATTTCAAAACCGGGTACCGTCTCGGCCACAGTGGGCGTATCGGGCAGGATGCGATTGCGGGTGCGCTCGACCATGGCGAGGATGCGCATCTTGCCGGCCTTGGCAAACGGCAAGGCGGTCGCCAGCGAGATGAACCCGACGGGCACCTGCCCGCCCACCAGATCGGTGGCCGCCGGCGTCGCGCCGCGGTAGGCAATGTGCACCATATCGATGCCGGCCATCTGACAAAGTTGCGCCCCGGCGAGGTGATGCGGCGTCGCCAGGCCAGAACTCGCGTAACTGAGGCTTTTCGGATTGCGTTTGGCCAGGGCGATCAGTTCGGCCACCGTGGTGGCCTGCACCGATGGATGTACCGCAAGACACATCAGGGGCGCGATCAATGCGCAGATCGGCGTGAAATCCTTTTGCGCATCGTAGGGCATGGTCTTGTAACCATGCGGGTTTATGGCATGCGTGGCGATATTGCCGACCAGCAGGGTGTAACCATCGGCCGGTGACTTGGCAACCAGATCGGAACCGATGTTGCCGCTCGCGCCGGCGCGGTTGTCGAGCACCACGGGCTGACCCAGACCCTGGGTAATGGCCTGACCAGCAGTGCGGCCAATGATGTCGGCAGGGCCGCCTGGCGGAAACGGCACGACCATTTTGATCGGGCGGGAGGGATAGGCGGGCGCTTGCGCCAGGCCGGCGCCGGCGTAGGCTGTGGCGATCGATCCGCCCAGCATGCC
>CANJOT010000115.1 GCA_947475815.1 Burkholderiales bacterium | reverse complement strand
ACCGTGCCGTCTTCGAATTCGAGCACCAGTGTGCCGCGGAGTCCGAAGGTGAATTGCATTTCGCATTCGTGGTAATGCCAGCCGGTCGATTCGGTCAGCGCTGCGATGGCGGCGATGTGATTGGCGCGCATGCGGCCGCCACTGGCTTTTTCTACGCCAAGGTCGCGGTATTGAAAAAAAGCGCGGCGACCAGGCACCATCGGTTGCTGGCTCTTGAAGCCGGTGAGCAACTGCATGGCTTTGATCGAGGAATACTGCTCGGTCATCGGATTGACGCGAGGTTCGGTTTCGGCTGATTCAGCCATGACAGTCTCCCTTCAAAATGGGCGGGCATCGAAGCCGGCCACTTTATTATCTTCAGCCGCGATTATGGGCCATACGCCAAGCACCCGCAATGCGCCGCAGGCAAGCAAAGCCCAGCGGATTCGATTACTGTACCAAAACGGGGTTGGAGCGCTATCGCTAGGTGGTCGAATTGATCGACACCAAGTCCGAGTAAGTGCTGTGCCGCGAGGTGCAACCAGCACGATTGGCTGCGTCAGTCGATCGTGACCTCGGTGCCCATCCCGTCCGCAACCAGTCGCTTTGGGACTTCTGGCAACTTTGCCGTGAGAATCTCGCGCACCACCGGGAACCGTCTAGCTGCTGTGCGACGTGGAATACCCACCGTTAGCGGCGGCAAAGCAAGGCAGGAGTAGCAGCACACTGAGCGCAAATACAGCTTTCATTTCTTGTCTTTGCTGGGCAAAACGGCATCCACCAGTGTACCTCCGGCGTTTACACCCGTCTTAACGACGGTAGCAGTTACGGATACCGCCGCATCAGCGACCGTGATTACAGCGCAACCGGCTTGAAGACAAAGTACAGACGACAAGGCTAAGCAAAAACCACAAGATTTAAAGAGGCTAAGTCCGATCATTTAACGAGTCCTGGTAATACGAAAATAGATGTGGAGGGACTGGCCTGGGGTGTGGCTCCGGTAGCGGTATGCGGATCGCAGGACATGTGGATTGAAGGACCATGTCTAAAATCTGATCTCGCGGGTAATCGCCTCGGTCGTATCTCCATAACTGGGCACATATACCGAATGGGTCCCCGGCCCGCCCGAGACCAGAATGCCCAGGTCCTGCTTACGCGGGCAGATCGGTAGCATGGTATTGGCATCGATCCCGCCAAGTTCGGCGCGGCGCGCGATTTGCGTGCGCTGCAGGTCGATGGCCGACATACGTCCGGCACGCATCTTCGATTCTTCCCAGAGCCGGCTACGCACATCGTCTTTGGACAGGCCGGCGGCATGCAGCACATTCGCATGCTCGGGCGAAAGGATCACCCAAGGCGAGCCGCCCAGCGTGTAATCGTTGCTGGGCGGACGCGGCAGGCTCTCGGCGATGACACGCAATACTTCGTCGGCATTTTTAGAATGCGTATTCATATTGAGCGTGCCCTCGGCGGCGACCACCGTGACGGCGCTCTGGTCGCGGCGCATGCCGCGGTCGACATGTAGCGGATCCCAGGGACTGTGGTCCTCGTTTTCCGGGCAGCAGAAAATATACTTTCCCGGCTGGCCGTGTGTGGCGCGGTCCATGCCGCCGGGATGTGCTCCGCCGATGTTGTGCAGCATCAGGTGCAACGCACGGCCCAAGGTGGCATTGCCCCAATTACCCTGGCCAAGGCAGTTGATCCCGGCATTGAGGGCCAGACGCTTTATCGCCGGGCCGTTGACGATCAGCCAGACCGTCGCCGGATTGGTCGTCACCTGCATGCCTTGCAGATTGAATTCCGGTGCCGCGATCGCATCGGCGGCGGCCAGCAATACTGGCAGGTATTCGGGCAGGCAGCCAGCCATCACCGCGTTGATCGCGACACGCTCGACCGTCGCGCCGCCAAAGCCGGGGGCGATGCGCGAGATCAACTCGTTGCGGTCCATGGAAGTGAAGCCCAGCATGCGCTCGACGCGCTCGGCCGTTGGCGGCACGATCGGTAGGCCATCGGTCCACCGACGCTCCCGGAACAGCGCATTGACGGCATCGATATCGTCCATTACCTCAATCAGCCCGGCGCGTTCGTCCACCGCCTCGTGCGTCGCCCCGGAACCAACGGAATGGGTGACCTGCCGGACGATGTCGAGCACGCACCGCTCGGCCAACTCGCGCACCTGCGCGCGCGGGTTGAGACCAAAGGGATGGGGAACGACCGCGATGCGCAGATCTGGAAACCCAAGGGCCTTGGCCTGAATGCGGCCCAGATTCTCAAATGCCGTCGAACAGACCGTCAGCGCGGTCAATCCATGTTTGCTTGCTTCAACACTGTCGTGGACACTCCACGACGTGCAGGCGCCTCAGTCGCCCGAGCCTGTGATGACAAGGTCCGCGTGCTGGACCAAGTCCTTCATCACGTCTTTCGGTGCGGGGATTCCCGGCGTGCGCTTGCCATGCTTGATCACCGACTTCACACCATACTGGCTCATCAGGATCTCGGACAGGTCGTCGACCAGATGGTTGAAATTGGGCTTGGCGTTGTCAATAAATCCGACCACCTTGCCCTTGAGCGTATCAAGATACTGGCTGGCATATTGTTCCTCCGGCGGTGGCGGCGGCGCTGAAGGATCGAAGATACGAATGGTACTGGACATGTCTTGCTCCTTTGGTGGTGAACTACGCCAGATGCGCGCGCGCAGTCATTCTGGTTTGATGTTGGCCGCCTTGACAGCCTTGGCCCACTTCGCTGTTTCCTTCTCGAGATAGGTCGTGAACTCGGCCGAATTGGCCACCATTGGTTCGACCCCGAGCGGCGCGAAGCGAGCGCTCATCTCTGGCCTCGACAGAATCTTCATCATCGCCGCGCTCAATCTTGCAATTACATCCTTAGGCGTGCCTGCGGTGGTGATTAAGCCAAAACTCGAGCCCACTTCGAGTCCGGGATAGCCTGCCTCAGAGATGGTCGGCAGATCCGGTTGCGCGCTGACACGATTGGGACTGGCAATCGCCAGCGCACGCACCTTACCGGTTTTGATATGCGGCAAGGCGCCGCTCAATCCGATGAACATCAGGTCAACATGGCCGCCCATCAGGTCGGTAAGGCCCTGAACCACACCCTTGTAGGGCACGTGCAGCATGTCGATGCCGGCCACCGATTTCATCAACTCGCCGGCCAGATGGATCGAACTGCCGTTGCCCGACGAGGCATAGCTAAAGGGCCGCTCGCGTTTCCTGGCGAGGTCGATAAACTCCCTGACGGTCTTCGCGGGGATGGTTGGATTGATCAGCAGGACGATGTCGCTTTTTGCGATCGGCGAAATCGGCGCGAAGTCCTTGTTGGTATCAAATGGAAGCTTGGCGTAGGTACTTGGGCTGATGGTGAACGCAGTCGAGATCTGAAGCAGGGTATAACCGTCGGGCAGAGCCTTGGCAACCATATTTGCGCCGATATTGCCGTTGGCCCCGTCATGTGATTCGATAATCACCGGTTGGCCGAGTGCCTCGCCCAGCTTTTCGGCGATCGGACGCGCGATGTTGTCGGCGGGCGATCCGACTGGCGAAGGCAGGATCAGTTTGAGCGGCCGGTTAGGATAGGCTTGCGCAAAGGCTAGGCCCACGCTGCTGGCACACAACAAAAAAATGAGCAGGCTCTTCGATACTGCAATGCGTGCCGCGTTTCTTGTCATGGATGTCTCCGCTGATTTTTTATGACCGTGCGAAAGCCGCGCACGCGCTTGCCAGATTGCCACACATCTTAAGTGGTTAAGGCATCCCTGATCAAATAGCAGCGTGAAGCGACAGATAAACGCGATCGGGTTGAATGTTTAATTTGAACGATACTTTCGTCATCATGAGGACTGTTTTAGAGAGAGGTCTGTGTGTTCCACTACATTTCGCCCACACTGAAAGATGCGCAGAGGCTGGCATTCATTCAGGCTATCCGCACCAGCTGACGACACAGCGTACCCCAATGTACTCCAATATGCTTGTCAAATACTGGATGGCCATTCCGCGGTGTACACCGTTCACCACGGCTCATCAAGTTGAAAGTCCCATTGATTACTCGTTGCGGCTGGTTTGAGCATGAACCGGCGACCGAATTAACTGAGCTATGGCATTCTCGAGCAGGCCGGCTATCTGCGACCACCGCGGTTCCGTGTTGACCTTGTGGCGCCGCGGCCGGCGGTGCCCTGCTCGGCGATCCAGGCCTACTTGAAAGAACATCCCTTGCTCGATTAATCTTTCACCGAGATGGAAATTCTGTGAGTGGCCAAGCATGCAATTCAATTTTTCGCCGTTGCGCCACTGGAAGGTCGGCACGGGCCGCAATCGGATATCAAGGTGACAATATATTTATCTTGCGACCGCACGATAGGCTGCCTGGACAGCGAGCACCAATGACGGGTGCAGAGTGCCGAGTTTGGGGTTTTGCCCATGCGGCGCGGCGGGAGGCACCGAGAACCAATCGGTAGAGTAGGGAAGGTCGATGGCCTGCTTTAAGTTGAACTTGGTGTCGTAGCTCAGTCCAGCTGCTTCGTAAGCGGCTGGATTCCGAAAGCGTAAAATCGAAAACTCGCCACTATGGAGCGCGGTGGTTCGTTGACTGGTACCGTAAGCGACCCGGACGTGGAAGTGTGGCGCATCATCGTCGAACACTGCAAGAATGAGTGCCGGTCGCGGCTTGGCTCGCGGATTGATATTGTCCGGAAAGTGACACCAGACGATCTCTCCCGCCGTGGGCTCCGGCCACCATACGGGTGTCATACACTCTCAGGGTCAAACAGGCTTGAACGTACCGAACGCTTGGTGCCTTGTGGCACGTTTTTTTTGATTTGGCGCATTTGGCTGGCAGTCAACGGGCCATCGTCGGCCTGGTACTGGGGCAGGAGCTTGACGGCGAGATCGTGCAGCGCCCGATGGATCGCCTGGGTTTCATCGACGCCCAACTGCTCGGCGAGGCGCTTGGCTGTTTCGCGTGTGATACCCGTGGCGCTGTCGGTGTTGCGGTAGCGGAAGGCAATTTGATCGCTGGCGGAGCGGGTAGCCATAGAATTTCCTGTATTTGGATATCTAAAAGATATCCAAATATTCTTGGATTGTCAAGAATTCAGTTTGGAATTCAGTTTGGAAACCTGCAGCCGAATAACCCGGTCACCATCAACTGTCCCGCCCACATCTCGGGCACCGCAGTCACGATTGGCTGACGCAGCCAATCGTGCTTGTTGCACCTCGCGGCGCAGCCCTTACTCGGCCTTGGCGCCGGTCAATTCGACCACCTTGCGATAGCGCTCCAACTCCGTTTTGGTAAAGTCCCTGAGGACGTCGGGAGAGGACGCGAAAGGATCCGTGCCGCTGCCTAGCAATTTCTCTGTGACATCAGGAGAGGTCACGGCCCGATTCGCCGCATTGGCGAGGACATCGATAATGGGCTTGGGCGTTCCCCGTGGTGCGTAAAGCGCAAACCAGGCCGTCATTGCAAAATTGGGGTAGCCCGATTCACTCAAGGTTGGCACCTCCGGCAGGAACGCGGAGCGCTGCGAGCCGGTCGTGGCGATAATGCGCAAGGAGCCGGATTGGATCTGCGTGCGCAGTGGTGCATAGGCATAAAACATCGAGGTGATGTTTCCGCCAGCGAACCCCACAAAGATCTGGCCCACATCCTTGTACGGAATATGGCTGATTTTGATGCCGGCTTCGTTGTTGAGGGAGGCGCCAGCCAGGTGGGCGGACGATCCAATTCCAGATGAAGCATAGTTGAGCTGCCCCGGGCGGGCTTTCGCATAGTTGATGAGCTCAGTGACGCTTTTGATCGGAAGTGTTGAGTTCACGACCAGGACCATCGGTACGGAAGCGACCCGTGCGACCGGCTCGAACCCGGTCAGCGGATCGTAGGGCATCTGGGTGTAGAGGTACTTGTTGATCGCGTGCGTCTGACTGGTGCCGAGCAAAAGCGTATAGCCGTCCGGGGCTGCCTTGGAGACGAACTCCGCTCCGATCATCCCACCGGCGCCTGCGCGATTGTCCACAACGATCGTGCGCCCGAGCAATTCACCGAGCTTGGTTGCGAGCAGCCGTCCTACCACGTCGGTTTGTGTCGCCGCGGGATAGGGAATGACCAGTCTGATTGGTTTGTCCGGGTAGGTCTGCGCAAAGGCAGTGATCGCAAAGGTGGCGGAAAACACGCCGGCAAGGAAAAATATTCTGCGTTTCATGCTGCGTCTCCTCGATGTGGATGAATTGATTTCATGGCCGCTGTTTCATGGCCGCTGTTTTTATGACCGCTTAATGCTGAGTCCGCCATCAACTCTGATTGTTTGTCCCCGAATCATTCTGGCTCCGTCTGAGAGCAGCAGCGCCACCGCGTTCGCAACGTCATCAACGCCAAGCCGCTCTCCCGTGAGCGTGATCGCGGGTAGCGCATTGGGAGAACCTGCCGCCGCCCGGAAGACTCCCGTGTCCACGGCGCCTGAGCGAACGGTGTTGAAATTGATGGCGAGATGCGCGCATTCCGTGACCAAATAGCGCAGCATGCACTCGCCCAGCGCCTTGGCCATGGCCCGTGCGCCGCCACCCGCAGTCGCCATATCGACGGCTCCGCCCGAGAGGTAGATGACCGAGCTATAGCGCGCCAGAATGCGCAGGGCAGCGCGTACGACATAGAGCAAACTCATTCCACCCACTTCGATCGTGCGTCGAATGGTCTCGAGATCCTGCTCGACCAGCAAGCCCGGACTCGCGATGCCTGCACAGTGGACAATCACGTCCAGATGTGCAGAGATTTTTTCTGCTTCGACGATGATGGCGGCCGCACCTTCAGGCGTCGCGGCATCGGCACGAACCAGTTTTACTCGGGCGCCGCGTGCGGCGACCGCCTGCGCGGCGGTGGCCGCCGCTGCGTCATCGGCAACATAGTTCAGGATCAGCGTGACGCCCGGTCCGGCCAGTTTGCAAGCAATGGCCAAGCCCAGGCCGCGCGTGCCGCCGATGACCAGAATCGCTCTTGGGCGCGAGGTGGTTTCCGACATGAGCGTAGTCAGTCCCCGACGATCGACATGAGTGCAAGGTCCGAAAGCTTCTGCCAGCGCTCGATGCTGTAACTCTCTTCGAGCAGTCCGGCGGTGAGTCCGACAAAGCTCATGTCACGAACCGGGTCGACCCAGAACATGGCCGAGCCGGCACCTGCATGGCCGTAGGTGCCCGGAGAGGCCAGCGAACCGTGGTAACAGGGAAAGATACCTTCGCCGCGTAAATAAAAGCCGAGGCCGAGGAAAGCCGGCCATTCGTCCCAACCGCGCACCTCCCGCATGAACGCCCGCGAATCGGTGTTTGGAAGCTGGCCGGTGAAGTTGCGGGTAGCCAGTTCAATGGTGAGCGGTGACAGCAAGCGTACGCCATCGAGTTCGCCGCCCCGTCGCAACATCTCGGCAAAACGGTAGGTATCCCGGGCGGTAGAATAGACGCCTGCGGCAGGCATTTCCGATCCCGGTGCGAGTAGGCGGTTAAACGACTCGTATTGTCCCGGCTTGATGCGCGACTCATGCGTGTCACGCGTGACGATCGGTACGCGGCGCGATTCAAGATCGACACGCTGGCCCAAGGATGAATCGACCATGCCCAAAGGATCGAACAGATCCTCCTGCATGATCTGACGGTAAGGCCGCTTGGCGCTGTCGAGGCGGCGCACCACTTCCGCCAGAATCGATTGGGAGGCCAGGGGACTGTAACTCACCTGTTTTCCGGGGACCGTGGCCGGTCCCAAGGAACACATAGCCTTCACCGTCGCTTCGAGATTGCCCAGCACTTCCAGAGGCACCGACAGCATGCCTCCCAGCCCGGCAGTGTGACCGAGCACCTGCGCAATCGTGATGCGTTGTTTACCCTTTTGTGCGAACTCGGGAATGATGTTGGCGACGGGCGTGGTCAGTTGAATGTCGCCGCGCTCGTACGCCATCAAAACCAGCGTAGTGGCCATCGATTTGGACAAGGACATGATGGCAAAAACATCATCCTCACGCGCTGTTCTACCGGTGGTGAGGTCGGTCTTGCCCAAGGTCTCGTGCAGCACCACTTCGCCATGCCGCGCGACGATTACCACACAGCCATCGTAGGTACCGGCATCGATGTCCTTCTGAATCGCGGCGGGCAAACGCGCCAGCCGCTTCGCATCAACGCCGACGGTTGCCGGTTCACGGATCATGAGTGTCATAGGGGGGAGGGTAGGTGAGTGGAAGTGAAATTGAACAGGCGCTTGGGCGTATCCCACAGCACCCGCCGACGGTCTGACGCATCCGGAATCCAGCGATGCAGGCAGGTCAACGTGGTGCTGTAATCGGCGCGCTCGTCGAGTTCCATGAAGGGCCAGTCGGAACCCCAGATGCAGCGGTCTAGGCCATAAGCCTCGATCACCGCAGCGACGAAGGCGTCGACATCTTCATAGGGATAGCCGGCACGCGAAGAGCGAAAGGGTCCGGAAAGCTTGACCACACAGTCGGTTGAGCGGGAGAGTTCCAGCAGAGCGGCAAATCCGGCACCGTGTATGCCTTCCTCCACACGAGGCCGGCTGAAATGATCGATGAGCAGGCGCACGCCCGCGGCCCGCACCACGGGGCCGGCTTCGATGAGATGCTCGTGTTCGCAATGAATCTGCACGAACCAGCCGAGCTCCCGGCAACGGGCCAGCAGACGCAGGCTTTCGGCACCGGTGAAGGGGGCCATACCGTCGCGTAGCATGTTGAGACGAATCCCCACAATGCCGGCGGCATCGAGCCGCGCGAGTTCAATGTCGCTGATGCCAGGCTTGACGATGGCGATGCCCTTCAGGCGACCCGATGACCCGGCGATCGAGTCCAAGGCGCACCTGCAGTCATCCTGATAGGGACCGGAGGATACGACCAGGCCGTGACTGAGACCATGAAAATCAAGCAGGGCGAGAAGCTGCTGCGCCGTGCCCATCTGCTCCTTGCGCGGCGTATAGCGTGCTTCAGGAGAAAATGGGTAAGCGGCCTGGTCCCGGCAGAACAGGTGGAAGTGGCAGTCTGCGCCAAGGGTGGTTTCAGGCACGGGCGTCATTGGATGGGGTGATGTTGGCATGGGTTGGTCTTGCTGCTTAGGCCCGATGGCGTGCGAGACTGCCGGAACGGAGCAGTTTGCCCGGCAAGGGATGCCCGACGATGGCCTCTGCCATGTGCGCGCATTCGATCAGCGCCTCCAGGTTCACACCCGTTTCAATCCCCATCTCGTGGCACATAAAAACGAAGTCCTCAGTACAGATGTTCCCGGCCGCTCCGGTGTTGCCGGCGAACGGGCAGCCGCCCAGCCCGGCACAGGAACTGTCGAAATCCGCGACGCCCATGGAGAGACCCATCGCAGCATTGGCGAGTCCCGTTCCGCGCGTGTCGTGCAGGTGCAATCCCAGCCGGAGTTCGGGCCAGCGCTCCCGTATCGCACCGACGACGCGCGCGATCGCGAGGGGCGTGGCCCAGCCGACCGTGTCGGCGACGCGCAGGTACTCGAGCTTCTCGCCTGCATCATCCATGAGTTTCACCAACTCCGCCACGACCTCGCAGACCCGCTGTGGTGAGATCGCACCTTCCAGGTTGCATCCGAACGCAGTCATGATGATCGCGGCGTTGATGGCGAGGCCCTTGTCACGGCAATACGCAAGCATGCGACGCTGCTCTTCGGCCGCCTGCGCCGGCCCTTTGCCGGTGTTGCTGCGCTCGAAACTCTCCGAGGCGCTCAGGCTCAGCCGCGGTTTGACATGGAGGGGCGTCGCCAAGGCGCGTTCAAGGCCCTTCAGGTTCAGCCAGCTCGCGGTGTAATGCACACCGCTGCGCGGCCGCAGGGCATTGGCCACGATCTCCGCGTCCGCCATGGATGGAACCCGCGCGGGATTGACGAACGACACCGTTTGAATATCCTGCAAACCGGTATCTGCGAGGGCCTCGATGAACCGGACCTTGCTGGCCACGGAAATCGCAGCGGATTCGATCTGAAATCCTTCGCGCGGCCCCTCTTCGCCGATCTGAACTCTCTTCGGATAGTCCAAGTTCATCCCTTCGGTTCAGCCGCAAGTTTCGCCAGGCGGTAGTGGCCGTTATGCGCTCCCAAGGCGGGGGCCGGGCCGACAGGGCCGAAGCGCTCGCCGTCGAATGTCAAGGGCATCGAAGTGAGTTCGAAGTTGTCATCGGGAACCGGCTGGAAGATACCGAGCGCAGCCACCTGCTCTTCGCGCACGATCTCTTCGATACCGAGTATGGGCGCGCACGGAACGCCGGCTGCACGCAAGCGCGCGACCCATTCATTTCTGGGATGCACACGCAGCAACGCGTTCAATGCAGGAATCAACTGACCCTTGTTCGCAATCCGCTGCCGGTTCGTGGCGAAACGCGGATCATTGCTCCACGCCGGCTGATCGAGGACTTCCGCCAGCTTGGTGAAGAGCCTGTCATTGCCGCAACAGATGAGGAGCGGCCCATCCAAAGTTTCGAATGCTTCGTAAGGCACAAAGCTGGGGTGTCCCGACGCATGACGAGGCGGAATCGTCCCGACGTTGCGATAGGAGTCAAGCTTCTGCACGTTCCACGCGAGTGCGGTTTCGAGAAGCGACGCGTTCAGCATTCCCCCGACTCCCGTCTCGCTGCGTCGGTGCAGCAGTGCAAGCAAGCCGATTACGCACCACATGCCAGTGCCAAGATCGCAAACGGAAGCCCCGATCCGGCTGGGTGGGTCATCCGGCCCTCCGTTGGTGCTGGAGAGTCCGCTGAAGGCCTGCACCATGGGTTCGTAACCCGGCAGCATGGCCATCGGCCCCGCATGCCCGAACGCAGAAATTTCGCAGTAGAGCAGGCGCGGGTGGCGCGCACAAACGGACGGCCCGTCGATGCCGATTGCGGTGGCGATCCCCGGGCGCAGGTTATGGACGAGGATGTCCGATTCGCCAATCAGGCGTTCGAGATCTTCGCGCCCCTGCGTGCTCTTGAGGTTGATGGCAACCGACTTCTTGCCGCGATTGAATATGTGGAAATTGAGCGAATCTCCACTGCGAAATGCCGGGCCCATCTGGCGCGCGTCGTCACCGCCCTCCGGACGCTCCACCTTCACGACTTCAGCCCCGAGGTCCGCGAAGATCGACCCCGAGTATGGTGCTGAAAGTACTTGCCCGATTT
>CANJOT010000114.1 GCA_947475815.1 Burkholderiales bacterium | reverse complement strand
CATCGCATCATTTCCTATGGCACCTCGAGTTACGGCTACGACATTCGCTGCGCCGACGAATTCAAGATTTTCACCAACATCAACAGCACCATCGTTGATCCCAAGAATTTCGACGAAAAATCCTTCGTCGATTACCGCGGCGATGTCTGCATCATTCCGCCCAATTCCTTCGCGCTGGCGCGCACGGTCGAATATTTCCGCATTCCGCGCAATGTGCTGACCGTCTGCCTGGGCAAAAGCACCTACGCACGCTGCGGCATCATCGTCAATGTCACGCCCTTCGAGCCCGAGTGGGAAGGGTATGTGACGCTGGAGTTTTCCAACACCACCACCCTGCCGGCAAAGATCTATGCCAACGAGGGGGTGGCGCAGGTGGTGTTTTTCGAGAGCGACGAGGTTTGCGAAGTGTCGTACAAGGACCGCGGCGGCAAGTATCAGGGTCAGCGCGGCGTAACCTTGCCCAAGACCTGAGCGGCGGTCCGCACCAGTTAGCTGGCCGAACCGAAAGGTTTGATTTTCGGTTGCGGTCGCTGGCGTGCCTGCCACAGATCCCAGGCGGTTTGCATGTCGAGCCAGAGTTCTGGCGTGGTGCCGAGCGCGGCCGACAGGCGCAAGGCCATGTCGGCACTGACCCCGGCGCGTCCATTGAGAATGGCCGAAAACGCCTGACGCGAGATGCACAGTTGCGCTGCGGCGTCGTTGATCGTCAGCGCTTCGGGCAGATATTCGCGCAAGACCTCGCCAGGATGCGCGGGATTGTGCATGATGCTCATGGTAAATCCTGTCAGGTTGGTAGATTGCGGACTTCAGTGGTAATCGATGTAATCAAGCATTTCGACATCGCCATCCAGAAATCGAAAACTCAGTCGCCAGTTGCCGTTGACTGAAATCGCCCAGTGGCCTTGCAACTCGCCGTGCAGCGGGTGGAGTCGCCAACCAGGCGCATCGACATCACGGAGCGCGGTTGCCGAGTTCAATGCCGTCAGCTGAATGCGCAGTCTGGGAGCATGGTGGGGCCGGATGCCTGCCGTGCTCCCGGTCTTAAAAAACTGCTCCAATCCCTTGTGCCGGAAGCTGACGATCATGCCGAACTCCATCGTTTGAAATGTAAAGAATAGGTTTACGTATGTCAAGATATGCTTTACATGAAAATCAAGTTTTTCATGAAAGCAGTCTGGCGGGCAGTGTTTCATCGTCCACCTTAAAGCGCAAGATTAGAACATTTTTATGGTCATTTTATTGACCATCGGTCACCTTCCTGGCTGGCTGGCGTGGCGGGGATTCGAATCGGGGCTGCGCCAAGCCGAAACTGGCGTGGCGGAGGTGATGGATCCGTTTGTGTGTTGCGGACTCGACCACAAACCCCCGATTTGCTTTAGAATTCGCGCAAACCAGAATCTGTCCACTCGCCTATTGCTGAGTCACAGTCGCCCAGCCACAGTACTGCCCAAGTCCCCGAATGTAGGGACCTTGCGCCGACTGTGGCTATTGTTTTTTTGGTCGCACAGATGAAAGCGAACCTGCCATGAAATTCCGTTTTCCGGTTGTCATCATCGACGAAGACTTTCGTTCCGAAAACGCCTCCGGCTCGGGCATCCGCGCGCTCGCCGAGGCGATCGACAAGGAAGGCATGGAAGTGCTGGGGGTGACCAGTTATGGCGATCTGTCGCAGTTTGCCCAGCAGCAGTCGCGTGCTTCGGCCTTCATCCTGTCGATTGACGACGAGGAATTCGGCGGCGGCTCACCCGAGGAGATGTTGTCGGCGCTCAAGTCGCTGCGTGCCTTCATTCAGGAAATCCGCTTCAAGAATTCGGAAATTCCGATTTTCATGTACGGCGAAACGCGCACCTCGCGCCACATCCCCAATGATGTGCTGCGCGAGTTGCATGGCTTCATTCACATGTTTGAAGACACGCCCGAGTTCGTCGCGCGCCATATCATTCGCGAGGCGCGTGCCTACCTGGATGGTTTGGCGCCGCCGTTTTTTCGTGCGCTGGTGCATTACGCCCAGGACGGTTCTTATTCCTGGCACTGCCCCGGCCATTCGGGTGGCGTGGCTTTCCTGAAGAGCCCGGTCGGGCAGATGTTCCACCAGTTTTTTGGCGAGAACATGTTGCGCGCCGACGTTTGCAATGCAGTTGATGAACTCGGCCAGTTGCTCGACCACACCGGACCGGTGGCAGCGTCGGAGCACAATGCCGCGCGCATCTTCAGTGCCGACCACTGCTTCTTTGTCACCAACGGCACGTCGACCTCGAACAAGATGGTCTGGCACGCCAACGTTGCCGACAACGACGTGGTGGTGGTCGATCGCAACTGTCACGTTTCGATCCTGCATGCGATCACCATGACCGGTGCGATTCCGGTGTTCCTGACGCCCAAGCGCAACAATCTGGGCATCATTGGGCCGATTCCGGCCGAGGAATTCAGCTACGAAAACATCCAGCGCAAGATTGAAAACAATCCGTTTGCGCGCGAGGTCAAGGCGCGTGGTGGCGATGTCACGCCGCGGATTCTGACCATTACCCAGAGCACCTACGATGGCGTGATCTACAACGTTGAGACCTTGAAACAGATGCTCGACGGGCGCATCGATACCCTGCATTTTGACGAGGCCTGGCTGCCGCACGCGACGTTCCACGATTTTTACCGCGACATGCACGCTATCGGCCGGGACCGGCCGCGGCCCAAGAAATCGATGATCTTTTCGACCCAGTCGACGCACAAATTGCTGGCCGGCCTGTCGCAGGCTTCGCAGATTCTGGTGCGCGAGTCGGAGACGAGCAAGCTGGACCGCTCGCGTTTCAACGAAGCCTACCTGATGCACACCTCGACGAGCCCGCAATACGCCATCATTGCCTCATGCGATATTGCCGCAGCCATGATGGAACCTCCCGGTGGCACCGCACTGGTGGAGGAAAGCATTCTTGAAGCGCTCGATTTTCGCCGCGCCATGCGCAAGGTGGATGACGAGTTTGGACTCGACTGGTGGTTCAAGGTCTGGGGGCCGGACGAACTGGTGGAAGATGGCGTCGGCTCGCGCGAAGACTGGGTGTTGCGCAACGACGATCCCTGGCATGGCTTCGGCAATCTGGCCGAGGGCTTCAACATGCTCGACCCGATCAAGGCGACCATCATCACGCCCGGGCTGGATGTATCGGGCCAGTTTGCCGACAAGGGCATTCCGGCCAGCATGGTCACCAAGTATCTCGCCGAACATGGCGTGATCGTCGAGAAGACCGGCCTGTATTCGTTTTTCATCATGTTCACCATCGGCATCACCAAGGGCCGCTGGAATAGTCTGCTGACTGCCTTGCAGCAGTTCAAGGACGATTACGACAAAAACGCGCCCATGTGGCGCATCCTGCCGGAGTTTGTCGCGGCGCATCCACGTTACGAAAAAGTGGGCTTGCGTGATCTGTGTCATCAGATTCATGACATGTATCGTGCGCACGACATCGGCCGTGTGACCACCGAGATGTACCTGTCCGACATGCAGCCGGCGATGAAACCCTCTGACGCTTATGCCTGCATGGTGCACCGCGAAATTGACCGCGTCGAAATCGATGAACTCGAGGGGCGGATCACGGCAGTGTTGCTGACACCCTATCCGCCGGGTATTCCGCTGCTGATTCCCGGCGAGCGCTTTAACAAGACGATCGTCGAATATCTGAAATTCGCGCGCAGTTTCAACCGCTCATTCCCCGGCTTTGAAACCGACATTCATGGACTGGTCGAGCTTGAGCTTGAGGGTGTGACGCGGTATTACATGGATTGCGTGCGCGTCAAGGTGGCGTAGTCAAGGCGGCGTAGTCAAGGCGGCGTAGTCAAGGTGGCGCAGTCAAGGCCGCATCGTCAGGCCGGGCAGTCCAAGCAGCGCACTTCATGCCGGAGCCGGTTGCGCCACGCTGTCAGGCGCCCTGCAGGCGGTGTCCAGCCTGTGTCGCAGTTCCTCGCCGGTGAGCGGCCTGTCGAACAGGTAACCCTGCAGGCGCTGACAGCCCGCCAGCGTGAGGGCATCGCGCTGGGCGGTGGTTTCCACACCTTCGGCAGTGATGATCATGCCGAGCGCATGGGCGATCGCCACGGTGGCCGACACGATCGCCAGCCCGGCGCCGCCCTGTGTCATGCCATCCACAAAACTCTTGTCGATCTTCAGTCCATGCGCGGGGAAACGTGCCAGATAAGCGAGCGATGAATAACCGGTCCCGAAATCGTCGATTGCGATCTGTACGCCCAGCTCGCGGATAGCCTGCAGGGTGCGCGTGGCGAGCTCGGGGCTGGTCATGATGGCTGATTCGGTCAGTTCGAGCTGCAACTGGTGCGGTGCCAGCCCGGTTTGGCGCAGACAGGCTGCCACCAGCGAGGGAAAGTCGGCTTCCCGGAACTGCCGCGCCGAGACGTTCACCGACACGTAGAAGTTGGGTGGCGTCAGACCGGCGCCGATCAGATCGTGCGCATAGCGGCAGGCTTCCTGCAGCACCCAGCGCCCGAGTGGCACGATCAGTCCGGATTCCTCTGCCACCGGAATGAACACATCGGGAGCGATCATGTGTTCGCCGTGGCGCCAGCGCAGCAGCGCTTCAACGCCGCCCATTCGGCCGGCTTTGGCATCGATGATGGGCTGGTAGCGCAGTTCGAAGGCTTGCAGGCGGAGGGCTTCGTGCAGATCGTTTTCAATCGACAGGCGCAATTGGGCGCGCTGGGCCAGTTCTGCCGAAAATGCCACCACGTCACCCGGTCCCTGTTCCTTGGCGCGGTACATGGCGAGGTCTGCATTGCGCAGCAGTTCGGTCTGACTTTTGCCATCGCGCGGGTAGATGGCGATGCCGGCGCAGGCGCCCAGATGTAGCCGGCGATGCTGCACAAGGAACGGTGCGGCGAGGGCTTTCAGGCAGGCCTGGGCCAGTTGCACGGCCTCGGCCGGTTCGGCGATGCGGCTGACCAGCAGCACGAATTCGTCGCCTCCCCAGCGGGTGAGCACGTCGGGCTCACGCAGCACGCGTTGCAGGCGTGTACCAATCTCACACAACAAGGCATCGCCAGTGTCATGGCCGAGGGTGTCGTTGACGAATTTGAAGTGGTCGATGTCGAACAACACCAGTGCAAACATCTCCCCGTTGCGGCTGGCGCGCAGGATGCTGGCATCGATGCGTTCGGTCAGACGCAGGCGGTTGGGCAGGCCGGTGAGACTGTCCTGACGGGCCATGCGGCCAAGGTCGTCGGTGATGCGGCGGTGTTCGCTGATGTCGCGGGTCACGCAGATGATGTCGGCACCGTGTTCCGGGCCGCGCACCAGCAGGCTGGATTCCACCCAGACCAGACTCTGGTCAGCGCGCTGCATGCGAAAGCTCAGGCGCTGTGCCGCCGCCTGTGGATGACGCAGGGCAGCCTGCAAGCGGTCACGATCATTGACGTAGAGAAGATCGCTCAGGAAGCGTCCGGGTAATTGTGCGGGGTCGTGGCCCAGCAGGGCACGGGAAGCCGGTGATACCCACAGCAATCGGCCCTGCGCATCAAGCCGGCAGATCAGGTCGGTGGCGTATTCGGCAAGCAGGCCGCAGTTCTCCTGCAGGCATGGCCCGCCGGCCGCAGCACAGATGCCAGTGCTGGCGATTGGATCGACCGGTTGGGGGCGCAAGGTCCGAGGAGGAAAATTCATGGGGTCAGGCCTGAACGGGTTGAACGGGAGTCGTTGCGCCGCTGACTGGAGGTGTGTATCAACGGCGTGCTTTCGGTTCCATGCCGCATTTCATTGCAGCAGATTGCCGCCGGCACCGATCACAGCGAGGTCGACGTAGCGGATTTCTTCGGCCGTCGGTTTGGTCCGCACCATGAAACCACCCACGTCGATGCTGCCCAGATTGCTGAGGGCACGCAGCACCGACGCCCGGCTGGGTTCGTTGCCGGCGCGGCGCAGCGCTTCGGCGACGACCTTGGCGGCGATGTAGCCTTCGATGGAGTTGAGGGTGAGTTTGAAATCCTTGGCGTTGACGACCTCGCGAGCGCGCTGGATTTCCTTGATCAGCGGCAGCGCGGTTTTACTGGGGCTGGGGACGACCACGGTCATGGCCAGTCCGCGCGCCTGGGCGGCACCGGCCCGGGCAATCAGGGTCGCCGGATCGACAATCGACAGGCAGATGATCTGCGACGTGCCGCCGCGTGCGCGGAACTGGGCAATGAAGGCCGCGCTGGGCTCGGTGACGCCGAGCATGATGATGGCCTGTGGATTGGCCTTGATCATGGTGTCCACGGCCTTTTCCACTTTGATGGTGTTGCGCTCGAAACCGACTTCGGTGCTCAGGGTGAGCAGGTTGTCTTTGAGCGCCTGCTCCACGCCATCGAGTGCGTCTTTGCCGAAACTGTCGTCCTGATAGACGGCGCCGATGCGCGAAATGCCTATGGTGGTGAGCTGCCGCACGATGGCGCGTGTTTCGTCGCGATAGCTGGCGCGGATCGGAAACATCTGGGGCACGCCATACAGCGAGCTGGCGCCACTGCGCGGCCCGACCATGGCAATGCCCGACTGCGACAGCACGCGTTCGCGCACCAGTGCTTCGTTGTTGGCGGTGCCGACGGTGGTCACCAGGACAAGGGCGTTTTCCTTGTCGATCAGTTCCTGTGCCTGGCGCACCGTTTCACTGACCTTGTAGCCGTCATCGCGGACAATGAAGCGGATGCGTTTGCCGCGGATGCCGCCGCTGCTGTTGAGATAATCGAAATGGAGCTTGATGCCCTGCATCAGGGGCACGCCATTGGCGGAGTTGAGCCCGGTGAGCGGTGCAACCTGACCGACGACCAGTTCGGTGCCCGTGGCCGGTGTGGCAAGCAGGCTGAAAAGGAGCGTGAGGACCGGGGCAAGAGCGCTGACAGTGAGGCGGGCTAAGCCCGTCTGTCCGGCCGCAACAAGGAGGGCGGTGTAGGCGGTGCGACCATTCATGAACTGACCTTCGAAGCAGGATGAGCAAGATTGAGCGCATCTTAGGTCGAAAGCGTGAGCACCGGTAGCCCGGCATTGTGAACAAATCTTTCGGCGCTGGATTTTCGTTGACGCGGACCCCTCGCTGGCGTTCGCCCGCGAGCAGTCCGACGGTGAGTCAGCGGCGTCGCGTGTAGGTCACGAAGGCGTAAGAAAACCGCGTCCCCGTGCTGTCGGCCTGGCTATGGTGTTGTTCTCGGGAAATTTCCTGCCAGATGTCCGGACTGGGTGCCGGCCACAGGGTGTCGCCCTCGAAATCGTGCTCGATCTCGGTGAGAATGAGCCGGTCGGCGCGCGCTTCGGCTTCACCATAAAGTTGTGCTCCGCCGATGATGAATACTTCGCTGTCCGCGGCGCACAGGGCGATGGCCGCGTCGATCGAACTGGCCCGTTCGGCACCGGGCGCGCTCCACGCTGTATTGCGCGTGACGACGATGTTGCGCCGGCGGGGCAGCGGCCGGCCGATCGAGTCCCAGGTCTTGCGGCCCATGATGATGGCGTGGCCGGTGGTGGTGGCTTTGAAGTGGGCGAGATCTTCGGGCAGCCGCCAGGGCAGGGTGCCGTTGCTGCCGATGACGCCATTGCGCGCGCGCGCAATGATGATGGTAATGCGTGGCATGCCGCTCAGACTGCGACCGGCGCTTTGATGGGCGGCTCGCAGAGGTAATCGAGGATTTCAAAATTCTCGTAGCGATAGTCAAACAGCGACTCGGGCCTGTTCCTGATGGCCAGCCGTGGCAGCGGATGCGGAGTACGCGCAAGCTGGGTCAAGACCTGTTCGGTATGGTTCAGGTAGATGTGGCAGTCGCCGCCAGTCCAGATGAACTCGCCGGGTTCGAGTCCGGTCTGCTGCGCCACCATGTGCACCAGCAGCGCATACGAGGCGATGTTGAAGGGCACACCCAGGAAAATGTCGGCGCTGCGCTGGTACAACTGGCAGGACAGTTTGCCGTCGGCAACATAAAACTGGAAAAAAGCGTGGCAGGGCGGCAGGGCCATGCGCGGAATGTCCGACACATTCCAGGCGGAGACAATCAGGCGGCGCGAATCGGGATTGCTGCGGATCTGCTGGATCAGCTGGCTGATCTGGTCGGTCGAGGTGCCGTCCGGATTGGGCCAGGAGCGCCACTGGTAACCGTAGACCGGCCCGAGTTCTCCGTCGGCGCCAGCCCATTCGTCCCAGATCGACACGCCGTTGTCCTTGAGATAACGGACATTGGTGGATCCGGACAGAAACCACAAGAGCTCATGGATGATCGACTTGGTATGCAGCTTTTTGGTCGTGACCATGGGAAAACCCTTGGCCAGATCAAAGCGCATCTGGTAACCGAACACCGAACGCGTGCCGGTGCCGGTGCGGTCGGTCTTGAGGGTGCCATGTTCAAACACATGGCGCATGAAATCCAGATATTGGCGCATGACTGAATTCTAAGCGAGTTTAAGCCTGTGCGGACTCAAGCCGTCAGTTGCAGGGTCGCCAGCCGGGCATACAGGCCGCCGCTTTCCATCAGTTCGGCATGGGTACCGGTTTCGACGATGCGGCCTTCTTCCATGACGACAATGCGGTCGGCTTTCTTGACTGTGGCGAGGCGGTGGGCGATGACCAGCGTGGTGCGGTTCTGCATGGCGATTTCGAGGGCGCGCTGCACGGCAAATTCGCTTTCGGCATCGAGCGCACTGGTGGCTTCGTCGAGCAGCAGCACCGGCGGGTTGCGCAGGATGGCACGGGCGATGGCAATGCGCTGGCGCTGGCCGCCGGACAGGCGCACACCGCGCTCGCCCAGAAAGGTGCGATAACCCTCGGGCAGACGTTCGAGGAAGTCGTGCGCCTGGGCAGCGCGTGCCGCTTCGATCACCTCGGCTTCGCTGGCGCCGGGTTTACCGTAGCGGATGTTTTCGAGCGCATCGGCGGAAAAAATTACCGTGTCCTGCGGCACGATGCCCAGTTGCTGGCGCAACTGATCGAGGGCCAGATCCTGCGTTGGCACGCCGTTGAGCAGGATGCGGCCGGATTGGGCGTCGTAAAAGCGCAGCAGCAACTGGAATACCGTTGATTTGCCGGCGCCTGATGGGCCGACCAGCGCGACGGTTTCGCCCGGGGCGATATCGAGGGTGAAACCCGTCAGGGCTGCGCTATCGGGCCGCGAAGGATAGTTGAAGCCGATATTTTCAAAGCGCACCGCAGCGCCTTTTTCCTGACGCGGCAGTGCCTTGGGGTGTTCGGGTGAACTGACGAACGTGTGCGCATCAAGCAGATCCATCAGGCGTTCGGTTGCGCCGGCCGCGCGCAGCACGTCACCCCAGGTTTCGCTGAGTGCGCCGACCGCGCCGGCCACCAGCACGGCGTAGAGCACGAACGCAGCCAGTGAACCGGGCGTCATGCTGCCGTCAATGACGGCATTGGCGCCCAGCCAGAGCACAAAAACAATCGCGCCAAAGACCAGCGTGATGACCACGCCGGTCAGCCATGCGCGGGTTTTGGTGCGCCGCAGTGCCGTGCCAAAACCGGTTTCTACCGTAGAGGAAAAACGCGCCGCCTCGCCTTTTTCCTGGGTAAACGCCTGCACGGTCGGCATGGCGTTGAGAATTTCACCGGCCAGTGCCGACGAGTCGGCGATGCGGTCCTGGCTGGCGCGCGACAGTTTGCGCAGACGCCGGCCGAGCACCACGATGGGCACGACCACCAGGGCGAGCAGGCCGATGGTGATCAAAAACAGCTTGACGCTGGTGATGGCCAGCATGGTCATGCCACCGAAAAACAGGAAGACATTGCGCAGGCCCATCGACATGCTGGTACCGACGATGGTCTGCACCAGTGTCGTGTCGGTGGTCAGGCGTGACAATACCTCGCCGGTACGCGTGGTTTCAAAAAATTCCGGCGACTGGTCGAGCATGCGTGTATAGACCGCCGTGCGGATGTCCGACACCACCCGCTCGCCCAGCCAGCTGACCATGTAAAAACGCAGCGCGGTCGCCGTTGCGAGCACGCAGGCGACCGAAAACAGGCCGATAAAATAAAGATTCACGCCCTCCAAGCCGGAGGCCCCTTTGGTAAAGCCGTGGTCGATCAGCTGGCGGAAGGCGATCGGCACCACCAGCGTGGAGCCGGCGGCGAAACACAGGAAAACAAAGGCCAGCAGCAACCGCCCCTGATAGGGCATCAGGAAGGGCTTGAGACGCTTGAGCGCGGCAACGGTGGGTCGGTTTGACGGCGGTTTGGGATCGGACATGGGCCTGGACGGGAAAGCGGGGTGTGCGAAGCGGGCGTTGTGCCTAGGTTCTTCGGGGTGTGCGCGCGATGATACCGTGATCACAACTTGAGTGCCCGGAAATAACCGGTCAGCTCAAGATAACCCCGGCCCTTTTCCCGGCCGGCAGGGTCGAGGCAGCGCACCGCCCCCTCCCAATACACCACGCCACTGCTGGCGCGGCTGTCGAGTTCCTGATTGTCCAGCATGGGCTGCAGGTGACAGCTGTGCTGCCCCGCTGTCAGTTGTTGCTCGACCGGGTAGAGCGCGCCGGTGAGCGGTGAGCGCCAGCGGCGTTGCGCGGTGAAGCGCACCGCGTCTGGCGCCAGGCGGGTCACGCTGCCATTGGCGCCGAGGTGGCTGCCGCCGGCCCACAGGACCGAGCCGTCACGCTGGCGAATCTGGAAGGCCATCAGTGCACCGCCGTCGGCGAGGTTGATGCCAGCCCAATCCCAGCCGGCGGCGCGCGCATCGAGCAGGGTGCTGGACCATTCATGGTCCAGCCAGGCGCTGCCGCTGACGGTCTGGTTCTGACCGTTTTGCAGCACGCTGCCGCGTACTTTTAACTGTGGCTGACTGTAGTAATAACTTGCCTGAGTAGCCAGCGGTCCTTTGCGGCTGATGCCGCCTTCCCCCTGCGCCCAGGGCGCAAGGCTGGGCTGCAGCTCAAGTTCCAGGGTGAATTCGCGCGCCGCAACACGGGCGGTATACACGCCGGTGCTGGCGTTGCGCTGGAGCCGCCAGCGTTCGACCGTCACGTCGGTGTCCGCCGTGGCCGCGTTGGCCACTCCGAATCCCTGACGGGCGATGCGCTGGTCGTGCTGGAACCGGCCTCGCCCCGCATCGGCCAGTGCGGCGTGGGCAAAAATCAGCTGGCGCGGGGCGAAGCGGCTGGGATTGGCCGGATTGCTGTCGGGGCGGTTGCGAAAGAACGTGATCTG
>CANJOT010000113.1 GCA_947475815.1 Burkholderiales bacterium | reverse complement strand
TTTGTTGATGACAAACAGGTCGGCAATCTCCATCAAGCCGGCCTTCATGGCCTGCACGGCATCGCCCGATTCGGGCACCAGCACGACCACTGTCGCATCTGCCATCGCGGCGATTTCCAGTTCTGATTGACCGACGCCGACGGTCTCGACAATGACGATGTCCTTGCCCGACGCATCCAGCACGTCGGCCGCGCCTTGCGCCGCGCGACTGAGGCCACCGAGAGCGCCACGCGCCGCCATCGAGCGGATGAACACCCCGGGCTCAAGGGCCAGATCGAGCATGCGGATGCGATCGCCGAGCAGCGCGCCGCCGCTATACGGGCTGGTCGGATCAACTGCCACGATGCCCACCGACAGGCCGCGCTTGCGATACTGTTTGGTCAGCGCGGTAACGAGCGTCGACTTGCCTGCGCCCGGCGGGCCGGTAATGCCCAGGCGAAAAGCGCGGCCGGTCTGCGCAAAGAGAGCATCGAGCAGCGCTTCGGCCGGGTCCCCGCCCGCGCCCCTGCCCGCTTCAACCACCGAGATGGCGCGCCCAATGGCGCGTTTGTCGCCACGCAGAATGCCTGCAATCAAGCCTTCATCGATTCTCGAAATCATTTGAACCTCGCCTCGCGTCTCGTAGCAAAGTTTCGCGCTGAATACTGCGTCGGGGCCAAAATGCAAAAGGGGCCAAGTCAAAAAATTGACCTAACCCCTTCTTGTAATTTGGTGCCGGCTGCAGGACTCGAACCCGCTACCTGATGATTACAAATCAACTGCTCTACCTGATGAGCTAAGCCGGCATTAAAACACCCGCCACTCCGCGCCGTCGGGAGATTGGGGATCGCGCATTCTAACAGCGTTAAGCGCATTCAAGAAAAACTGGCAATTGCCCAAGGTCCCAAGGCTGGTGCAGTGATGAGTCAGCACCCGACCCCGACGATCGCAAGATAGCCGGCATTGTCGCCGCCGGAAGGGTGGCGTCTGACACGGCACCGGGTTGTGGCAATTGTTTCGGCGATGAAGCGGCAGGGAGGCAACCGACAAAGTACGGTGCATCCAAGCAACAGCCTAATACGCTCCTGATCAACAGTCCCTTGCAAACCTCGATTTTAT
The DNA here is from genome assembly GCA_947475815.1 of Burkholderiales bacterium. Classification (GTDB taxonomy): domain Bacteria; phylum Pseudomonadota; class Gammaproteobacteria; order Burkholderiales; family Burkholderiaceae_D; genus CANJOT01. The sequence continues at coordinate 10,092 of CANJOT010000113.1, read as the reverse complement.
GTATATACAATCTTCTCCGTCTCTTGAGGATGAGATGTATATATGAGTATCGTCATTTCCCCCACGATCCGGGATAAACTGGCCTTGAAACACAATGTCACGACTGAAGAGGTAGAACAGTGTTTTGCCAACCGCAATGGCGAGTACATTGAAGAAACGCGCGCGACTCATCAGACATACCCGGTCACTCAATACTTCATTGCAGAAACCAATTTTGGCCGCAAACTAAAAGTTTGTTACGTTCCGGAACACGGGAACCTTTACATCAAGACTGCGTTCGAGGCTGGTCCTGCGGAGATACACAGGTATCTGGCTGCCGGCGGGAAAACAGTCTAGCCCGCTCCAGGCATTCCATTTGCTCCATTATTGTATATACTAAAAAATGTAAATATTACAAAATTAATATCTACGCCATCTTTTAAAGCTCAAGTGACGACTACATCTTCCATTCAAACTCTATTTTCAAATCAGGAGCATCAAATGACCAAGACAACCATCCCGGCAGGAGACGACGCGTGGGATGACGGAATCCTCAATACGGACGCCGATTTCACGAAAGTCGTCGATGAATTCACCAGGGATAACATCGACGAAGCAGCAGGCACTCAGCTGGTGTCCATCAGGATGCAAAAATCGATGATTGATGCATTCAAGGCTATCGCCTCGGCGAATAACAACATCGGCTATCAAACTCTGATGAAGCAGATTCTTCAACGCTTTATTGATTCGGAAATGAAGCGTGTGTGGAACGAGCATCTCGGGCAGCTTCAACAAGCTGGCGAGCGTCGACCGGGTAAGCAGGATGAAACGCCTCGTGGAAAAGAAAAGACGCGGAAAGCCGCGTAGGCTGCACGCACGTCACACTCAATGCCCGCTTCGGCGGGCTTTCGTTTGTGAGGGATTCGTGCAGTCAGCGCCTGAACTCGCACTTATCCGGTTCTGGAACGGCAATGCGACGGGAAGTACCGGTCAGGAATTCACGCAAATTTGATGCTTATTTCCCGAACGCATCCACCAATCGGCGCACATCCCCCTCCGCCTCAACGTTCAGAATGCGCTCACACAATTCCGCGGCACGCCCCGCGCCGACCACCGGCCCAAGATTACCCATGAACTTGGCAATGATGGCCTCATCCGGCGCGGGTTCGGAGGGACGGATCTCTTCCCTTCGACGCAATACCCGACCGTCGCGCAGCCGCACGATGACTTCACCCGAGCGCGTTTTCGGGTAGCCGGAATTCGGGTCGATTTCGTAGCTGACCTTCTCGGCCAGCGCCACCAGATTGGCATCAGTGTACGAAGCTTCATCGAGCTCGCCCAAACCAAAGCGGCGCCGCGTCAGGCTCGCCGCCATGGCGTATTGCAGGCTGAACTGGGCCAGGTAACTGGAGTCGGGATGGCGCTTGGCTTCCTCGGGTTCGCAGACCAGCGGCACGGCCGGAGCGGCCACCAGCGTGAGGATGGAGTCGATGTCGCCCGGTTGCAGATCATGCTCGCTGGCGATGGCAATGGCCGCATTGATGAAGGCGTGCGACTGGTGGCAGGCCGGGAACAGCTTGATCGAGGTGCGCGGGAATTCCCACTCCTCACCCAGCCCGGCGGTCACCAGCGCCGGTTCGGCCTTGTCGAACTGCTCGCCAAGAAACATCTTGTAAAAACCAAACATGCCCTCGAACACGGCCTCGGAACCGACAAAGCCCTCAGCCGCCATCGATGCCGCGGTGATGCCGGCATGGGCCGCCCAGCCCGGGTGCAGGCGTTTGGTCCAGGAACCATCCTGCATGGGTTGCATGCTGCCCGCGGCCATCGACAGGGAGATGCCCATGGCGTGCGTGAGTTGCTGCGTGTTCAGCCCGAACAGGCGACCCGCGGTCAGTGCCGCCGAGAGCGCGCCGCAGGTGCTGGTGGGATGAAAGCCGGCGAGCTGAAAACCGCCTTTGCCGCCCAGACCAATGCGCGCACCGGTTTCGAGCCCGACAATGGTGGCCATCAACAACTCGCGGCCCGAGGCGCCCATCATCGCGGCCATGCCGAGCGCGCACGGCACGGTGCTCGAGGTCAGGTGCACTGATCCCGGCAGGTAGGTATCGTCAAAGTCGAGGCCGTGCACCAGCATGCCGTTGACCATCACGGCGTCGCGCAGGGGCAGGCGTGTGGCGGAACCGATCACCACCGATTCGCCAGTGCCAAAACGCCGCGCGCCCGCCAGACCAGTGCGGGCAAATTCGTAGCCACTGGAGACATAGGCCACACCAATGGCGTCGAGCAACAGCAGCTTGGCGCGGCGCGCCACCGCGGCGGGGACGGACTCATCGTGGAGCGTGCCGGCAAATTGCGATAGGCGGGGGGCGATCAGCATGGAGACGGACTTTCTGTGGCAGGTTAATTCAATTCACAATGACACGATCACGCTCGGCGCCGGCGATCAGTCCACTTTGATTTTGGCAGCCTTGAGCACCTGCATCCAGCGCGGCACTTCGGCGCGGATGATCTGGGTAAACTCCTCGGGGCTGCTGCCGGTCGAATCAACCCCCTGCTCGGCAAACAGCTTTTGCACCTCGGCTGAACGGACCACGGCGTTGATCTCGGCGTTCAGGCGGCGCACGATGGCAACCGGTGTTTTGGCTGGCACGAAAGCGCCAAACCAGGCGGCGATTTCAAAGTCGGTCGGGCCACCGGCTTCGGCGATGGTGGGCACCTCGGGCAAGGCCGGCGAGCGCGTCAGGGTGGTGACGGCCAGGGCGCGCACCTTGCCACCCTTGATCTGCGGCACCGAGGCGGTGATGTTGTTGATGACGGCTGAGACTTGGCCACCGAGCAAGGCCTGCATGGCCGGCGCGCCGCTGGCGTAGGGGATGTGCACCATCTGGATGTTCATCTTCTGCTTGAGCAATTCCATCCCGAGGTGACCGGTGCCGCCGTTGCCACTGGAACCGTAGTTCAGGGGGTCGGTGCGCTCCTTGGCAAGCGTCAGGAATTCCTTGAGGTTTTTGGCGGGCACGGTCGTGTTGACCAGCAGTACGTTGGGCGAATTGGCAAACAGGGTGACCGGCTCAAAATCACGCACCGGGTCAAACGGCATGTTGCTGTAGAGGGCCGGCAAGACCGAGAAGGCGCTCGCCGTCATGAGCAGGGTGTACCCATCGGGCGCGGCCTTGGCCACGGCATCGGCGCCGATGATGGTGCCGGCACCGGGGCGGTTGTCGATGATGACCGGCTGGCCGAGACGTTTCGACAAATCATTGGCGATGCGGCGCGCCAGAATATCGGTGCCACCGCCAGCAGCGTAGGGCACAACGATGCGCAGCGCGCGTTCGGGATATTTGTCGGCCGGGGCCGCTGCCATGGCGCTGCCGGCAACACAGCCTGCCAGCAAAACACCGATGGCGTTCAACAGCAAGGTACGGCGGCTTGATTTCTTGCTCATGCGAAATTCGCTTTCTTGTGAGGTGGTCATGCAGTGCTCGCCGCACGCGCGGCGCGATGTTTTTTGAAGGCGCGCGCCAGATCGGGCGAGAGGTAGAGTTCGCGCAACGAAGCCAGACCCTTGCCGAAACGTTCTTCAATGGCCGGCCCGAAGGCGGTCATGATTTCGGCCAGATAGACTTCGTGACGGATCATGGTTTCGGTGTTGAACACCAACCCTTCGCTGCGCGTGTGCGCCGCCTCGGCGGTTGCGCCAAACTTGGCGATCAGTGTTTCGCTGTAGTCGGTGGCGACGGCGAACTGCTCATTGCCCAGCGCCAGCACGTCACCGGAACCTTCGTGCAGATACAGCTTGGCGCCCGGCCCGAAGGCAAAACGGCTGGCCGACGATTCATCACCAAACAGGATGGTGAGGATATGCACCCCGCGCTCACAGGCGGCGCGCAAGGGCTCGAGATAACGCGACAGCACCACGCTTGAGCCTTTGAGCCAGACCTGTGTGGTGGCCGCGTTGATCATGTCAATGACCTTGCCATCGATGTCGGCATCACCGGTCAGGGTCCAGACATACTCTTTGGTTTTTTTGCGCTCGCGCCGGGCCAGGCTGGTGGCGAGCTGGCTGCATTGCGTCGCCATGCGCGCCGCCACCTTGCTGAAAAACTGCTCGAGCTCTACCGGCCCGTATTTGACCGGATGTTCGCTAACAGGCTGCACCGCGCCTTTGCGCACCAGCGTTTCGATGGCGGCATACACACCCGACTTGGTCAGCCCGCCACGCTTGCTGATTTCGTAAGCCGTGGCCGGGTGATCCTGCAGCAGGATGAGGTAAGTCGTGGCCTCGGAGCGCGTGAAACCGATGTGGAGCAAACCCTCGAGTTCGGACTCGTGGTCAGCCATCACTGCACCTTGGCGCCGTCCTGCGTCGGGCTGTTTTCGAGCGCACCGCCCCAGGTCTTGAGTTCGGCGCGCACGTAGTCGGCAAACTCGCGCGGCGGCATGCCGCCGATTTCAAACCCGAGGGTGCGGAACTGCGCGATCACCGCCGGCGTCTTGATCACTTCAGCGACGTCCCGGTAGATGCGGTCGAGCGTCTCCTTGGGCATGTTGGCCGGGCCCATGATGGCGTACCAGCTGTCGACCACAAAGCCGGGCACGCCCGATTCGGCCACCGTGGGCACATTGGGCAGGGCCTCGGAACGTTTCGCTCCCGACACAGCCAGGGCATTAAGGGCCTTGGCGTTGATCTGCGGCAGCACCGCACCGATGGCGGTAAAGAACAGCTGCGTCTGGCCGGATACCACACCGCCGGTTGCATCACCGGCCCCCTTGTAAGGCACGTGGGTCACCTCAAAGCCGGCGCGCTGCTTGAGAAATTCCATGGTCAGGTGCCCGCCGCTGCCCACGCCGGAAGAGGCGTAGTTGAGCGCGCCCGGTTTGGCCTTGGCCATCGCCACCAGTTCCTGCAGGGTGCGCACCGGCAGCGAGGGATGGGCCACCAACACATTCGGGGTCGAAGCGAGGATGGTGATCGGCGTGAAGCCGTTGGGCGTGCGGTAGGGCAGGTTTTTGTAGAGGTAGGGATTGGTGACAAAACCGGTCGTCACGATCAGCAGGGTATGGCCGTCGGGCGGCGCCTTGGCAACGATGTCGGTGCCGATGATGCCGCCGGCGCCGCCACGGTTGTCGACGACGATGGGCTGGCCCCATTTTTCGGTGAGTTTGGCGCTCATGATGCGCGCCAATACATCCAGCGCGCCGCCGGGCGTCGAGGGCACGACAAAGCGTACCTGACGGTTCGGGAAGTCGGCGGCGCCCGACAAGCCTGGCGCAAGCACGGTCAGGGCGGCGGTCACGGCGCCCAGGTAAAACCGGTGGAGGGTATTCATAATCGACCTTTCAGGAGTGTTCTTCGTATCGGGGATTAAAGCAATTCAGATGGGCAGGTCGCGGGGCGCGTCCTGGCCGGCGTCACGTTCTTCAAGACTGGCGCGCCAGCTTTTTTCCGAGTTCAGCAAGGGACCATAAAGGCGCTCCTCGAGTTTGTAGAACTCGTTGAGACCGAGCAGCTGGCTGCGATCGATCAGGCTGCACAGATGGTCAGGATAGAGCGACATGGCACTGCCCTCGCGTTTCAATACGCCCAGCGTGTTCTGCATGCCCTTGACCGCCGTGCGCTGCAACAGGCCGGAGTAGGAAATGAGCTTGAAGCCAATCTCGTGCAGCCGGTCAAAATGCAGCATCGGCGTCTTGGTGTTGCCTTCGCTCATGTTGGCCTGCAGCGGCACGCTGATCGCACGCGCTGCCTGACGCATTTCATCCTCGCTGAGCAGGGCTTCAACATAGACCAGGTCGGCGCCATGTTCGGCATAACACTGGCCACGCTCGATGGCAGCGTCGAGGCCTTCGATGGCGCGCGCGTCGGTGCGCGCAATGATGACAAAATCGTCCGAGCGGCGCGCCTCGCGGGCAGCGCGAATCTTGATGACCATCTCCTCAACGGGGATGAGTTTTTTGCCTTCGAAATGGCCGCACTTTTTCGGAAAGCTTTGATCCTCGAAAAAAATACCGGCCGCACCAGCCGCCTCAAACTCACGCACCGCGCGCATCATGTTGAGCGCATTGCCGTAACCGGTGTCGATGTCAACGATCAGGGGAATGGTTACGCAACGCGCCATGTTGCGCACCTGGCCGAGAATTTCGGGCATGGTCTGCAGGCCGACATCCGGATACCCCAGCACGCTCGCGGTGACCGCAGCGCCGCTGACAAACGCGGCCTCAAAGCCGGCCTGCTGAACGACCTTGGCCGAGATGCAATCGTAAACACCCGGCGCAATCACCGGACCGGGCCGCGCGAGCAATTCGCGCAGGCGTAAAGCACCATTGAAACTGCTCATGCAAGGTCTCCCGCCATACTTGATGGCTGTGTAATGGTAATGATCAGATGCAGGTCGGCATCGATGGTGGCGCTGCCGCGCGGCCCGACAATGACGGTGGATTCGCGCTCTTCAATGACGGCCGGACCGGTAACATGATCGCCCGGCTGCATGGCATAACGGTCGACCACGACGGCCTGCAGAGTGGCGCCGACTTCCGGGAAGTAGACCGCGCGCGGCGGACGGGCAGCGGCGACCGGTGGCACGACCGGATGCAGCGTGCCAATCGCGCACGCCGGACCGGCGGCACGCAGGCGCCAGGTGAGGGCTTCGATCGGAAAGTCGCCGGGCACGGCGTCGTAAATCTTCTTATACTCGGCGTGAAAGGCATCACGCATCGCGCTGGCCGAAGACGGCCCGAGCCGACCGGCGGGCATGTTCACGAGAATCTCGAAACCCTGGCCATCAAAGCGCATGTCGGCAAAACGCTGCAGGCTGGGTTCGGTAATGCTGGCATCGCGCAACATGGTGCACGCTTCCTGTTCCATCTGCTCGAGCAGGCTGTTGAGATGGTCCCAGTCGAGCGCGGCCACCAGCGCGTTATAACTGCGCGACAGGTCGACGGCCACCGGCGCCACCAGCAGGCCAAAGGCCGAGTTGGTGCCAGCGCCGGGCGGGCAGATGACCGTGCTCAAACCGAGGATGCGCGCCACTTCGTAGGCATGCACCGGACCGGCGCCACCGAAGGCAAACATGGCGTATTTGCGGTAGTCCTTGCCACGCTCGGCGGCATGGATGCGCACCGCTGTGGCCATGTTCTGATTGACCACCTCGGCGATGCCGGCCGCGGCCTGCGTCGGCGTGAGGCCGGCCAAAGCCGCAAGGCTGGCGATGGCTGTGTGTGCCGCCGCCAGATCGAGCGCCATATCACCACCGAGAAAATAGCGCGGCTCAAGGTAGCCCAGGATCAGGTCGGCATCGGTCACCGTGGCGTGTTTGCCGCCGCGGCCATAACAGGCCGGGCCCGGGCTTGCGCCGGCCGAATCGGGGCCAACCTTGAGCAGGCCGGTGCCGTCGATGCGCGCAATCGAGCCGCCACCAGCGCCAATCTCGATCATTTCGACCGACGGGACTTTCAGGGGCAGGCCCGAGCCGCGAAACTGGCGCTTGACGCGCGCCGCCTCAAACATGCCGGTGAAGGCGGGCCGGCCGGCGTCGATGAAACACGCTTTGGCGGTGGTGCCTCCCATGTCGAAGGCGATCAGGTCGGGCGCGTTGATGCGCGCACCGGCATGGCAGGCCGACAACACCCCGGCCGCCGGCCCGGACTCCAGCAGACGGATTGGAACCTCGGCGGCCGTGGCCGGCGTGGTCATGCCGCCATTGGACAACATCACCAGAATCGGTGCGTTGCAGTCGATGTCTTTGAAGGCGGCTTCGAGACGCTTGAGGTAGGTGCGCGCGATCGGCTTGACGTAGGCATTGGCCGCCACCGTGACGGTGCGTTCATACTCGCGAATCTCGGGCGCGACCACCGACGAGATCGACACCTCGACATCGGGAAACTCGCGCCCGATCACGGCCAGCACGAAGCGCTCGTGCTCGGGGTTGCGATAGCTGTGCAAAAAACAGACAGCGATCGAACACACGCCATCGGCCAGCAGGGTGCGGACCTTGCTGATGATTTCGTTTTCATCGGGCGCGGTCAGCACGCTGCCGTCGGCGGCGAGGCGCTCGGTAATGCCGAGGCGGTGCGCGCGCGTGACCAGTGGTTCAGGAAAGATGATGCCAAGGTCGTACATGTCATAGCGCATGTCGCTGCCCACTTCGAGCAGATCACGAAAGCCCTCGGTGCACAGCAGGCCGGTGAGCGAGCCCTTGCGTTCAATCAGGGTGTTGGTGACCAGCGTGGTGGCATGGGCAATGCCGCCGATGTCGCGCGCATCGAACAGACCTTCAGCGATCATCTTGCGCACGCCATTCATGATGCCCAGCACCGGGTCGGCGGGCGTGGTCAGGCATTTTTCACGCAGCAGGCGGCCGCTGTTTTCATCGATGACGACAAAGTCAGTGAAGGTGCCACCGACGTCAATACCAAGTCGCAAGCTCATGCTCGCTCTCCTGCAGCCGGCGTAGCGGCACTGACATAACCCTGCTCGAGATCGCTCGCCATGGCGGCGGGCGCGCGTTCGCCGGGCGGGCCGAAACCGCCCCCCCCCGGTGTGCGCACGGTCACGATGTCGTTGGGCTTGAGCATGCTGCGGCCTTTGGGCGGCAGATATTCACCATCATTTTTTGACAGGGCCGCCGGCGCGCCGTTGGCCCCGCCCTGATATCCCTGGGGCGGATTGAGAATGCGCTCGGAGCTGGTCGAGACGTAAAGGTTTTCAGTACCGATCACCTGCACGACAATCTCTTGCGCCAGACCACCACGATGGCGCCCCTGCCCGCCGGTATCCGGCACCAGTTCGCGCCGCAGAAAACGTAGCGGCACGGTGGATTCCATCACCTCGAGCGAGCCCATCTTGGTATTGGTCGGAAAGGACTTGCCAGCCAGACCATCGACGGTGCCGGAGGCACCCAGTCCACCGCTCGTAATCAGCAGACACTGGAAGGCCGAACCGTCGTCGCGGTTGCCAAAAAAATTCAGGCGCGGCGCCGGGCTGCCGGGTTCGGCCGGCACCAGCTCGGGCAGCGCCTGGGCAAGCGCACCAAACACCACCGGCACGATCATGTGGCCGACGCGGCCGCGGCTGCTGCCCGGTGCCGGCCGGCGCGAATTGAGCAGCGAGCCCTCGGGCGCCGTCATGCGGATGGGCCGGTAGGCCCCTTCATTGTTGGGCACCAGCGGCTCGAGCACGGCTTTGACAGCGAAGGCCGAATACCCGTAGGAATAGTTGTAGCAGCTGTTGATGCCCTTGTTAATCTGTGGCGAGGTGCCTGCAAAATCGAGCTCGATCTGATCACCCTTAATGGTGAGTTTGAGGGCGATGGTAAGCGGCTCGTCAAAACCGTCCATGGTGCCAACGTTGTGATACACGCCATCGGGCGCGCGCTGGATGGCGCTGCGCATGGCCTGCTCGGACCGCGCCAGCACGTCGACCGCCACGGCGGCAAGATCGCTGATACCGGTTTCACCGAGCAACTCCGCGGTACGCTGCGCCGCCAGCCGCGCCGCGCCCACCTGCGAATGGATGTCGCCCAGCACCTGATCGGGCACACGCACGTTCTCAGCGAGAATGTCGAGCACCTCCTGCACCACCCGGCCCTCGCGGTAGAGCTTCATCGGCGGCAGCGCCAGGCCTTCTTCAAAAATGCTGTTGGCGTCGGCCGAATAACCGCGCCCGCCAATGTCGGCCTGATGGGCAATGCTGGCCGTGAAGGCCACCAGCTTGCCACGGTGAAACACCGGCACGGCGATGGCGATGTCGTTGAGGTGGCCGGCGGCGGCCCAGGGGTCGTTGGTCATGGCGACGTCGCCCGGGTGCCAGTCGGGCCAGCGTTTGAGAAAGTGCTTCATCACCGTTGACGAGGCGCGCGTAAAGCCGGGCAGCGACTGGAACGGTTGCGCCAGCAGATCACCCTCGGGGGTGAGCAGCACGCAGGTAAAGTCGTGCGACTCGCGCACCACCGTGGAAAAGGCAGTGCGCAACACCACCGCAGCCTGTTCTTCGGTGATCGAGATCAGCCGGCCCCAGAGGATCTCCAGCGACACCGGATCCAGCCCGGCCCTGGCAAAACGACTGCTGTTGCTCCCCTGCATGACATCGGCTCCCTGGCGTCTGGTTATTGG
>CANJOT010000112.1 GCA_947475815.1 Burkholderiales bacterium | reverse complement strand
TGGATTTCGGGACCGAATCGCTTGTCTGACTGATTTTTCGCTGCTTGTCATGCAGGACGGAATCCATGCCCCGTGCTGCGCCGACCAGAACGTGGCAGCGTCTTTTACGTGCATGGCGTTGACCAGACTTCGCGCCGCAGTTCGGCCGGTGGCAGTTTCATCAGGCCGCGATATTTGGCCACGGTACGGCGTGCAACGATCACGCCCTGGTCTGCCAGCATGCGCGCAAGGCTGACATCAGACAGCGGGGCCTTACTGTTTTCAGCCTCTATCATTTCCTTGAGCAGGGCGCGCACGGCCGCGGCCGAACATGAGCCACCGCTCTCCGTGGCAAGCTGGCGCGAGAAGAAATGCTTGAACTCGTAAATGCCGCGCGGCGTGGCCATGTATTTGTTGCCCGTAGCGCGCGAGACGGTCGATTCATGCAGGCGGAGTTCATCGGCGACCTCGCGCAGTACCAGGGGCTTCATGGCGATTTCGCCGTATTCAAAGAAAGTTCGCTGGTGGGCGACGATGGCTTCGGCAACACGATGGATGGTGCTGAAGCGCTGTTCGGCGTTGCGGATCAGCCAGCGTGCTTCCTGCAGTTGCTGGGCCAGCGGCGAGCGTTTGTTACAGCGCGCCTGCTGAAACATGTCGGCGTAGGTGCGATGAATGCGCGTGCGCGGCAGCACCGCCGGATTGATGGATGCGACCCACTGTCCCTTGATCTTGCGCACCAGTACGTCGGGGACAACGTAGTCGGCATGCTCGGCCGCGAAGCGTGCGCCGGGCCGGGGATCAAGGCTGCGAATCAGCTTGCAGGCAACGCGGACATCCTCACCGTCGGCCTGATGCAGGCGCGCCAGTTCGGCGAAGTCGCGCCGCGCCAGCTTGTCGAGATGTTTGCTGACGATGGCCCGCGCCAGCGCGCGCCCTGGTGTATCAGGGTGCTGCGCTGCGAGTTGCAGACTCAGGCATTCGGACAGGCTGCGCGCGGCAATGCCGGGCGGGTCAATCTGTTGCACGAGTAACAAAGCAATGCGCAATTCATCTTCTTCAACCTTCAGGTCGTCGCTGGCCAGATCGGTCAGTTCGGACAGATCCTGACGCAGATAACCGTCATCGTCGAGAGCGTCGATGATCAGGCGAGCCAGAGTCTTGTCGCGGTCGTTGAGTCGATAGTTGCGCAACTCGAGACGCAGGTGTTCGCGCAGTGAGGGGCGCCAATGCATCCATTCGCCGATATCGCGGTCTTCACTGTCGCTGGCCGCGTGACTGGCCTGACAGCCGGTGTCAGTGTCGCGCTCATTATCGCTGGTGTACTCCTCCATGCTGTCGCTGTGCAGCGCGCTGTCGCCGCTGTCGATGATGTCGGCACTGAAGTCCTCGACGGCATCACTGGCCGCATTGAGCGACACATCGGTGAGCATCCCGACTTCATCATGGAGCACCAGTCCTTGTTCAAATTCAGTCTCAGTGGCTTCGTCTTCGTTGCTACAAGGCTCGTCCTCTTCGAGAAAGGGATTGGTCGCAAGGGCCTGCTGCAATTCCTGTGCGAACTCCAGAGCCGACAACTGCAGCAGGCGTACTGATTGTTGCAGGCGCGGTGTCAGGGCGAGTTGCTGCCTGGCACGCAACTCGAAGGCGGGCTTGAACACGTTGGCTACTCCTTATTGAATGCGGATGCGGTGTTGCAGATTTTCGTAAGCTTGAGGTAGAGCAATCGCCATGCCTACCAGATTGCCGGCGGGCTTGCTGACACTCGCCTGCTGGGGAAGACAGCACTTCTACAAGCTCATGTAAAAGTGACGCGCTTTGGTCTGCTGGAAAAGCTTGTGCCTGATCGAGCTCCTTTCTGGGCGGAGGATTTCTGCGCTTGGCGTGGCCGGCCTGCAGCAGCGGCCGGTCTGCTTTTCCGGAGACACTGACTGAATTTTTTACATGCTCTGAAAAAAAGCGCGCACAGCGCTGCGGCCGGGTATGCCTCGCCGGCATGTGTCTTGCGTCCTGATGGTCAGGGCAATCGCTCACTGTGCGCCAACTGGCGCGCGAGCTTTGCCTGTCAACTGAACCAGACGAAGGAGTGGCGATGAGGCTTATTCATAATCTGCAACTGCGACAGCAACAGCAACAACACCGGAGCGATGAGAGATCGGTCCGGTATCGTGGCAACCGGCGACCCGGAAATCAAAGCCAGCAGAAAAGTGGCAGCTCGTCGGCTTGCGCATCAATAACTGGCCGATAGTCGGCCAGTCCGGGGGGGGAGCTCCGGTTCAGCCAGTGGCCTGTCTGGAACGTTCGATCGTTCGAGTCGGGCGCCCAGTCGTTCCGTCGTTCATCAGCCAAAGACAGCAACTCATCGTCAGTGGCAATTCAGTCAGAGCACCCGTCCATCCGGGCTGGTCTGCACTGTATCGAGGCCAGGGCCGAAACATCGACCCTGGCTTTTTTTATGGCGGCCGACAGCGGGCATATTTTTTGCTGGTTTGATGGTGTTTCCGGGTTTTTTCCGTTCATTGCTTTAAGGAGAAAACATGAGCAAGTCTTTGCTGACGGGGTTCTTTTTTCTGCGTCCGCGGGCCCAGTATGCTGCGGCCAGAAGCAACACGCCGGCTCAGGGTGCCTGCGCCGTGGGTCAGATCGTGAGCCATCGTCGCCATGGATCCAGGCCTGTCCTGTTGCGCGCCGGTAGCCGATCGCCGTTTCGAATAAACCATTCCATCGTGAGTTCGAATAAAGCGCCCATCGGGTACTACACACCAGGAGTTTGACGACATGCGAAAAATTGCCCTCATCAGTGAGTCGGCTTCACCGCTTGCGCCGACCGACAGAATGGACAACGGTGCCCAGAACATCTGCGTGTCTGCTGTGGCGCGCCATCTGGCGCGTGCCGGTTATCAGGTCGATGTCTTCACGCGCCGTGAAAACATCACTCTTCCCGAACGCATTGAGTGGGAAACAAACCTGCATCTGATCCATGTGCCTGCTGGTCCAGCGCACCCCATGAGCAGCGAGGATCTGTTGCCCAGCATGGAAGCGTTTGGAAATTTTATGCTCGATTATTTTCGCCGACAACACCGGCCCTACGACGTGGTGCACGCCAACTCCTTCATGTCCGGCCATGCTGCCATTCCACTGGCGCGGCAACTGTCGATTCCCTTGGTCGTGAGCCTTCACGCTCGGGGCCGTGTGCAGCGCCGCGTTCAGGGCCATGCAGATCGCTCGCCTGCTTGTCGTGTTGCCATTGAAGATGATCTGCTCCGTGTGGCGGACTGCATCATTACTGAATGTGAGCAAGACAAGCGCGACCTGATCGCGCAGTGCGCTGCGTCGCCGCAACGCATTGAGGTGTTGCCTCGCGGCTTTGATCCGGCTGAGCTGGCGCCGGTCGATCGTGTACTGGCGCGCAGCCGGCTCGGCTGGCCACAGCGGCGCTTCACGATTTTGCAACTGGGCAGTCTGGTGCCGTGCAAAGGCATCGACAACCTTATCCGGGCGCTGGCCCTCCTCAGGCACGAACATCGGATCGCCGCGCGCCTGTATATCGTCGGTGGCAATTCGGCTGCACCCAATGCCAGCGCCACGCCCGAGATCGGCCGCCTGACCGACGTCGCCCGGCAATGCGGCGTGCTTGGGCAGGTCTTGTTTGTCGGGCGCCGCGGACGCCAGCAGTTGCGGCATCTTTATAGCGCTGCGGATGTGTTCGTGAGCACGCCCTGGTATGAACCGTTCGGCATCACCCCGATTGAGGCAATGGCTTGTGGTGTTCCCGTCATTGGCCCGGCGCTCGGGGGCCCGCACACCGCCATCGTCGATGGCCTGACCGGTTATCTGGTGCCCGCGCACGAGCCAGCGGCGCTGGCCGGTCGGCTGGCCGTTCTGGCCGGCAACGCACGTGAACGCGGCATGATGGGGGAAGCCGGGCGTCAGCGCGCCCATCGTTTGTTCACCTGGTCTCATGTGTGCCGAGGGTTGGCTGTGGTCTATGAACGGGTCATTGGCAAAGAAAGCGAAGGCCCTGAATCTTCGAGCCTGTCGACCCTTGTCGCTCAGCGCTCTGTCCTTAATTCGGGTCTGCCTGCGCAGGAACTGGCGTGGGCCTGTGGATGAGTGCAGCTTGATTGCCGAGATTCTCATCTTGCAGCCGAGCCGGCTATCTTCGCCATGAGTGGCTCCGAATGAAGGACATGCCTGCCTGCTTGGCGCAGTTCGCATGAGCGCGCGGCCTGGGGGCGCACTGAAAGGGAACACCATGAGGGAGGGCCATCCGGCAGCAAGGATGCACCCTGCCTTCAGGCCGAACTGCCGGTCAGACTGTTGCGCGGTGAGGTGACCGCCAGCACTCCTGGCGGGCTGTTCAGGGGCCGCTCGTTCTCCGTGCCGCCGGCCTGGTACAGATCCAGCCGGTTGTAGAGCGTTTTGAGGCTGATCCCAAGAGCGCGCGCGGCGCGGCGCTTGTCGCCCTGGTAATGTGCCAGCGTGGCGAGAATGATTTCACGCTGCGCATCGGCCAGCGGTGTACCCACCCAGACACTCAGGTAGCCCTCGCGGAGCGCCGGCTTGCGCAGGCGTGGCGTGGTGCCCGGGCTGCTGATTTCGAGCACGTTCTCGGACATGATGAAGGCGCGATGCACGGTATTTTTCAGCTCGCGCACATTGCCCGGCCAGGGATAAGCGCGCAGCGTGTCAAGCGCGCGCCGCGACAGCACTTTTCTGGTGGAATACGAAAGATTGAGCTGATCCAGAAAGCGCTGTGCGAGCAGTTCAATATCGCCCTTGCGTTCACGCAGCGGTGGCACACGCAGGGGGAAGACGGCGAGGCGATAGAGCAGATCTTCGCGGAATCGGACTTCCTTGACGGCGCTGTGTGGGTCGCGGTTGGTGGCAGCAATGACACGCACGTCGACGGTAATGGTGTCGGTGCCACCGACCCGATGAAAGCTGCCCGTTTCGAGCACGCGCAGCAGCTTAACCTGCATCTCCGGCGGCATTTCGGTAATCTCATCGAGCAGGATCGTGCCGCCGCTAGCGTGTTCGAAATAGCCGATGTGCTGGTGCACGGCACCGGTGAAGCTGCCCTTTTCATGGCCGAACAGTTCTGCTTCGATCAGCTTTTCCGGGATCGCGCCGCAATTGACGGGAATGAAGGGCTGGTTGGCGCGTGCGCTTTTCTCGTGGATGGTTTTGGCGATCAGCTCTTTGCCGGTGCCGCTTTCGCCAATGATGAGTACGCTGAAGTTGGTATGCGCC
Organism: Burkholderiales bacterium; assembly: GCA_947475815.1. GTDB lineage: Bacteria > Pseudomonadota > Gammaproteobacteria > Burkholderiales > Burkholderiaceae_D > CANJOT01. Next base: position 5,984 of record CANJOT010000112.1, on the reverse strand, counting down.
ACCCGCTCGATCTGTTCATAGAGTTGCGCCATCGGTGACGACGTTCCGCTGAGATGGCCGTACGCCTGTGTCGCGGTGTCGGCGGGTGGCGTCTTGCGTCGGGCCTGCTGGTGTACCTGCGCTGTGCTGGTGCCCGGCTCAGCGGAAAGCAGATCATCAGGAGTCATGGGGGGCCTTTCGTTTTAAAAGAGTTCCACTTCGCGTACTCTAACAGCAATAATAAACAAACTTAAAGAGATGGTCTATCGCAGTCTTCGCTGCGCGACAGAGTGGCGCCAGGTAGCGGTCATTGGTGCGGCGGGTAGGCTGTAAAATTTACATTGTTTCGCAGCCCGCATTACATGTTCAGCCCTTGTTCTGTCTCCCGCCGCTCGGGCTGCATCGGGTGCAGGCTGGCATGGAATCTGCGACTTGACGTCTGGGTCCGTTGCGGTGTCGCCACGACAATCGCGCAATGATCTGTTGTTTTGGTGCCGGCGACAGCACGAAACACCGCCCGATCGGGGCCATCAAGGCCGTTGAAGAAGAACATGCGCAAGCTGGTCTTTCCCTGCTTTTAGGGGCGATTCTTCAAGTATCTTAAACTTGTTGTTTGTGCCATCATTCCGCCTCAATGATCGCCTGTTCTGTTGTGGGATTAACAAGAGACCATGCGTGATGAAACGGCACAACAGCCGTGCCCGACGAAGCGCGCCTCCGGTGTGTAACTTTTTTTGATGTGTATCTGATGCCACATGTCCTGATCGTCGAAGACGATGTGAATACCCGTTCGGCGCTTGCCGAGATTGTTGCCGCCGATGGCTGTACCATTGCCGCCGCCGGCGACCTGCGTGAGGCGCGCATTCAGATCGTGCGCCAGGTCCCCGATCTGGTACTGACCGACCTGAAGTTACCCGACGGCAGCGGCATGGATCTGTTCAATGACCTTGATGCACGCTCTGGCGTCGAGGTGATCCTTATCACCGGTTATGCCACGGTCGAGACCGCGGTCGATGCCTTGCGGCGCGGCGCCTCCGACTATCTGGTCAAGCCGGTCAGCATCCCACGCCTCAAAGCCATTCTTGCGCGCATTCCGCGCACGGTCGACCTGAAGGCCGAGATCGGCAATCTGCGTGGCGCATTGCGCCGGTTTGGCTTGTTTGGCCAGATGCTCGGCAACTCGCTTGCCATGCAGCAGTTGTACGATCAGGTTGGCCGCGTGGCGCCGACCGAAGCGACCGTCTTGCTGATTGGCGAAAGCGGTACGGGTAAGGAGCTTGCCGCCCAGACCATCCACGATCTGAGCCTGCGGCGCAAGCAGGCCTTCTTGCCGGTCAACTGTGGCGCCATTTCCCCCAACCTGATTGAAAGTGAAATGTTCGGACACGAGCGCGGCAGTTTTACCGGTGCCGACCGTCAGCATAAAGGGTATTTCGAGCGGGCCAATGGCGGCACGCTGTTTCTCGACGAAATCACCGAAATGCCCATCGAGCTGCAGGTCAAGCTGCTGCGGGTGCTTGAAACCGGTCTGTTCATGCGTGTGGGGACCAATCGCGAAATGGACGCCGATGTGCGCGTTATCGCGGCCACCAACCGTGATCCCGAAGAGGCCGTAGCCGACGGCAAGTTGCGCGCTGACCTCTATCACCGTCTGAACGTGTTCCCCCTGCAACTGCCACCGCTGCGCGAGCGCAGCAAAGACGTGGAGCTGCTGGCCCAGCATTTTCTCGATCAGCTCAATGGGGCGCATCAGAGCGACAAGCAGTTTCTGCCCGCTGTGCTCGAGAGTCTGACCATGCATTCCTGGCCCGGCAATGTGCGCGAGTTGAAAAATTATGTCCAGCGGGCGTATATCCTGTCCGATGATGCCACCATCCACATCTCGGCGGTGCCCTTGCAGGTGTCGCCAACCAAACGACCGAGCGGCGCTGTGCTCATGGTGCTGGTCGGGACCTCGCTAGCCGAGGCGGACCGGCAGCTGATCGTCGCAACGCTCGAGCAATGTGGCGGCGTGAAAAAACGCGCTGCCGAGATTCTGGGCATCAGCCTCAAGACGCTCTACAACCGGCTTGAAGAATATGGCGCTGGCTTGCGGCAGACCGATGCGGTGCCGGGGGAACGCGCGGGCTAGTGCGGCAAGGTGTTGTGGTCGCGCACCTTGCGCAAGCTGGCGCGCACGGCGGGATGCTCAGTGGGCTGATTTTGATCCGCTCTTGCTGAAGCGGGCACGGACCGGGAGGCCGCGCCTGAATCAAACAAGCCTGTTCCGTAGTTTGTCCTTCAAAGGAAATTTGATGGCCAAGATCGATCCATATGCTCCCGTGCCTGCCGATCGCGACGCTCAGGCCGGTCCCTTGCCGCGTGCCGACATCGAGCAGTTTCTCGCAGCAGTGGCGCATGAATTGCGCTCGCCGCTGAATGGCATTCAGACTTGGACGCATGTGCTTGAGGCGCAGATGATCGACGCCAATCCGGCCATGCAGCGTGCCCTCATCGGCATCCAGACGGCCGTTGATCAGCAGGTGCGCCTGCTCAACCGTCTGCTCGACGCTGCGACGGTACTCGGCGGCAGCCTGCACCTGAGCGCGCATCCTGTCGTCTTGCGTGGGGTACTTGATGAGGCGATCAATTCGGTCAGCGACGAAGCGGCCAGCAAAGAAATCAGCCTCAGCGCAGAGCTGCGCCTGCAAGATCAGTGTGTTTCAGGCGAGCCCCGGCGCATCCGGCAACTGGTCGTCAATCTGCTTGAAAATGCCATTCGCTACACTCCCCCCGGCGGTGCGGTTAAGCTGTCGGCACGCGTCCATCAGTTGCTCCTGACCGGCGGCCATGGTCGGGCCATGATCGTGGTGCAGGACAACGGTCGTGGTTTCGATCAGAGCCGCGTGGAGCACCTGTTCGAGCCGTTCTGTCAGAGCGAGGGCCGGGAGGGCCGGCGTGGCGCCGGTGTCAGGCTGGGGCTGGCGGTGACGCGGCAACTGGCAACTCTGCATGGCGGCAGCGTGACAGGCCGCAGTGGCGGGGAACATCGCGGCAGCGAATTTTCAGTCGACCTGCCGCTCTGTCATCGTTGACTGGATGCGGCAAGGGCGCTCATCTGACGATGAAATTTTCACGGAACCAGGAATCCAGTGCGCTGGTCAGCGTTTGCATGTCAAACGGTTTGGACAAGACCGTCAAGCCTTCCTCCTGCCCGCGCGGATCGGCCGTGCCAAAACCTGACATCAGCACCACCGGCAGGTCGGGAAAACGGCTGCGCACCACGCGCACGAGATCCACGCCATTCATGCCACCCTGCATGGCGACGTCGGCCAGCAGCAGGTCGCACGGCAGGCCTCGGGTCAGGATATCAAGCACTTCCATGCTGTCGCGGGTGACGCGGGTTCGATAGCCCAACTCTTCCAGCAGTGCGGCAATCGATTCACCGACGGTCACCGACGCTTCGGCCACAACGATGGTGCGGCGCGTCTGGCCGGTGTGCTCCGGTTCGCTGGCCAGCGCCCGTGGCAGAAACAGGGTCACGGTGGTGCCGTCTGCAGGCCGGCTCGCCATCATCGCCGTGCCGCCCGATTCGCTCGCAAAGCCATGCACTTGCGAGAGCCCCAGACCGGTGCCCTGGCCCACGCCCTTGGTGGTGAAGAAGGGTTCAAAAACGCGCTCGAGCACATCCGCAGGCACGCCATGGCCGGTGTCGCGCACCAGTATGCCGACAAATTCACCGAACAGCGGGTTGGTCGGACTGACCGACCCGTCGAGGTTCAGGTTGCCCACCTGAATGTGGATGGACCCGCCCTCCGGCATGGCGTCGCGTGCGTTGACGGCGAGATTAAGCAGGGCCAGTTCCAGCTCGCTGACATCAACACAGACCTTCCAGGTGTGCGCTGCAATCTGGCATTCAAGAGTGATGCCGGGACGCAGGGAGTGTTTGATCAGATCGCAGATCACGGGCAGGTGTTCGGCCAGATCAATGGTTTCAATCTGCAGTGGCTGGCGCCGCGAGAACGCCATCAGCTGGCGAGTGAGCGACTGGCCATTGGTAATGGCCCGGTCGATGGCGTTGAGCTCGCGTTCGAAATGGCCCGCCTGGTCCTTGAGTTTGACGATGTGCAGATTGGTGTTGACCACCATCATCAGATTATTGAAATCATGCGCGACGCCGCCGGTCAGCTGGCCAATGGCTTCCAGCTTCTGGGCCTGGCGCAGCGCGTCTTCGGCACAGGCACGGCGCGCTGTCTCTTCGCATGCGACCTGCAGCAGGCGCTGGCCACGCAGAATGGCCTTGAGCGCCAGCCAGGCCAGCACCGAGACACAGCCGCCGCTGGCGATGGCCTGCAGGAGCAGGCCCACAAGCGCCTGCAGCCAGCGTATGCGGACACTTTCTTCGTGCAGGCTGGCGCTGGCATACAGGGGCAGGGCGCCAACGCGCCGCACCACCGTCAGCCGTGCTGCACGTTCGGCCGGCTTTTTGCTATCCGGCGTATCGGCCAGTTGCGGGTCAAATCGTAGACGCACGCTCGAGTCGGGAGCCTCGGGGTAGCGGCTGATCATCATGCCGTCGGCGCGCGCCAGTACCAGGCTCAGACTGGTGTCGCGCGCCAGGTCGCGGTAGTAGTCGTTGAAGGCGCGCATATCAAGGGTGATGACAATCACGCCCATGAAGCGGCCATCGCTGGCCTCGCGCCGCCAGCTGAGGTGGACCAGAGCGCCACTGTTGGCGCGTTTGCGCATCGGCTCGGACACAAACAGTCCGGCGCCGGGACGTTTCTGGAATTCAAAATAGTCGCGGGTCGCCGCATTGAGCTGCGCCGGCACGGGATAGACGCTTGAACTGGCCAGTGCCGCGCCGTCACTGTTCCAGACCCAGATCGATTGCGCCTGTGGAATAGTCTGGGCGATCTCGCGCAGGCGATGGTGGATGCGACGCTCGCGTTCCCGGTTCACGGTCTCCTGCGGTGAGCCGTCATCGAGCAGGACATCACGCACCCGTCCGGCCATGACCTCGTTGGTTTCGAAACTCATGAGCGCATGTTCGGCAATCAGGCGCGTCAGCTGGTCAAGGTTTTGTCCGGCTTCGACGTGGATCTGGCGATAGGACAGCCAGGATGCGGCCGCCAGCCAGATTGCGGTCGCACCCAGGCCCAAGATCAGGGTGAGGCGCAACCACGCCGCGTGGCGCAGTCCGTCGCGCGCCTGCGCCATGGCGTGGCCCCCGGCGGAATTGCCGAATGGCGAGCGTCGTGAAGAGGGGAACAAGGCGGAGCGGGACAATCAGGCTACCAAATCGGTGTGTGGTGAGGAAGGGGTAATGCAGTGACGGGTGGCGGGGAAGTTCGGCAGGAATCGGCTTGGGGCATGTAGAGTCTCCAACACAGGCGCAGTCGCTTGATGCCACCTCAGGCGCGGTGCCGCCCGGGTGGCGCTCGGGATGCCGGCACTTTTGGCGCGGGCATACGGATTGCGGGGCGGGTTGGAATCAACCCAGCGTCAGCGCTCCACAGCCGCAAAAGTATCTCAATCGGAGCAAGAATGCAAAATAGAATTTGTTACAGCGGATTTTGTTGCAGGAAGGCTCACTGGTCTGGTGGTCACGTGGCGATCTGGCTGGCCTCGGCCCTATAATCGGCCTGATCATTCACATCAGAGGTCGCTTTGAGCGGCACATTCATCAAGGGAAAGCACATGCGTCTGCACAATAAGATCGGTATTGTCACCGGGGCTTCGATGGGCATGGGGCGCGCCGGCGGCGACAATCCCATCGGTCGCATTGCCGAGCCCGATGAGATCGCCAATGCCGCACTGTTCCTGCTTTCCGACGAAGCCTCGTTCATTACCGGCGTGGCGCTGCCGGTTGACGGGGGTGTGACCGCCTGATCCGGCAGGGGTATCATTCTGCCTACCCGGTGGTCGCGGCGCGCGCCGCCGGCTCAACAATAAAATGCACAACCGAACACGAACAGGAAACCAACATGACGCACGAAGTCCTTACCTCGGTCCAGGATGGTGTC
>CANJOT010000111.1 GCA_947475815.1 Burkholderiales bacterium | reverse complement strand
GCCGTGAAGGGACGGCCAACACCACCGGCCACCAGCGGCCGTCCATATTTTTCAAACTGCTCGGGTGTGGCCGAATACAGCACGCTTGGCGGATTGCCGCCAAAAGCACCACATGCCGGGAAGTAGGCGCCCATGCGGCATTGCGCGGCCTCTTCGGCCACCACCACCTGACCGAGCACGCTCAGGCCGGCGCCACCAAATTTCGCTGGTGTCTGCAGTGCCCACAAACCGACTGCCTGAGCGCGTGCCTGCAGACGCGTGAGCTCCGGCTCAGCAAGGCCGGCGGCATCGTGCGGCAGGGTTGCCTCCAGCGGCCGCACCTCGGTTTCCATGAACCGTCGCACGGTGTCGCGCAATTGCACCAGATGTTCGGGCAACTGCCAGGCATCGCCAGCATGAAAATCCGGGTTGTCGCTCACGCTGATTCTCGGTTCAGACGAAACGGAAAGCGATCGAACCGAGCGGCCCGTAATCGGCATGGAAGGTGTCACCGGCATTGGCGAACAGCGCACGCGTGAACGAACCACCGAGGATCACCTGACCGGCGTCAAGACCAATGTTGTGGCGCGCCAGCTTGTTGGCCAGCCAGGCCACGCCATTGGCGGGGTGATTCATGACCCCGGCAGCAACACCCGTCTCTTCGATCACGCCGTTGCGATACAGAATCGCGCTGACCCAGCGCAGATCGACATCAAGCGGCTTGACCGGCCGGCCACCCAGAACGATACCGGCATTGGCGGCGTTGTCGGAAATGGTGTCGGTGATTTTGCGCAAGCCACCGGTTTCGGGATCAACCCGCTGCAGCCGTGAGTCAATGATTTCCATCGCCGGTACCACATACTCGGTAGCAGAAAGCACGTCAAAGATGGTGCAGTCTGGCCCGCGCAGCGGCTTGCCAAGCACGAACGCCAGCTCAACCTCGACACGCGGCTCGATGAAGCGCGTGATCGGCACGTCAAAGCCATCGGGGAAAAACATGTCGTCGTACAACACCCCGTAATCGGGCTCATTGATGCCCACTGAATTCTGCATCGCCTTGGACGTCAGGCCAATCTTGCGGCCCTTGATGACCCGGCCCTCGGCGAGCTTGATGGCAGTCAGCGCATCCTGCACAGCGTAAGCATTTTCGATGGTCAGTTGCGGAAATTCGCGCGACAGCTGCCGGATCTGCACACGCTGCTTTTCGGCATCGTAGAGCCGCTGCGCGAGCAAGCGAATGACGCTTTGATCCACCCCACCGGCCTGTGTCTGGGCGCTCTTGTCTGCGCTGTCTGTCATGGTATTTCCCGTCCTGTCTGCTGGCTTGTTGAGTCTGAAACCGCTCGTTTTTCAAATTGCTGGATATAATGAACGGGCTGTCTGAGCGCCGGCCGGTTGCCCTGCCTGTCGGGACCATTGCCCCGGTAAGCGGGAATGTACCTCGACCTCAGCCCACACCATGCTGCCGGCCAAAACCACAACACTGGATCAAGATGCGTGAAGCGCGCAAGACCCCGACCGGCACTCCCGACCAACCCATCGGCGCGGCCAACTCGACGGCCGATCGCGCCATCGACATCCTGCTGCTGTTTACCGATGAGCGACCGGTCTGGTCGGCCAGCGATATCGCCACGCACTTCGGCATGCCACGCAGTACCACTTACCGATACCTCAACAGCTTGCGCTTCTACGCCCTGATCGTCGAAGACGAGCGGGTTGGCTTTCGCCTCGGGCCGCGCATCTTCCCGCTGGCGCGTGTCGCCAAGACGCACATGTCGGTGGTGCGCATTGCGCAACCGTCGCTGACCCGACTGGGCGACGCCTTTGGCGAACTGGTGGTGATGCACCAGCGTGTTGGTTACGACATCATCGCCCTGGAACGCATCGAAAGCCCGCACCGCGTCTGCCTGAGTTCGACGCGCAGCCACCTGTTGCCCTGGCCGGCGACTTCGAGCGCAAAAGTACTGCTGGCCTTCACGCCCGCGGCCGAACGCGAAGAACTGATGCGCATGCTGCATCCGGTGCGTTACACACCCCACACCCTGACCACCAAGAGTGCACTCAAGGCCGACCTCGAAAAAATCCGCGCCAGCGGCTTTGGCACCACCGAGGAAGAACGCGATGAAGGCGTCTGGGGCGTGGCTGCACCGATCTTCGAGCGTGGCGAAGCGCGTTACTGCGTCGCCGTGGCCGCACCGCGCTTTCGGCTCACGCCGGAAAAAATCGACGCCATCGTCGGCGAGGTGCGCGCGGCCGCCAGCACCATCACGCAGACCATCGCGGCAATGGAGTTCTAGGCGCAACGCGATCGCAGCGACCCGGTCAGTGACCATGCTCAGTCTTCAAAAGTCAGCTTGACGGTGTCGATCAGCGTCCGGAAGTCACCCATGGTTTTGCCGATAAAAATACCGAAGGCCTCCCCCTTGAGCAAGGCATTCGGTTCAGCACCGGTCGCCTCCAGTGCTTTTTGCAGCTCGGCCGATTCGGCAACCTCGGCGATGACATCCGTGAGCCGCTTGACGATCTCGGGCGGCGTGCCGGCCGGCGCAAGCACGCCATTCCAGTTGGTCACGGCGAATCCGGGGTAACCCATCTCGGCGATGGCGGGCATCATGGGTGCCGTTGCCACGGGTTTCAGGCCGGTCATACCGATGGGTTTCAACTGGCCGGAGCGGATGAAGGGCATCATTTCGGCAATGCCGCCAACCACAAGGTCAACCTGACCACCCACCGTGTCGATCACCGAAGGAGCTGATCCGCGGTAGGGAATATGGACGATGTGGATGCCGGTCTTCAGTTTCATCATCTCGAAGGCCAGATGGACAATCGTCCCGGCGCCGCCGCTGGCATAGGTCAGCTTGCCAGGATTGGCCTTGGCATACGCGACCATTTCCTTGAAGTTGTTGAACGGCGCCTTGGCATTGGCAGCGATGTAGGTCGAACTGTAGCGCACGCGCGCCAGCGGGATGAAATCCTTGACCGCGAAAGGCACTTTCTTGCGCGTCAGCTGCGAGAGGATCAGCGAATCCGAACCATAGAGCAAGGTATAGCCGTCGGGGTCCGACTTGGCGACAAAATCAATGCCGATGACGGCGCCCGCACCCGGCTTATTCTCCACGGTGACATTGGTGCCGAGGCGGTCGCCCATCATTTTGGCGAGTGCGCGCGCGGCGATATCGGTGGCGCCACCAGGGGCAAACGGCACCACCAGCTTGACCGGTTTGGTGGGATAAGCCTGAGCCCAAGCGCTGCCGCCCATAGCCAGCGTCAGGGCGCCTGCGCCCAATAGTGACACTACTGTTCTTCTGGAAGCGTGCATCTGTGGTCTCCTCTGGTTGATTCAAAAAATGAAAACACTGCCGCCCCTGCGGCGATCCTGCCTAAACCGGGGCGCGTGCCGGCAGACCGTTCTTGTGCGGTCCTACCAGCAGACAGGCATGATAATCAAACTGGCCCCCTTCATTGGTGGCCAGCACCACATCGTTGCGCGACTGACGCTCGCCGGCCTGACCACGCGCCTGCACGATGGCTTCGGCCACCGGCGTCATACCCTGCAGGTAGAACCCCGAAAGGTGACCGCCACCCGTGTTGGTCGGCAGGCTGCCGCCCGGAGCGGTCGCACCGCCGAGCACGAAGGGCCCCGCCTGACCCGGCTCGCAAAAGCCATAGGCCTCAAGCATGAGCAGGGTATTGAAAGTGAAGGCATCGTAAATCTGCGCCTGATTGATGTCAGCTACCCTCAGGCCCGCCATCTGCAGCGCCATCTCGCCACACAGGGTGGCGCCGGTGCTCAGCTCCGGATAACCGGCCTGATTGGGATAGCCACGGTGGCCCTGTCCCATGCCATAGATGTAGACCGGCGGCTGGCGCAGGTCGGCCGCCTGATCGGCGGCACTGACGATCACGGCAATCGCGCCATTGACCGGCATGGCGCAATCAAACAGCCGGAACGGTTCGACAATCAGGCGTGAGGCCAGATACTCTTCCATTGTCAGCGGCTTGCGCAGCACGGCGTCGGGATTGAGTTGCGCCCAGCGGCGATTGCTGATGGCGACCGCACCCAGATGTTCACTGGTGACCTGATACTGTTTCATGTAACGCTGGGCGATCATGGCGTGCGACGCCACGCCACCGATCAGGCCGGACGAATATCGCAGGCCACGCAGGCCCTGAACCGAAATAATGCGGCCAAACGATTCGCTGGTGCGTTTGCCCGGCTGCAGGGCAGCATCGGCAAACACGCAGACCACGTGTCTGACCATGCCCATCGCAATCGCCATGGCCGCGGTCTGCACCATCTGGATCGCGCTTGCGCCCTCGCAATGCAGCAGTTGCAGCAGGCGCAGGTCGCGCAGGCCCACCACCTTTTGCAGATCGAGGTCGGGCTCTTTTTCAAACGCGCCGCCACTGCGCGCGACCAGCAGGCCGTCGATATCTTCGAACTTCAGTCCGGCATCACTGATGGCGGAGCGGATCGCCTCGGTAGCGAGCACGCCCGCCCCAGGCGTGGCCTTGCGCGTCAGCCCGGCATGGCCGAGTCCGGTGATTGCGGCGTGTGTGCCTCGGGCGCTCATGAACGGTCCGTCGTCTTCAAATCAGGAATGCCAGAGTACGAATCGGCACGGCGTTGTCGGCCAGCAGCACCTTCTTGCATTGCATCCGGAAGCTGTCGCCCTCACGACGCAGGCTGTACAGGGTGCGTCCGGCCCACAGCCGCTGTTCTCCGTGGCGGATTTCCATGAGCATGAAATTGGCGGCGGCATTGACGACGCCATTCTCGCCATAGTCCACCTCGAGATTCGACAGCACGCGGCGCAGGCGTGACGCCGGGTTCTGCGCATGCCGCGTACCGGTGAGTATCTGGTCGATGCGGCTGGTGATGCGCGCACGGTTGTCATAGATGTACGAAACCTGACGCAGCGGATCAGCGTTGTCGTCATTGGCCGGCACCCAGTACAGGGCGTCGTCGGTCCACAGACCTTCCCAGGCCTTGTACTGGCCTTCGTCGGCGAGGCGCGCTTCGAGGGCCAGAAAACGCTCTACAGCGCGATCATCAAGCAGGCGCTGGATCGCATCAGGGTCGGTGTTGTGACTCATGAGGGCACTCCCACTGTCTTTTTGTATTGGCGCCAGAATGCACGCTGCGTGGTTTCGTCCATCAGACCGGCAGTGCGCGTGCCATCGGCATGCACTTGTTCGCTGTGCAGGCCACGCGCCAGCAACAGCCACTCGGGCTGTTCGTTGGCCGCCGAAACCTGCGCCAGTTCGGAAAGCTCAATGTCGTCGGCAATGATGAAGCCGGCCGGCCCGACCGCGCCTTCGCCGCGCCGCAGGGTGCGTATATTGAGATCATCGCCACCCTTGAGCATGACCGGCGCGGTGATGTGAATGGTCTCGCCGGCCGATACCGGATTGACCACCATGATGGCCATCTCGGCCAAAAACAGATTGGGAAAGATTGCCGTGTGCGGCGGGCCGTCGATCATGCGGCGGCGCGCTTCGTCGAAACCGTAGGCGGCGTTCATGGCGGCCACGTAGCCAGGCAGTCGCGACTCTTCGATGTTGCCGCTCCAGCGCAGGGTGTTGCCCTTGTCGCGGTAATCGCTGGCGTGATCGATTTCCGAATGCCCCATGCCAAAATCGCGCACCTTGGCAGGCGAGGACTCACGCCGGTCACGGTAGCTGCCGAAACGGCGGTTGGCACGGATCAGCGAACCGTGGGTAAACGGCGCGTGATAACCGTCGACCTGATTCTCGATGATCATTTTCCAGTTGGCCTTGATGCGCTGCTTCATCCAGCCGGCCGACAGGGCAATCGAGCCCCCCGGCGCAAGGCCATTGATCTGATCAATCGCGGCGCGGCCAGCGCCAAGGTGCTCCTCCAGCGTGATCCCGGTCCTGGCCATGCTGGCAAACACGAAGCCGCCGTAGGACGCCACGCGCGGCACCGGCACCAGGCCCAGCCCGCTCTTGTCAAAATTGGCGCCATAGCCCTCGGCACTGGGCACCGTCATCAGATCGCCACGCAGGTTGAATGACCAGCCATGATAGCGGCACTGCAGGCGCGCTCCGCTGCCCTGCTCGGCGTCAACCACCCGCGCGGCGCGGTGCGTGCAGCGGTTGTGCAGCACATGCAGGCTGCCATCCTCGTGGCGCGTCAGGATGACCGACTGCAGGCCGAGCGGTTTGGTGGCGTAGGAGTTGGGCACCGCCACTTCGCTCTCGTGGCCGACGTAGGTCCAGCCGCGGTAGAACAGCCGCTCCATCTCGTCATGAAACACCTCGTCACTGACATACAGCGAGGCATGCACCCGGTCGACATGGATCAGGTTTTCATAATCGGGGGATGCGCCCCGTTGGTATAAAGCAGACATGTAATGCTCCCGAAGTCGACGCTGCGGATCCGTCAGGCCGTTGGCCAGGGCATGCGCCCGGCCAGCATCTTCTTGATCCCCAGCTTGTCAATCTTGTTGGTATTGCCCTGCGGCAGGCTGTCCATGATCTCGACGTGTTTGGGCACCTCAAACTTGGCAACCCGGCTGCGGCAAAACTCAGTGACGTCACGCGCACTCAGCGTCGCCCCCGGCGCCAGCGAAATCACCGCGACCACGGCCTCACCCCACTCGGGATGCGGCATGCCGATGACCACTGCCTCGCTGATGCCGGGATGTTCTGCCAGCACGTTTTCAATGCCTAGCGGGTAGACATTCATGCCACCGCTGATGATCATGTGTTTCTTTCGGTCACCGAGGAAAATGTAGCCACGCTCGTCCATGCGGCCAAAGTCGCCGGTGCGCAGCCACGGCAGCACCAGCGCCTCGGCGGTCTCTTCCGGACGGTTCAGATAAGCATCCATCAGCGTATCGCTGCGGATCCATACCGTGCCCTGCTCGCCCGTCGCGACCGGATTGCCATCATCGTCCCGAATAGCGACATCGGCATGCATCAGCGCACGGCCGACCGAAGTGAGCAGTTCAGGCTCTTCGCGCAGCGCCAGGCGGTGATCGGAATCACGCAGCGCCGATACCGCGCCGGCCGATTCGGACACGCCATAACGCTGCATGAAGGTGCAGCCCAGCGTGGCATACGCTTCGCGGATCAGGGATGGCGTCGCCGGCATGGTGCCGTAACAGATCTGCTTGAGCGAGGAAATGTCGTGATGACCCTTCTTGAGCTCGTCAAGTACGCGCCGCAGAATGGTGGGAATCAGGGTCACCGTCGTGACGCGGTGTTCATCGACCAGATCGAGAAAACGCTGGGTTTCATAATCGTCGATCACCGTCGTCATGCCGGTGATGATGTTGAAGCACATCTGGAAAATGTTGATACCGGCCGGATTGGTCACGTAGAGCCGCACATCTTCCGGCGAGTAGCCATTGGCCAGCACGTTGTGCACGGCGCTTTCGCGGATAGCGCGCTGCGACAGCAAGGCGCCCTTGGGCAGGCCGGTGGTGCCGGAGGTATAACCGATCATGATCAGATCGCTGTCGGCCAGCGGCGGATAATCCGGCCTGCGGTCGTTGTCGCGGATCAGGGATTCGTAATCGTGTTCGAGGCCGTGAGCACCGCCAAAACCGATCAGCTTGATGCCGGCGGCGCGCAGATCGTCGAGGTGCTCGGCGATCTGCGGCACGCTGGCGGCATCGACCAGCAGCGTCTTGAGCTTACAGTCGCGGATGGCGTGCAGCATTTCACGCTGCGAGTAGCGCCAATTGATGCCGGCGCGCACAATACCGGTCTTGATGCACGCGGCCCAGTGTTCGGCCAGCTCGATGTTGTTGTGGGCCAAAATACCGCTGACATCGCCCTTGCGGCTGCCCAGATTCTGCAGCGCGGCGCCCAGCCGGTCGGAGCGCTCGTGCACTTCCTTCCAGGTGCGACGGCGGTCACGACAGATGTAGGCGGTGTGACTGCCGTTGGTGTGTGCGCAGCGAGCAATGAAGTCTCGAAGAAACATGTTCGGTGGTTCCGCTGGTTTTTTCGGCTGGGGGTGAATCAAATGTTGTCCGGGTATATGGCTCAGCCCGGCTGTCTCTTATGAATGCGGTCCCGCGATGATTCAAAAACAAAAAAATATTATTGCACAGCAATTCGAGACAGGCAACTCATATTTTGAGTCACATTGAAATTCGCCTATACTGCATGGAATAATGAGACCAGCCCCCTTCCGATCTGCCGACGCGGCCCCATCACAACGAACCCGACGATGACCCCGAACCGTCCCTCGCCCGAACCCGACCTGTCCAGCGTGCCTTTTTACGAAGGCCTGCAACAACATTGCCTGCTGGTGCAACGCTGCCCGCACTGCGGCACCATCCAGCTTGGCGAACTGTACTGCAATCACTGTCATGCCGACGGCCTGCAATGGGTGCCGGCCAGTGGTCGTGCCCGCCTGCATTCATACGTCCATATGCACATGAGTTACCACGAGGGTTTTGCCGATCAGATCCCGTACAACGCCGCCACCATCGAACTTGAGGAAGGACCGCGTTTTTATACCAACATCGTCGGGATGGACGATCAGGCACTGGTCATCGGCATGCCCCTGCAGGTGCAATATTCGACGCTTTCAACCGGAACCGTGGTGCCAGTCTTCGCGCCGCGCACGGAACAATAAGAGCAGAACGGGCGCAGACGGCAGTTCAGGAAGTGCATGGCGCATCCCTTGAATTGTCGGTCCCAACAAGCTGTGCAATAATTTGTGGCGCTTTTCCGCTTGCCTGCCGCACCGGCAATCATGCATAAAAACAGATTGGGGACTTCATGAACACCCTCGTTGAGCAGGACGCCAGGCCAACCGCCTTCGGCACGCCCTATGTGCAGGAAAACCCGAGCGAATTCCGCGTCTCGACCTCGGCCTACGGCGACCCGAAGGTGTTCGAGGCCGAACTCGAAAAAATATTCTACTCGACCTGGATCTACCTCGGTCACGAAAGCGAAATCGCCAACAATGGCGATTTCAAATCGACCTGGATCGGCATGCAGCCGGTGATTCTGGTGCGTGACGGCGACGGCAACATCACCGCCCTGCTCAATGCCTGCACCCACCGTGGCGGCAATCTGTGCCGCGAGGAAAAAGGCAATACGCGTACCTTTGTCTGCCCGTATCACGGCTGGGCCTACAAGACCAGTGGCGAGCTGCTCGCCATCCCGGCAGCTGAGCGCTACCCGGACGATTTTGATACCGCGAAGCTGGCCATGGTCAAGGTGCCGCGCGTCGCGGCCTACGGCGGCATGATCTTCGGCTCATTCAACGCTGAGGTCGAGAGCCTCGATGACTATCTCGGCGACGCCAAACGCCATATCGATATCTGGAACGCGCGCCGCGCCGGCGGCACCTACCGCGCCGGCACCGCCCACAAGTATGCCTACCACGGCAACTGGAAGTTTCAGTCTGAAAACGTCTACGACGGTTACCACGCCGGCTTTACCCACCGCTCAGCCTTCAATACCTTCCGCAAATTCGAGGGCCTGTTCCGCAACCGCCACTATGGGGCAGTGCGCGAAGATGGCGCAACACGCGGCATGCGCGGCGGTCACGGCAGCCTGGAGCTGAACAAACCGCTCGATTCGGGACAGATTGATCCGGCTATCCGCCAGCATTACCTCGACGCGCTCGAGCGCCTCAACGGCAAGGAGATGGTCGACGAAATCCTGCGCAACCGGCACGTGCTGCTGTTTCCGAGCGTCATCATCATGGACTTCAACATCCGCGTGGTGCAGCCGCGCGCTTTCAACCGCACCGAGGTGTATTCCTACCCGATGCTGATCGACGGCATCCCCGAAGAGATCACGGCGCAGCGCTTAAATGACGTGCAGACGCGCGTCGGCACGGCCGGCATCGTCGGCGCCGATGACATTGATGTCTTCAACGGCAACCAAACCTCGCTGCAGGCGCTGGGCGCAAAGTGGTTTACGCTCAGTCGCGGCCTGGGCAAGGAACAGATCCTCGACAACGATCAGCGCGTCGGCGGTTTTTCTGATGAGACACCACAGCGTGCATTCTGGCGCCAGTGGGACAAGCTGATGTCGGCCAATTCGCGTGGAGAGGGTGCATGAGCCTCGAATCTGAAATCAATCATTTTCTGTTGCGCGAGGCGCAACTGCTTGACGACTGGCAGCTTGATGAATGGCTGACCCTGTACGCGGACGAGGCGATTTACTGGCTTCCCATGGACGAAAATGGCGACCCGCGCGTGACCCCGTCGATCATTCACGAACCCAAGGCGCTGCTCGAAGTGCGTGTGGAACAACTGATGCGCCAGAACCGCCATGCGCAAAGCCCGCGTTCGGAGATGATGCGCATGATCACCAACATGATGGTGACCGAGGACGGCCCGGACCACGCCAAGGCGCGTTACAACCAGTTGCTGGTCGAACTGCGTCCGGGTGACTGGCGCCAGCACGGTCTGGGCGAAAAGCGCCTGTTCGGCGGCCGCTGCGATGTACGCCTCAAACGCCATGGCGATAGCTGGCTGATCGTGCACAAGAAGATCAAGCTGATCGACCGCAATCAACCGGTCGAGGCACTGTCCTTCATTCTTTGATGCAGTACCCGCGACCGGCACAGTGCGTGCCGGTCGCAATCGTTTCATCCAATACCAATCAGCGCGCCTGAGCGCGCATGGAGACCGCCATGAAGCTGCTCAAGCGCCTGCTCGCCGTGCTGGCATTCGCACTCGCACTGCCAGTCCTGGCCCAGGATGTTTATCCCTCGCGCACCATCCGCCTGATCGTGCCACTGCCCCCGGGCGGCGCGTCGGACAATGGCGCGCGCATGCTCGCCGACCATCTCTCGAACGTCTGGAAACAGCCAGTGCTGGTCGAAAACCGGCCCGGTGGCAATGGCATCATCGGCACCCAGGCAGTGGCGCAGGCGCGGCCCGACGGTTATACCCTGCTGTTTGCCGTACCCTCGATCTCGACCTTCAAGGCCTTCCTGAGCAACCCGCCGGTCGATGTGGAAAAAGACCTCGCGCCGGTGTCGCTGCTGGTCGACAAGGGCTACTACCTGCTGGTCAATGCCAACCTGCCGGTCAACAATGTGCGCGAACTGATCAGCTATGCCAAGGCCAATCCGGGCAAGCTCAACTACGGCGCCTACGCCGGCGGCAATACGCTGGCGGTCGAACTGTTCAAGCAGATGGCCGGCACGGACATCGTCAAGGTGCAGTACAAAGGTGAGGCGCTGGCCGCGCTGGCCGTGGCCAACGACGAGGTACAGGTGAGCTTCGGCTCCAAGCTTGCCGCCCAGG
>CANJOT010000110.1 GCA_947475815.1 Burkholderiales bacterium | reverse complement strand
GATCGCCGCCCACAGCGATGGGTACTCCCCCTTGTGCTCATGCACCATCCGCACCGCACGCTCACGGACTTCCGGTGAAAACTTGTTCGACTTCTTCATGGCTCTATCCTCTCAGAGAATGGAGCCTCCTCAAAAACCGGGGCGGTTCAGGTGTCGGAGTTAGATTTTCAGATGCCTTGAACGCCAAACCATTGCATTTGCGAATTTCGTAGTTAGAATACAAGCAGCATCAAGACAAGGGCCGACGCCCTTACCAACCTGCCCCCTGGGCAAGGTGGACCGCACAAGCGGGATGTGGCCTCTGAGCAGAGGCAACCAACCGGGGGAAGCGTCGGCCCTCCTTAGTTATTCTGGAGGGCTTTTTTTATGGCTGAAACGACGCAGATCCACCCCGACAAGGTACGAGCCTACCTGGCCACGGACTACCGGCTTGGCCACACCTTGCAAGACATTGTTCTGACCATTGGTCAGCACTCAAAGCGCTTGGCAGCATTATTCGCCGACAAGGTCGTGCATTGCGGCGCATTCTTGACCGCCTATAACCCACAAGGCAACGCCCAGCCCAACGCAGCCAACGAGCAGGGGCACGCTGAACTTGGCGGCAAGCTACAAGCACTGGGACTGCAGATCATTGAAGGCTCAGGAAGCGAAGTTGGCTCCGATTGGCCCGCTGAGAAAAGCTATTTTGCTTTGGGCTTGAGCTTGGAAACTGCCAAAGCCATTGGCACTCACTTTGAACAAGACGCCATTGTTTGGGCCGGCGCGGACGCTGTTGCACAGCTCATCTTGCTTCGCTAAATGCATTTAGGTCTGGCCCACCTAAGGGCCGGGGGGAGTTGTTCCAGATTGCCGCCCCCGACACATCGTCAAACGCGGCTAAACAGGAGAATGAAGATGACTACTTTGACTCACCCGGAGCTAGCCGGTTCATGCCAAATCGTTGACTCAGGCGTCTTTGAGGAGTACCTGTCCATCAGGCCGATCGATGCGGTACCCGGAAACCATTACTTACTCATCAGGAGCCAATTGGACTCTGCCAAGAACCCCGAGGCTCTGCATACGCGATACAGCGTGACCCTTACCCGTGAAGCCATGAATCGGCTACATGAGCACTTGGGTTCCTACCTCCGTCAATCGGAATCAGGCGGGCTGACGCAGGGATTCCTATTACCTGAGTAACCAAGACTCAGCGGGGTGCATCACCCCATCGCCGATTTAAGTGACAACTTGCAGGGCGATTCATAAATGCTGCTAAAGCGTTGGTGTTGCCTCGTCGTCCGGGTTTCGCCGCGCATGCGGTTAAACGGACGCGAGGAGTACAACATGCAAAGTGAACAACCCATAGCGCCATTGGCTCACGCCGGTTGGCTGACCCGACTCGGAATCGTCGGCCTGGATGCCATCGAAGCGCCGGTACTTGCGGCGCTGGCGACCGAGACGCCACTTCTGCTGATAGGCCCACATGGCACGGCAAAGAGCCTGCTGCTGACCCGGGTGGCAGAAGCTCTGGACATCCCGTTTCGGCACTACAACGCCAGCCTGCTTAATTTTGATGACCTGGTAGGGTTTCCGGTGCCCGGGGCTGACAGAACGCTGGAGTACATCAAGACACCGGCCTCGGTCTGGGGCGCAGGTGCGGTGATCTTCGATGAGATCAGCCGCTGCCGTCCAGATGTGCAGAACAAGTTATTTCCCATCATTCATGAGCGCCGGGTGCAGGGCTTGCTGCTGGAGGGGTTGCGGCACCGCTGGGCTGCGATGAACCCACCGACCACTGACGACGAGGACAGTGGATACGCCGGCTCCGAGCCACTGGACAAGGCGCTAGCAGACCGCTTTGGCTATGTGGTGCAAATGCCTGCATGGATCGGATTCAGCAAGGACCAGCAACTGGCTGTCATTCGTGCTGAAGATGAATGCGTCACCCAGGAGGCTCGCAAATTCCTGTCCGACCTCCTCGGTCGTACTCACGGCATCCTGAACCAACTGAAGGTCGATGCCGGGGTTGGTATTGCCGCCTATGTTCAGACCCTACTGCCCTTGCTGTCCCAAGCTGGTC
This sequence comes from Burkholderiales bacterium, assembly GCA_947475815.1. GTDB lineage: Bacteria > Pseudomonadota > Gammaproteobacteria > Burkholderiales > Burkholderiaceae_D > CANJOT01. Next base: position 9,232 of record CANJOT010000110.1, on the reverse strand, counting down.
TCGCGCTGAGTCCTCGCCGCGCCAACCTGCTGTACAAGGCCGTGCTGGCGGTGAACGCGGCATCTCAGGCGATCGACCCCAATGCAGAAATGTCCGACTCCACCTTGCTGGCGTTGCAGTCGTGCATGCCTCAGCGAGCGGAGGGTATCCCGATTCCTGAAGTCAAACTGCTGGCCGCCCACCGGGAGGCGATTCGTGCGGTCAAGCTGAGCCCGAATGACCCGATGCGCGCCATCCTCGCTACGGTCGACCCCCTGGAGCGTCTGAAACTCGCGGTCAAGGCAACGCGCCTTCCAAAGGGAGAGTTTTCTCGGGTGGTCGCAGACGCGCTGGCACAACTGCCGGTCGGTGCCAGGGAGGCCGCCATCATCCACCTATTCGAAACGGGTGCGGTTGGACGGCTCAATGCGGCCATTGCCTCCCAGGTCGGCGAGATCTACCGGGACATCGCCACACCACCCGAGTTCAGCGAAACCCTCCATGCCTCCAGTAACCGCTACACGACTTGGGGGAGGATCAAGGACTTGCTGGCTCGACTCAATCCCCAAGACCCCCGCGCCCATCTTCATGCGAATGCGGTTGCATCCCTGTTCGCCAGAAAGCAGTTAATGACGCCCCATGACGCTGATCGGGCCTTCGCGGAGTTTCTATCGACTGACCAGCGCGTGAGGTTGCCATGAACGATCACTCGAACCTGATACACAACATGAGTGCCCCGCCCAAAAGTGTCGTGAAGTACACAGGACTGTCATGGGTCGTCACCCGCGGCATCCCTGGTGGATCAGGCGTGACCTCAATCAAATACACCGCAGGCAGTCAGTTCGGAACAGTCGTGCGCTTCATCTTGCGCGAGGACCTTCGAGGTGCATCCATCAAAAAAGTCCTTGCTGCTTTGGAGGCTCCGCCTCAGAGCAATGAGCAACTCTCGCCGGATCGCCGCCTGATCACCTTGATCAATCGCCGGGCTGCTGAACTCCCACTGCCCGATGGATGCGCGGTGATCAAGACTAATCCGGCGCATGAGGTGTTATGGGACGACCCCCTGTCGGCATTAGCGATTCTGAGCAAGTCATCCGATACCGTTTGGCTGCGCAACAAGGCCCCTTCGCTCAGCGAAGCAGTGCGACGAACATCGATCTCGTTGCTTATTCCCCCCGCATTCACAGATCGTCTATTGGAGGCCAGGATATGAAACAAGAAACTCTTCAGGAGGGGACCCTTGCGGAACGGATTTTGGATGCGTTTCCAAGTGGCTCCTACGCCGTTGCCGGCCTCCTGCGGCTGCTCGACATCGTAGAGACCACAGACGTTCCTACGGCGGCCGTTGAGTGCAAGGTGCAACCCCGGATGCTCATCAACCCCGAGTTCGTCGAGCAGCATGCAGCAACTTCTGAAAAACTCCTGATGCTTGTGATGCACGAGCTGCATCATGTGCTGCTAGGACATACGACGCTCTTTCCGCGCATAACTCCGGTTCAGAATTTCATCTTCGATGCAGTGATCAACGGGGTGGTGTGCAGGATGTTTCCTGGCGCCGAGTACACCGCGTTCTTCACGGACTTTTATCGTGCGGATCGGTTTCCAGAGTGCCTATTGCGTCCTGCCTCGGGCTGGCCACGCAGAACTGCCCAAACGCCTGTAGGACTTTTGGAGTTGCCCGATCCGTTACAACGAAGAGCGATCGAGGTCCATTCGGCCCTGTACTCTGAAACGGGTGCCAGTTACCTCGAGGTCTTCAACCTGCTGCCCAAGTTGCTGATTGCAGTTGGTGAAGAAGGAGACCTCGGCATCCCACTTCTTGGTGGTCATGGGCAGGATGGCAATCAACACACAGAGCTTGATCAGCACTCACCGCTGGTGTTCGAGATAGTTCGCGATCTGGTCGAGCAATGGCCGCAGCCCCCAGACCCTATCAAGGGTCGCTCGCTGGCCGATGTGTTGAAGACTTCGTCGGTTTTTCCCGTGAAGACCAAATCAAACCGATCGACCTTGCGCAGCCTCATCCGCAAGGTGGCGGGAAGTCACGGGAGCGGGCGGGTCAGGCGACTAGCTTCAGATCCAACGACTGTACAAAGCCCGATCCCCTCCGGCTGCCGTCGCTCCCTGGTTCTGCAAGCGCTTGGGGCCGAACCGCTGCTGCACACGATGTCAGCGCCCTGGAAGCGCCATCGAGCAACTGGAGAACTGGTTCACATCTACCTCGACGTTTCGGGAAGTATGGACAGTGTTCTTAAAGACCTTTATGGCGCCGTTCTGGACTGCGAGCAACTGGTCTTTCCGACTGTTCACCTGTTCTCTACCAAGGTGGCTGACATCACAGTTCGAGACCTGCGCTCTGGCAAGTGCAAGTCAACCGGAGGAACTGATATCGCCTGCGTGGCGGACCATATGAGCAAACACAAGGTCAGGCGAGCGGTTCTGGTCACGGACGGCTGGGTTGGCTTACCCCAAGGCGAGCACAAACAAGTCCTTCAGTCAGCCCGACTAGCCGTCGCCTACCTCGGCAACAACATCAATCAAACCGACCTGCAAGCTGTGACAAATCACTCAGATATTTTAATAATTGGAGGTAATTCATGACTACTCAAATATTCCCAGCCGAGTTCATCTTTCCCGGCCATCCCGATAAGTTATGCGATGCCATTGCTGACTCGCTTGTACTTGAGGCTTGGAAACGGGAGCCACGCGCATTGGTGGGTGTCGAGGTGGCCGTCCATCGGGACCACGTTTATGTGACTGGCCGAATTGGGTGCTCGGATTCGCAAAGCATCGATGTGAATGCGGTGGTTGCGGATGTTTATCGCAGTGCTGGCTATGACGATGAGTGGTATCCATCGCCAAGCCAAGTGAAGGTCATCTCCAACCTCTGCTTAGGTCCACTCGAGGAGGGGGAGGCAGCGTTTCGGGAATTGTCAGACGATCAGGCGATTTGTGTCGGCTATGCCAACAACTTGAGCGCAACCAACCACCTTCCTGTGGAGCAGTGGCTGGTGGGCAGATTGGCAAAGAGACTTCATGCCCTGCGAAAAGACTCGCCAGAGCTATTGCTGGGTCCTGATGGCAAGGTTCTTGTATTTGTGGAGCGTAACGAGCAAGATGGCATTGACTCATGGAAGTTGGTTGACTTCAGTTGTTCATTGCAGCAGAAAATTTACTCAGATGAGGTCGCCCTACACCGTGCAGTACGACTCGGTGTGGAGGCTGAGCTCAAAGCGGCTGCAAGAATATTTCCGGCGCTTTCTACAACTCTGCCGGACCAATTGACTGTCAATGGTGCCGGCTCGTTCGAGGTCGGGGGGCCTGAGGGTGACAACGGGCTATCGGGTAAGAAACTTGTTGTGGACGCATATGGTCCGCGCATTCCAATCGGTGGTGGTGCTTGGTCAGGAAAAGACTTCTTCAAGGCTGACCGGGCTGGGGGATTGCATGCGCGACGGGTGGCAAAAACGATTGTGCGACTGGGACTTGCTGCCGAAGTGACAGTAACTCTGGGATGGTTCCCTGGCGATCGCTCGGCACGACTCATCAGTTTGGTTGACGGTCGAGGGAGACTGCTTGATGTAACCGTCCTAGCAAACAACTTTGATTTGAGTTTGTTGCGAAGTGGAACGGGGTTCCCGGTCGATGGGTTGGTAGACCTTGCACGGTGGGGGCATTTCTCTTTGCCAGAACTACCATGGGAAGAATATGAACTTATTTAAGCTGACCTATGATCTCAATAAATCAACTACTTACGCCACCCTCAACAAATTCAGCATCGGATTTCGAGCCTGACCAGCTCGCTCTCCTTTGAAGAACGTTGGGACACTACTGAGAACCAGACAATTCATTTGCTCCCGACACTTGTGGTTTACGCTATTGCACAGACCAAATAATAGTCGTATATTAGGAATAAGCGTACGCCAATCTACTTTCCCGTCGGCGCACCCGTTTCAACCGGTGGAGGAGACATACATGCAGCGACTGCGGCGTTCCGCGCTGATCAGCCCCGGCGACAACATCGAGCTTCTTCGCAAGCTCTCCGTTGGCGCCGAGGACGTGGCCATTCTTGAAGTGGAAGATGGCGTTTACGAAACAGATAAGAATTCGCGCGCCAGCAGATCGCCCGCGTGCTCCAGGAGATCGACTGGGGCAACCGTGAGCGCGTGGTGCGCATCAACGCCATGGACGGCCCGCACGGCACGCGTGATATCGAGGTCATCGCCGGCCGCCCGGACGCGCTGCTTTTGGCCAAGGTGCAGGGCCCCAAGCACATCGAGCACGCCAGCCGCCTGCTGGCCGAGGCCGAGCGCAAGCACGACATCCCCGTGGGCAGCATCCGGCTGGGGGCCATGATCGAATCGGTCGGCGCCTTGCTGACGGTGGAGGCCATCTGCACGCAAGACCCGCGCATGACCGCCGTGCTGTTCGGCGCCGGCGACCTGGGCGTGGAGCTGCAGGTCAAGCGCAGGGGCCTGGGGTCGTTCCGTCGCACCGGCATGCCGGCCTTTGAATACGCCTATGGCCGCGGCCGCGTGGTGGCCGCCGCTCGCGCCGCGGGCATCGACCCGATCGACGTCGGGCACAGCGCCTTCACAGACCCGGAGAAGACGCGCATGGCTGCGGAGCACTCGGCGCAGATGGGGTTCTCGGGCGTGATCGTCTACACGCCGCGCCAGCTGGCCATCGTCAACGAGGTGTTCTCGCCGCCGGCCGAAGACATTGCCTGGGCAACCGAGGTCGTGACCAAATTCGACGAGGCCAACCAGAAAGAGGCGCGCACCGGCGTCGTGGTCGACGGCGAGATGATCGACGGCCCGTCCGTGCTGAACGCACGCCAGATCCTGTTGCGCCGCGACCTCATCGAGAAAGTCGAAGCCGACCGCCACGGCAAAGCCAAGGCCGCGGCCTGACCCCCGAACCTAACCATAACGAACCACAGGTACAAGCATGCAAGCATTCATGAACCGCATCGCCCGCACCGCCATTCTGGCGGCTGGCTGCGCGCTGGCCGCTGCCGCGCTGGCTCAAGCCCCCAAGACCGGCTGGCAGTGGGCGGCGGGCGGCCAGGGCTCGATCAACGCGAACGCCGCGCTGGCCGCGTCTCAGACCATCCGCCAGGCCGGCTTCGAGGTCTATGCGGTCAACTCCGGCGGCACCATCGACAGCCTGCTCACGCTCAGCCGCGGCGAATACGACTTCGCCAACGTCGACACGCCCACGCTGCGCAAGGTGTGGACGGGTACCGGCGGCTTCCAGCAGATCAAGGGCTTCTCGCAGGTGCTCACTGGTTTCACCACGTTCTTCTTCATCGTGGTGCCCGAAAGCTCGGCGATCAAGACGGTGGCGGACCTGGTAGGCAAGACCATCAATGGTCACACGCCCGGCGCCGTGATCAACCTGTGGAACCAGGACTACGTGCAGGCGCTGGGGCAGACCGGCGTGGTGCGCCCGGGCTCGATCAAGATCTCGCAGATCGCGCTGAGCCAGGCCGTTGACGCCTTGCTGGACGGACGCAGCTCGGCGCAGGTGGGCTACACCTTCTCCGGCAAGCTGCCCGACTGGGTCGACCAGGCCACGGCGCGCGGCATCAAGCTGCGCGTGCTGCGCATGCCCGAGCCGGTGAACAAGCTGCTGATCTCCAAGGGCTGGCAATCCGACGACAGCCTCGACGTGGCTGAAGTCAAGAAGATCGACGCGACCCTGCAGGCCAATGAGTACCGCACCAACGGCATCACCACCGTGATCGTGGCGCGCCAGAACCTGGGCGACGACGTGGTGCACAAGTTCCTCACCGCTTTCTTCGCCGACGTCGGCAAGATCGGTGCAACGCACCCGGCCAACCTGGTCTACAAGGAAGGCCCGGCCTACGGCGTGAAGTTCCTCACCGACGACTTGCCGGTGCACCCGGGTGCGATGCGTTTCTACCGCGAACGTAACGTGCTGCGGCCTACCCTGTCGTCCACGCCGAAATGACGGCGGGCACGTTGGCCAGCAGCTCCGGCGCGCCAACCAGCAGCTTTGTGAGGATGGCGAGCCGGCTCCTGAAGATCGCCCTGGTCCTGTACATCCCGCTGGCGTTCACGCTGCTGCCGCCGCCCTCGACCTTTCACCTGGTGATCGGCTACACCGGCGCGGTGCTGGTGCTGCACTTCCTGCAGGCCATGCTGCGCCCGGGCATCCTGCGGCGCATCTGGAACGGCCTGAACCTTCTGGCGTCGCTGCTGCCCACGCTTTGGTTCATCAACGCGGTGGACCGCTTGAGCATGCCGCTGGGACAGCCGCCCATGCTGGACTACGTGATGGGCTTCGCGCTGCTGGTCGCGGTGACCGAGGCCTCGCGCCAGGCGCTGGACTGGGTGATGCCGCTACTGGCCGCGCTGCTGCTGCTGTACAACGTGTTCGGCAGCTCCATGCCGGGCGTGCTGTACCACCCCGGCATCGCGTTCCCGCGCGTCATCTTGCAGATGGCCGGCTCGCTGTCGGGGCCGTACGGCGACATACCCACCATCATCATCGAAGTGGTGGCCATGTTCCTGGTGTTCGGCGCGGTGGTGCAGGGCGCCGGCATCGCCGACTTCTTCAGCTCGCTGACCACTTGGATCTCCGGCCGCATCAAGAGCGGCGCCGGGCTCACGGCCGTGAGCATCAGCTCGCTGTTCGGCGCCATCACCGGCGCGCCGGTGGCCAACGTCGGCACCACCGGCTCTTTCACCATCCCGCTCATGAAGCGCGCCGGCTACACGCCGGAGCAGGCCGCCGCCATTGAGGGCGTGGCCGCCACCGGTAGCCAGATCATCCCGCCGATCCTGGGCACCGCCGCCTTCCTGATGGCGCAGTTCCTGAACAAGCCGTATTCGGAGATCGCCGCGGTCAGTCTGTTTCCCGCGCTGTTGTTCATCACCTGCGTGCTGCTAACCGTGCACGCGCTGGGCATGCAGTCCAACACGCACCCCGTGAAATTCGAAGCGCACGAGCGCGCCAGCTGGGCCAAGAGCTACCTGCTGCTGCCGGTGTTCGCCCTGATTGTGGCCTTGACCATAGGCTTCTCGCCGCAGTACGCAGCCTTTGTCGCGACGCTGGCGACCTTCGGCCTGTTCGTGGTGGACGTCGGCATCCGCTCCTGGCTACGGGGCGACCTGCGCTCGGTCAAGCCGCTGGCCAAGCCGATGGTCGACCACATCGAGAGCGCCGCCAACGCGGTGATCATCGTGGTGATTGCCGGCGCGATCATCGGCGTGGTGGTGACGCTCTTGAGCATGCCGCTGACGATCCAGCGCCTGTCCAGCGCGGCCATTGAGATGGCCGGTGGCAGCGTCGTCATCATCATCATCATCGTGGCCTTCGCCTCGATCCTGCTGGGCACCGGGCTACCGACGGTCGCGACCTATGTGCTGGTGGTGCTGCTGTTCGCGCCCACCGTGATCCAGCTGGGCGTAGAGCCGCTGGCAGCGCACATGTTCGTGTTCTACCTGGGGGTGGCGGCCGACATATCGCCGCCGGTGGCCATGGCGGTGCTGGCGGCCTGCGGCATCGCCCAGGCCGACTTCTGGAAGGCCTCTTGGCTGGCGATGAAAATTGGCATGTCATTCTTCATCCTGCCTTTCCTGTTCATCGTGCACCCGTCCATACTGCACTGGCCGGTGACCACGGCGCACTGGATCACCTATGTGGGCGTGACCGCGGCCATGCTGTCGGTGACGGCGGGGTTGTCCGCTTACTTCTTCGGCCCGGTGCGTCCGGTGATGCGCGGCGTGTTCTTTGCCATCGCCCTGATGGGCATGTGGCCGGGCCTGGGCATGTGGCCGCAGTTGGGCGCCATCGCCGCCTTCCTGGTCTGCGCGTTCGTCGTGTGGCGCCTGGCGCCGCGCGTTCGCGCCGAAGCGGCAGTTCCGTTTCGCCCGTGAGTGGCGAGACTTGAATTTCTCCGGCGCACCGTCATGAGTACAAATCCGTCCGAGGATCTGGACAAGCTGGACGCATACACCCTGGCCGACGCCGCGCGCCGCATCGGCGTGGGCGGAGTGGTCATGGGCATCAAGCCGCAAACTCGCGCCACGCAATTCACCGGCCGCGCCGATGAACTGCTGGTCACTCGGCACGCCAGCCTGGACGCCGCGTTCCTTGCGCATCCCAATCGATTCAAAAACAGAAAGCCGCAGCCGCATGCCTTGCCCACCGCGGCCTGAATCAATCCGCCACCACAGGAGAAACACCACGCCCACGATCTGCAAGCCTGCACAGTAAATTCATGAAGCAGGGTGTAGCAAAGTCATTGACACGTTCCGCTGGTCAGGAAAACCACGCAAATGGGAGCCCATCGGCGCATGGCGGATGCATTGGCGGAGTCCAGTTACGGAGGCAATCCAACTGCTAAGGGTGTAGGCAAGATGCTGTCTTTCAAACGCGACCGAATTGTTGGCGGTTTGCAGATTGTTCGCGGCCCTGCGAAACGCGCCAAGTCTTAATCTAGTAGATGTCCTGTCTTAACAAAGATGATGCAACCTTCCTTACTGAAAGGTTTGTGCAGACTCATGTGAGGACTTCTGACCCACGATCCTGCGGGATAGCGACCGTGCTCATCTTCAAAAACGCCATCCACCACAAAGATTTCCTCGCCACCGTAATGCCTGTGTGGATTGAAATAAGTCTGGGGTGCCCATCGAACCAAGGTGGAGCCACTGCCCTGTTGCATAAGTGGCATCACGGTAAGTCCCGAAACCATGCCTTGGTGCCAAGTGGCTTCATGAGTGTCAATGACTTCTCGCTCCAATTGATCTGATCCAAGGTGTCGCAACTTCACGAAAAGCACGCACCCAGACTCACTAAAAGGCGCATGCGAAGAACCCGGCGGATTCATGATGTAGGTGCCGGCGGAATAGTTGCCAGTCTCATCACTGAATGTTCCATCCAATACAAATATCTCTTCCCCTAGCTCATGAAGATGCGCCTGGAACTTAGAACCTGGCTTGTATCGAACGATAGAAGTTGCCTTAGCTACCTCATCTCCTTGGCGCTCAAGCATGCGCCTTTCTACCCCCGATTCGGGGCTGGCGATCCAAGGCAACTCATGGTGATTGATCACGACCCTTTGGCTGTAATCGGCATTGATATTCATGGGCCTAATGCGAAGTGATGGGGCAGTTTAAAGCAATGAAAAAACACCCGGCATTTCTGACGGGGGTTTGTAAGGTGGTGGGCCCACCAGGACTTGAACCTGGGACCAAAGGATTATGCTTACTACTACAGCTTT
>CANJOT010000109.1 GCA_947475815.1 Burkholderiales bacterium | reverse complement strand
GGCATGAAGATTTTCCGATGATCATGAAACCGATTGCTCCCGGCAGCATCATCTTTCACCCGCATCGCGGTTATGGGGTACTGACCGCGGTCAACCTGCTGACCGGCTGGGTCGGTGCGCGTTTTGGCAATGAAGTGCATGTGCTCGATCTGTCCCTGTCGGAGGACAATCTGAGCCATGCCGATGGTGAGCCGATTCTGTTTCGCCGCTCGGCGCCGGCTTACATGCCGCATGCGCGCCTGATGGAAATGGTGCGTTATCTGCATGCGGCGGGTTACGAGCGGATTTATCTGTACGTCTGGCCGAAGCCTTCGGGCCTGCACTGGCGCTGGCAGCTGTTTACCGGCCCGCGCCTGGGCACGCAATTCTGGGCGCAGCGGCCCCTGCGTCCGGGCTGGCACGGCTCGGGATCGGACTACAATTTCAATCCTGTGATGGGCTGGGGCGATGCGCCGGGCGCCAGCGCGCCGGAACTGGCCAACGCGCTGGCGCGTTTTGATCCCGAAGCCATGGCGCGAGCCAACGGTCGTGATGAAAAACATACCGAATGGTTTGCGCGCGTCTGTGACGTCCTGCTGCCTGATTTTGCCTACAGCCTCGGTTGGGACAATCCGGGCGCTTCCCGCCATGACCGCCGCCTCGAGATGCCCTCACGCCTGCCGGTTATGCCGGTGCGCCGTGGTGTGCCGGCCTATAAGGGACCGGCACTGCCATGGCCGCCGGGCTGGCTTGACGGCTGGGCCCATCACGGCTACCACCGGGTATTGGGTCGGCCGGTCTAGAACAGCTTGCGCTGTTTGCTGCGCGTGTTCATGCGGTGCAGCTCTTCAACGCGCATGTGACGGTCGCCGGGCACAAGTTGAATTTCGTCGCCGGCGCGCAGCAGGCCTTCCTGCATTACTTCCAGGTAAAAGCCGGTGTAGCCGCTTTGCACCATCATCGCCGAAGCCTGGCGAAATCCCATCACGGCATTGAACTTGAAGCAGGGCGAGCGTGGCGACGCCACGCGCAGGCGCACTGCGCCGTCACCAAAGATAAGCTGGTCACCGATCCACAACTGCGTTTCAAGCAGGCCGCTGATGGTGAGGTTTTCGCCGAAACTACCGTGAGGTAGTTCTTCATCGCGGCCGCAGGCCTGCTGCCGCATGGTGCGCCACACCGGGTAGTGTTCAACCGGGTAGGCATAGACCGCCTTGTCGCGGCCGCCGTGCACGGTCAGATCAGCCTGCTCATCGCCAGCCAGACCAAGCGGGCCAACCTGCACCGGGTTGGGCTGGCCCAGAGTGCTGACCGGATTTTTGCGGATGCCGCTCAGAACCTGATGGCGCGGTTCCGCGGCCGCGTCAGGGTGACCCGCAAACAGGGGCGCAGTTTTGCCAACGTTGATGGTGAGCAGTGTCATGGAATGAATGGCCGGTGCCAATGGGGATCAAGCCACCCAGTGTACTGCGCTGCGCCAGTGCACGCTGCGTGCGTGTGCTGCGAACCATTGTGGGGCGTTTGTTGCGCTGCCTCGAAGCGGTGCGCCGCGTTGTGGTGCGCGGGCGCATGGAAACGTCGCCTTACAGGAGGCCGCGGCTTTAAACGCGCCGCATGGCATAGGCATTGCTGGGTAGACGGCAACGGGCACCGTGGCCCGGGCCTGTTTCATACCAATGGAGGGTTCTATTATGCAACGTCGTTCCGTTCTGAAAACCGCGCTGGCCACCGGCGCCATCGCCGTCGCCGCCGCGTGGGCGCCTCAGGGTTTTGCTGCTGAAGGCACCATCAAGGTTGGCATCCTGCACTCGCTCTCGGGCACGATGGCCATTTCGGAAACCTCGCTCAAGGACGTGGCCTTGATGGCCATCGAGGAAATCAACGCCAAGGGTGGCGTGCTGGGCAAGAAGCTTGAGCCGGTGGTGGTTGATCCCGCTTCCAACTGGCCGCTGTTTGCCGAAAAAGCCCGTGGCCTGCTGACCCAGGACAAGGTTGCCGTGACCTTCGGTTGCTGGACTTCGGTGTCGCGCAAGTCGGTGCTGCCGGTGTTCAAGGAATTGAATGGCCTGCTGTTCTATCCGGTGCAGTACGAAGGCGAAGAACTGGAAAAGAACGTGTTCTACACCGGTGCAGCGCCGAATCAGCAAGCCATTCCCGCGGTCGAGTACCTGATGAGCAAGGACGGCGGTGGCGCCAAGCGTTTTGTGCTGCTCGGGACCGATTACGTTTATCCGCGCACGACCAACAAAATCCTGCGCGCGTTCCTGAAGTCCAAGGGTGTCAAGGACACCGACATCGATGAGGTCTACACGCCGTTCGGTCATTCGGATTATCAAACCATTGTGGCCAACATCAAGAAGTTCTCGGCCGGTGGCAAGACTGCCGTGATCTCGACCATCAACGGCGACTCGAACGTGCCGTTCTACAAGGAGCTGGGCAACGCCGGTCTGAAGGCCACCGACGTGCCGGTGGTGGCGTTCTCGGTGGGTGAAGAAGAACTCCGTGGTGTCGATACCAAGCCGTTGCTGGGCCACCTCGCCGCCTGGAATTACTTCCAGTCAATCAAGAACCCGGTCAACGACGAGTTCATCAAGAAGTGGAAGGCCTACGCGCTGGCCAAGAAGCTGCCCAATGCCGCGACGGTCGTGACCAACGACCCGATGGAGGCGACCTATATTGGCATCTACATGTGGAAGCAAGCCGTTGAAAAAGCCAAGACCACCGACGTCGACAAGGTCATTGCCGCCATAGGTGGCCAGACCTTCAAGGCACCGTCGGGCTTTCTGACCAAGATGGACGAAAAGAACCACCACCTGCACAAGCCGGTGTTCATCGGCGAAATCAAGGGTGACGGTCAATTCAACGTGGTCTGGAAAACCAAGGGTCCGGTCAAAGCCGCCCCGTGGAGCCCGTATATCCCTGGCAATGAAAAGAAGAAGGGCGAGCCCGGCTGATTCAGTTGTTGATTTGAGTTGAACGGGGTTGCAACAAGCCGTTGCGGTGATCGCCGCAACGGCTTGCCCTCCTCGGACGACAGGGTGGCACCGAATTGTTCAACAACGATCGCCCGTCGGGGTCGTCTCCCTTTGTTTCCCCTCCTGCATAGAGTGCATCGGATGCGACGTTTCCTGTTTCTGCTGCTGTCCTGCTGCGCCGCTCCCGCGCTGGCCGGGCTTGATGCGGCGCTTGTCAAACCACTGGGCGGTGAAGACGGCGATGCGCGCGTTCAAGCCGTCGTGCGTCTGGGTGCGCTGGCCAGTCCCGAGGCCTTTGCTCTGCTGAATGCGCTCGGTGAGGAGAAGGTTTACGTGACGCCCGAGGGGCGTGTGCTGGTGATCGACAATGCTCAGGCGAGCGACCCGATTACCGATGAAAAGCTGCCCGCCCCGGAGGCGGTGGAAGCCATCACCATCAATAACCGCATGCGCCGCGAGCTCGAAGGTGCGCGTGCCGGTCTGCGCCTGTTCTCTGCCGATGCCCGGGTGCGCCTAGCCGCTGCCCAGGACATGCAGAAAAACGGCACCATCGAACAACGCCCGCTGTTGCAGCGCGCGCTCGACAGGGAAACCGATCCGGTCATCAAGACGCTGTTGCGGATGGCTGCGGCCACGCTCAATCTGCAAAGCACCGACGCTGCCGTGCGCAAAGCCGCCGTGCAGGAACTCGCGGGCAGCACCAACGCGTCGCTCCGCCCTGTGCTGGCGGCCATGCTGGTCAAGCAGGTCGACGGCAGTTACGCCGAGCCGGACGCCAACGTGCGCGGCGCCGCCGAACTCAGCCTGCGCGAGATTGATACGCGCCTGACGCGCATCGAATGGGCCGGCAACATCTTTTATGGCGCCAGCCTGGCCAGCGTGCTGCTGCTCGCCGCACTCGGGCTGGCGATTACCTTTGGACTGATGGGCATCATCAACATGGCCCATGGCGAGTTGCTGATGATCGGCGCCTACGCCGCGTATTGCGTGCAACTGGCATTTCGCCGCTGGCTGCCGGAGCATTTTGACTGGTATGTGGTGGCAGCCCTGCCGGCCGCCTTCCTCGTGGCCGCCGTGGTCGGCATGGTGCTTGAGCGGGTGGTGATTCGCTGGTTGTATGGCCGGCCGCTGGAAACCCTGCTGGCGACCTGGGGCATCAGCCTGATTCTGATGCAGACCGTGCGCATGATTTTTGGCGCGCAGAACGTGGAGGTCACCAACCCGGCGTGGATGTCCGGCGGCATCACGGTGCTCGGCGGACTGGTGCTGACCTACAACCGCCTGGTCATCATGGGCTTTGCGATCTGTGTGGTGGTGCTGGTCTGGCTGCTGCTCAACAAAACGCGCCTGGGCCTGTTTGTGCGCGCCGTGACGCAAAACCGGCGCATGGCCGACTGCGTCGGTGTGCCGACCGGTCGGGTCGATATGCTGACCTTCGGTCTTGGTTCCGGCATTGCCGGCCTGGGCGGTGTGGCGCTGTCGCAACTGGGCAATGTTGGCCCGGATCTTGGACAGGCCTACATCGTTGACTCCTTCATGGTGGTGGTGCTGGGCGGTGTCGGTCAGCTGGCCGGCACGGTCATCGCCGCGCTCGGCCTGGGCGAGCTCAACAAATTCCTTGAACCGTCAGTGGGTGCGGTGGTGGCCAAGATTTCCATCCTGGTGCTGATCGTGTTGTTCATCCAGAAGCGCCCGCAAGGCCTGTTTGCCCTCAAGGGCCGGAGTGTTGACTGATGAACCCGCAATCTCCCCGTCTGTTTTCAAGGTCGTTGTGGACCGGCGTGCTGGTGTGCGCCGTGGCGCTGGCCCTGTTGCCGGTCTTGAACCTGATGTTCGAGCCCAGCCACCCGCTGCATGTGTCGTCTTACTTCATCAGCCTGCTGGGCAAGTTCATGTGTTACGCCATTGCGGCGCTGGCGCTCGATCTGGTCTGGGGCTACACCGGTATTCTGTCGCTCGGCCACGGCCTGTTTTTCGCGCTGGGCGGGTACGCCCACGGCATGTACCTGATGCGTGCCATCGGCCGTGAGGGCGTGTATCAGTCCGACCTGCCCGACTTCATGGTGTTTCTCGACTGGAAGGCCTACCCATGGTACTGGAATTTCACCGACCACTTTGCCTGGTCCATGCTGCTGGTGGTGCTGGTGCCGGGTGTGCTGGCGTTCATCTTTGGCTTTTTTGCCTTCCGCTCGCGCATCAAGGGGGTGTATTTCTCCATCATCACCCAGGCCATGACGTTTGCCGCGATGCTGCTGTTCTTCCGCAATGACACGGGTTTTGGCGGCAACAATGGGTTTACCGACTTCAAACGCATACTCGGGTTCTCGATCACCGCGCCGGGCACCAAGGCGGTGCTGTACCTGGTCACGCTGCTGGTATTGCTGGGCGTGCTGGTGATGGCGCGCGCCCTGACGCGGTCCAAGCTCGGCCGCGTGCTCACGGGGGTGCGCGATGCGGAAAGCCGGCTGATGTTCGTCGGCTACAACCCGCTCTGGTTCAAGCTCTTCATCTGGACGCTGTCGGCCGTGCTGTGCGGCATTGCCGGCGCCCTGTATGTGCCGCAGGTGGGCATTATCAACCCGGGCGAAATGTCGCCAGCCAACTCGATCGAGATGGTCATCTGGGTGGCCACAGGCGGGCGCGGCACCCTGATCGGGCCGATCATTGGCGCGGTGGCGGTCAATGGCCTGAAGACCTGGCTGACGGGGGCCTTTCCGGAGGTCTGGCTGTATGCGCTGGGTCTGGTTTTTGTGCTGGTCACGCTGTTCCTGCCGCAAGGCCTGGTCGGCATGGCGCGGCAAGTGATGGAGCGGTTTGGTGCCTTGCAGGCGAAGAAGATCGCCGCGACGCCGACCGGCGCCAAGGAAGCAGCATGACGACGAATACCTCTGGGGCAGGCGAGCGCGGCGGCGCGCCGGGGGATGCCAGTTATGGCCATATTCTGGGCACAGGCGTAGACACCAGCCATGGCGCGATTCTGTATCTCGAAGACATCACCGTCAGTTTTGACGGTTTCAAGGCGCTCAACACGCTGACGCTGGACATAGGCGTTGGCGAGCTGCGCTGCATCATCGGTCCGAACGGTGCAGGCAAGACCACCATGATGGATGTCATCACCGGCAAGACGCGGCCTGATTCGGGCACGGCCTTTTTTGGCCAGACGCTCGACCTGACCCTGATGAGTGAACACCAGATTGCCCATGCCGGCATCGGCCGCAAATTCCAGCGTCCGACGGTGTTTGAACATCACACGGTGTTTGAAAACCTCGAGCTGGCCATGGAAATGGACAAGCGTGTCTGGACCACCCTGTTTGCCACACTCACCGGCGAACAACGGGATGCGATTGCCGCCAATCTTGAACTGATCCGCCTGACCCGGGAGGCCCATCGGCCCGCAGGCCTGTTGTCGCATGGGCAGAAGCAGTGGCTGGAAATCGGCATGCTCCTCATGCAGGAGCCGCAGCTGTTGCTGCTCGACGAGCCGGTGGCCGGCATGACCGATGCTGAAACCGAACGCACCGGCGAGCTGCTCAACGAACTGCGTGGCAAACACTCGCTGGTCGTGGTGGAGCACGACATGGATTTTGTTGCCGCCATCGCCGTGGGGGGCAGGGTCACCGTGCTGCATGAAGGCGCGGTGCTGGCTGAGGGTTCGATGGACGTGGTGCAAAACGACGCGCGCGTGATTGAAGTGTATCTGGGTCGCTGAGGCGGCCAACGAGGACAGCATGCTTGTTGCAACGGACCTGAACCAATATTACGGCGGCAGCCACACCCTGCGCGGCATCAGCATGAGCGCGAAGCAGGGCGAGTGCACCGCGCTGCTGGGCCGCAACGGTGTCGGCAAAACGACCCTGCTCAAGTGTCTGATGGGCGTCTTGCCGCTCTCCAGTGGCAAAGTGATGTTTGGCGAGCACGATATTACGCGTCTGAAACCGCACCAGCGCGCCGCGCTCGGCATTGCTTACGTGCCGCAGGGCCGCGAGATCTTTGCCCGCCTGTCGGTGGAAGACAATATTTTCATGGGTATGGCGACCAAACCGGCGGCGCAGTCGCGCCGCATCAAGGGCGAGATTTTTGAGTTGTTTCCGGTGCTCAAGGAAATGCTGGGCCGGCGCGGTGGCGACCTGTCGGGCGGCCAGCAGCAGCAGCTGGCGATCGCGCGCGCGCTGGTGGCACAACCGCGCCTGATCATTTTTGACGAGCCGACCGAAGGCATCCAGCCATCGATCATCAAGGACATCGAGCGGGTCATCCGCATGCTGCGCGAACGCGGCGATATCGGCATCCTGTTGTGCGAACAGTATTTTGATTTTGCCCGTGCTCTGGCCGACCGCTTCATTGTGCTCTCGCGGGGTGAGGTGGTGGCGAGCGGCGACCGTGCCGCCATGGATGGTGAGGATGTGCGCAAACACCTCGCGGTCTAGGCCTGTTGTTGAACCAACGATAAGCATGGAGATTCCATCATGAGCTGTTCCCGCATTGCGCCGCGTCTGGCGGCCGCTGGTGGTTTGGCCCTGAGTCTGGTGTGCGCTGCGGCCTCGGCGCATACGGGACATGGCACGGGCAGCTTTTTTGCAGGCTTTGTCCATCCATGGTTCGGCTGGGATCATTTGTTGGCCATGCTTGCGGTCGGTTTGTGGGCGGTGCAGATGGGCCACCGCTGGCTGATGCTGGTATTGCCTCTGGCGTTTGCTGCGGCGTTCACACTGGCCTTGCAGAGTGCCTCTTTCGTTTCAAGTCTGCCGGCGGTGGAGCCGGCCGTACTGGGCACGCTGCTGGTGCTGGGCGGGCTGTTGATGGGGCGGGTGCGCCCGGGCGGCGCGCTGGCCGTCGTCCTGACCGGCCTGCTGGGTCTGGTCCACGGTTATGCTCATGGTATCGAATGGTCGGCGCAGACCGGCCTGACCGCCTTTGCCGGTGGCCTGGTGCTGGCGACGCTGGCTTTGCATGGCCTGGGGCTGCTGGCGGCAGCGGCGCTGATCCGGCTGCGTCTGGAGGGCCTGCTGCGCCTCGTGGGCGGCGGTGTTGCCGTTAGCGGCCTGGCGGGCCTGCTGGTGTTGGCAAGCTGAGCGGCGCACCGCTCAGAGCAGTGTAACGACGTTCTCCGGGGTGCCGGCAGCGTAGCTCAGAATGTTCTGGAACGCCGCCCGGAAATACAGCTCGTAACTCTCTTTTTCCACATAGCCGAGGTGCGGTGTGCAAATGACGTTTTCCATGCGCAGCAGCGGCTGCCCGGCGAGGATGGGTTCAGATTCAAACACGTCAATGGCGGCCATGCCGGGATGACCGCCATTCAGGGCCTTGACCAGGGCGTCGGCCTCGAGCAGTTCGGCCCGGCTGGTGTTGACCAGCAAGGCGGTCGGCTTCATTGCTTGCAGGTCGGCCAGCGTGACCAGCCCGAAGGTGGCGTCGTTGAGGCGCAAGTGCAGCGACAGCACATCGGCCTGTTCAAACAGTGCGCTGCGGCTGGTGGCGACTTCAAAGCCGTCTCTGGTGGCCATGGTGATCGAGTTTTCCCGGCCCCAGATCAGCACGCGCATGCCAAAGGCCTTGCCGTACCCGGCGACGAGGCGGCCGATTTTGCCATAGCCCCAGATGCCCAGCGTCTTGCCGTGCAGCACATCGCCCAGGCCATGATTGGCCGGCGACGTCGCTGCTTTCATGCCGCTCTGTTGCCAGACGCCGTGTTTGAGGTTGGCAATGTATTGGGGCAGGCGGCGTGCGGAGGCCATGATCAGCGCCCAGGTCAGTTCAGCCGTCGAGACGGGCGAGCCGACGCCCTCGAGCACGGTGACCCCATGGAATTGACAGGCCGCCAGATCAATGTGAGCACCCGCTGCGAGGCTGACCTTGCCCGTCTGGCTGATCAGTTTGAGTTTGGGCAGGCGCGCCAGCAGGTCTTTGCTGATGCGTGTGCGTTCCCGGGTCAGAACCAGCGCTTCGGTGTCCGCCAACCGTACCGCCAATTGGCCGGTTCCCTTGACCGTGTTGTTGAAGACCTTGACGTCATGGCCCGAGAGCATCGGGAAGCAGGGCAGCTTGCGGACCGCATCTTGATAGTCGTCGAGGATTGCAATTTTCATAGTCGATTGCTCGTAAGGTCGCCAGGGTGAAGGCGCGCTTTTTGCGTGCCGGTCAGGATGCAGGCTGGATTCTCGCCGGAAGCGGCGTTGGGGTCGAGTATGCACTGCATGCCGGGTTCGTCAAGGGGCCCCGGAAATGCGCGATGGCACGGTTTGCCTATATGGGGAAACCCTAGTGTGTGGTAGATTATTGGGTTTTTCGAACTGCTTTGTATTTTTGCATCCACTTGGTCGAGTGTCTCGCGGAGCGGCCCAAAAGGCTGTCGTGACGGCGCCGGGGGCGGGCTTGCATGCGGTTTGAGGATAGCGGCGAGCCGGAGCGCGGTCGGGCACCTGCCGGGCGGGAGTTCGAGGGCCTTGGAACAAAGGGAGCCCCCCCGCTGGCGGAACACGGCAAACAGTACACAACAGGCTTTGGAAGGATTCAGGATGGATGCGGTAATGGCAAGCGATAAAAATGGTGCCGGAGCGGTATTGGCACCTTCTTGGGTCAGGCATGGTCGCCTGATCGCCTGGGTTGCCGAGATCGCGGCGCTGACCAAGCCCGATCACGTGCACTGGTGTGATGGTTCGCAGGAAGAATACGACGCCATGTGCGCCGGGCTGGTGGCCGCCGGGACCATGACCCGCCTCAATCCTGCCAGGCGTCCGAACTCGTTTCTGGCGCTGTCTGATCCGTCGGATGTGGCGCGTGTCGAAGACCGCACCTTCATCTGCTCGGAACGCGAAGAAGACGCCGGCCCGACGAACAACTGGGTGGCTCCGGCGCAGATGCGCGACACCCTGCATGGCCTGTTTGATGGCTGCATGCGTGGCCGTACCCTGTATGTGGTGCCGTTTTCGATGGGCCCGCTGGGTTCACACATCGCCCAGATCGGCATTGAGTTGTCGGATTCGGCGTACGTCGCCGTCAATATGCGCATCATGACGCGCATGGGCAAGGCCGTTCATGAGGTGCTCGGTTCCAGCGGTGATTTCGTGCCCTGCGTGCACAGCGTCGGTTTGCCTCTTGCGGCCGGACAGAAGGATGTCGCCTGGCCGTGCAGTGCCACCAAGTACATTGTTCATTATCCTGAGTCGCGTGAAATCTGGAGTTATGGCTCGGGCTATGGTGGCAATGCCCTGCTGGGCAAGAAGTGTTTTGCCCTGCGCATTGCCTCGACCATGGGTCGCGACCAGGGCTGGCTGGCTGAACACATGCTGATTCTGGGCGTTGAAAATCCCCAGGGCAAAAAACATTATGTCGCGGCCGCATTCCCGTCGGCCTGCGGCAAGACCAACTTTGCCATGCTGATTCCGCCGACCGGTTTTACCGGCTGGAAGGTGACCACCATTGGCGACGACATCGCCTGGATCAAGCCGGGTCCGGATGGCCGTCTGTATGCCATCAACCCCGAGGCGGGTTATTTCGGCGTGGCGCCTGGCACGTCTGAAAAGACCAATTTCAACGCCATGGCGACCCTCAGGGAAAATGTCATTTTCACCAACGTTGCCCTGACCGATGACGGCGACATCTGGTGGGAAGGCATGACCAAGGAGGCGCCCGCCCACTTGATCGATTGGCAAGGCAAGGACTGGACGCCGGCCCTGGGTAAGGAAAGCGGCCGCAAGGCGGCCCATCCGAACGCGCGGTTTACTGCGCCGGCCAGTCAGTGCCCGTCCATAGACCCGGCCTGGGAAAACCCCGCTGGTGTGCCGATCTCGGCCTTCATCTTCGGTGGCCGTCGCTCGACGACCGTGCCGCTGGTGACGCATGCACGCAGCTGGACCGAGGGGGTCTACATGGCCGCAACCATGGGTTCGGAAACCACGGCCGCGGCAGCCGGCGAGCAGGGTGTCGTGCGCCGCGACCCGTTTGCCATGCTGCCCTTCTGCGGTTACAACATGAGCGATTACTTTGCGCATTGGCTCAATGTTGGTCGTCGTCTGGAAACGACGGGCCAGAAGCTGCCGGGAATTTTCTGCGTCAACTGGTTCCGCACGGATGAGCAGGGCAAGTTTGTCTGGCCGGGCTTTGGTGAAAACATGCGCGTGCTCAAGTGGATCCTTGAACGTGTTGACGGCCAGGCCGGCGGTGAGGACCATTTGTTTGGTACGACGCCACGTTACGACGACATGAGCTGGGAAGGTTCGAGCTTTGGCCGCAGCGAGTTTGCGCGCATTGCGTCGATCGACATCGCTTCGTGGAAAAACGAGCTTGTGCTGCACAATGAGTTGTTCACCAAGCTTCAATATCACCTGCCGGTGGAGCTGAGCATGGTCAAGGATCAGATCGAAAAGAACCTGCACTGATTTCACTTTTCTTGCGGTTGCACAGAGGGCGCT
>CANJOT010000108.1 GCA_947475815.1 Burkholderiales bacterium | reverse complement strand
GCCGCCGGGCAGCGCGCCGACCAGGAATATTACGAAGACGACTTCAACTGGTCCTGACCCGCTTCAGACCTGCCGCCGGCCCACTGTGATCTTGAGGGCTTCAAGCAGGTCATCCATCCTGTTGCCGGCGCGCGTCGTGAAGCGGTCGGAGAGCGGCTAGTCCGGCGTGTGTCCGACTGCGAAGCCCCTCCCCTTCCGATCTCAATCAATCTCCAGCGGATACAGCAACATGTGCCGCTGCGCGCCATAAATATCAGCATCAAAAATCGACCCGGCAGGCACTTTCCTTACGATCGTCACCTTCATCGCCCGCGCCGCAGGATGATGATAGACAAACACATTTTCAGGATCCTCGCGGTACAGCAGCGCCATCTTTTCACGCTCGATCTCCCCTGACCGTCTCACCCGATCATAGGACGCCTCATCGGCAAACAGAATATCGAGCGTATAAAAAAATGGCCCGGCATTCTTGCTGCGGATGATCTTTGCAATTTCATCAAGTCTTGCCATGTCACACTCCGGTCAGCGCGGCTGCATCGAAACATTGGCGAAACGCCAACACGTCACCCACAGGAACATCAACATCAGACAGCAAGGTCTTCATGTCCGTCGGCCCACATTGCGCATCTCAATCGGAAACAGGGCACATGGATCGGCCACCGGCAACAAATGATGCACATTGAATTCATACACCGGCCCCGCCGACATGAAGTCCGGCGAGAACGGGTGCGCGACATTGCCGCTGGTGCACAACATGCCCGGGTAATGCAGGTGCAGGAAATACTGCTTGGCCACACCACAAACGGTCTTGGCGATGGCTTCCGTCTTGCCGACCACATCGATCAGGACAAAGATTTCGTGCACGCCCTGCAGGCTAGGCGTTGGCTCGAGCGCGCCGAGCACTGCATTCGAACCATAAATGCGGAACTGCACCACGTAATCAGCCGGATCGATGGCGCCGGCAAAGGTCGTGGCAATCACCTTGCGTGTTTCATCGGCTACCGTGTGCACCTGCGCAATCATGCGCGGATCACGAATACCGGCAAGCACGATGTAGCGATGGCCACTCAGGCGCGCGCCTTCCATCTTGACGTAATAACGTTCAGTGCATGTCCAGGTAGAACCGGTCACGCGCACGCAGCGGTCACTGAGGGCCTCGTATTGCGAATGGGTCAGATCGACCACACCGCCGGGTTCTTCCAGCTGGAAGGGATTGGCCTGCTCGTACAATGAGTGCGCCGCCACCGACACCGGCGTGCAGCGATTGTTCGGATTGAGGGATTCGACGGTGAAATAGCCGTCGCCCATGATGCCCATGGCGGCATCGCGCCCGCCCGGGTCGGCGCAGCCCGAAGCACATTCGATCAGCTTGGCAAGATGGCGGGTGAGCGCCTCATCGTAACCGCGCATGAGCGGGATGGCCGCAAACATGCTGGTGTCGCAGGCGCGTCCGGCAACGACCACCTGCGCACCCATCTCGATGGCGCGCTGAAACGGTTCAACGCCCATCTGCGCGACCACGCCAGTGCAGCGATCCAGCTCGGCTTCGGTCAGGTCGGGCAATATCCCGCAGGGCAGCACCTCGCCGGCGCGCAGACTGCTGCGTATCGTTTCGGTTGGAATGTCTGCGCCAATGACCGCCATCTTGAAGGACAGTTTGAGCTCGCGGGCAATGTCCTCGATCACGTCCACGACAGCATCCAGATGCGGCCGCCGGCCGGCCGTGCCGGCCGAGCCCATCAGCAGCGGCGCGCCAGTCGCACAAGTGGCTTCCAGCACCATGCGCAGATCGCGACGCAACCCTGCGCCGCCCACCATGCTCTGTCCCGATCCAAGGCAAAATGGGCCGGGATCGATTGAACCCATGTCGCAACCGATGATGTCAGGATTGCGGGCCACGCCACGCCGGAACGCGTCTTCCGGAATGCCGTAGCCGAGTTGCCCTGAGGCGGCAAAAATCTTCAATTCTTTTTTCATGGTGAAGTCCCGTTCAGGGTAAGACTGGATTCGAGATGCAGGCTGTGTTGCGCCAGACGCAATGCGGCCTGCGCATGCCGGGCGGCGAGCAGGCCTACCGCAAACATGACGTAGTCGCTATCGATCAGCAGGGTCGCACTTTCATCGGGCACCAGCCGGCCGTGCCCGCGCGAGCGCAGCAGCGCCTGCGCCAGCAGCTCGCGCGCATCCGGTCGGACCGCGAAAATGCCGCCGCTGGCGATCACGGCGCGCGCCTCACGCAGGTCCTTGCCAACCAGAAACCAGGTGTCGCGCGCCATCGGGCTGCGCTCGAGAAAGCCGGCGTGACGATTCAGGGCTTCGGCCACCGCGGCAATGGCAACGGCACGGTCAAAAGGGTCGTCGTCCTCGAGCGTCTCGGGCTGATCGACGCGGCGCTGGGCCTCGGCAATGACGTCTTCCCTGCTGTTGCCCATCGCCGACGACAGCATCTCGGCGCCGAGCACATCGGCCGCAGCTGCCGCGCTGACACGCAAGCCGAGGTCGCCCTCCACCGTGCGTTTGACACGCGGTTCACGCAAGCCGCGCAGCAGCAGATGCGCAGGCGGATTTTCGCCGCCAATCGAGTGCACGTCGGTGGTCGCGCCACCGATGTCCACCAGCACGGTGGTGCCCAGCGCCGCCGGGCCATCGGCAAGGAAGGCCGCCGCCTCAAGCACCGCGCGCGGCGTTGGGAGCAGCCCGCCAGTGGCCCAGGCGCGCAGGTCATGAATGCCGCGCGCCTCGACGATACGATCGAGAAACACCTCGCGGATCGCGGCCTGCGCCGACTCCACGCTCAGTTCGTTGATGGTTGGCAGCACATTTCCAGCCACCACCACCGCAAACCCACCCTCCCTGAGAATGTCGAGACAGGGGTCGCGCGCCGACTTGTTACCGGCCAGTACCACCGTAGCGGCCATCGGCCGCAGCCGATTGGCCTGCGCCAGTCGACGGGCATTCTGGATGATGACCTCGGTATTGCCACCATCGGTGCCGCCGGTCAGCAGAATGATGTCGATGCGGGCACGATACAGCGCCTCGATCTCGTCATCGGCCATGGCATAGCCGCTGCTGAATACCACGCGCGCGCCAGCACCGAGGCTCGCCTGCTTCGCGGCCAGGCCGGTCAGGTCGGGCACCAGACCAATGGCACCGACCCGCAAACCGCCGGCGGCGCTACTGGTGGCTGCACGAAACTCCACCGACGCGCCGGTCGGCAGATGGGACTCAAGCTGATTGATCACCGCCTGCGCGCCGTGCATGATGCCTTGCGCCAGCGTCGTCGGATGCTGGCAGCGCCGCACCAGCGCACCGTCGTCGAGCGCGACGGCCAGCCCCTTGGTCCAGGTGCTGCCCACATCAATCAGCAGGGCAAAGCGTGCATTCATCGACGGACCGGCATGGGCCATGGCGGATTTATTTGAATATCCGGTCGAACATGGCGATCAGGCCCGAGTACTCGATGGATACCTTTTCTGCCGTCACATCAAAGCGCACCCGCTTGGGATCGGGCGCGGCCAGCGTGCCTGGCAGATTGCCCAGCATGCTCGACGCACGGCCGCTGCCATTGTGGGCGACCTGCCCGGCCGGTGACATCATCCACAGGGCAAACAGGCGCGCCGCATTGGGATTTTGCGCCTTGGCGTTCAAGCCCATGAAGGTCGGCGCCACCGTGACCACGTCCAGATAGGAATACTCGATCGGTGCGGCCGGACTGCTGGTCTTGATGTTGATGCCATCGTAAGGCAGCGCGGTAAAGCCGACCACCCCCTCGCCGGAGGCGACCAGTTGCGCGACCATCGCATTGTTCTGCACGACACGCGGCTTGAGGGCGGCCAGCTTATCAAAGAAGGCCTGACCGTATTGGGGATCTTTCCAGAGGGCGTAATACAGCTCGCTGTAGGCCGGTGAAATGCGCGGGCTGCCGAGCACAATCTTTCCGGAAAACTTGGGGTTGAGCACATCGTTCCAGGTCTTCGGCACATCGGCGCTGGCGACGGCCTGACTATTGTAAAAAACCGCCTGGTAAACCACCTGAATGTGTGCCAGATAGTCGGTGCGCTCCGGATATTTCGCGGCCGGCAGGCGCGTCAGTTCGGACGCGGCGATCCAGCGGTACAGCGAGTGCCGGTCGGCGGTCATGACAACATCGGCATTCATGCGCCCGGCGCGGATTTCCTGGTCGACGCGCGCGGTCATGGGACCCGATGTCACCTGAGTAACATTGACGCGGATACCGTAGGCTTTTTCGAAGGCCTCGGCATCGCTCTTCAACGCCACCACGCTTGACGTTCCGTACACACTGACCTTGCCCTCAGCCTTCGCCGCGGCCAACAGTTTGGCGTCGGCGGCCGGTCCGGGCACCGAACCAGTCACCGTCTGAGCGGCGAGCGGGCCCGCGCCCGCGGCCAGAACACCTGCGGCTACTACAAGTCCTCGCATGCCCTGCATGAATCCAGCCATCATCGTCTCCCGGTTGGTATTGAATGGTCAGCGCTTGACCAGATGCCCCTGACTGATTGAAAAGATGTCCTGCACAATGTCGTTATAGTCAATCTTGCGGCCCAGCGCGCTCTCGCGCCGCGCCAGACACTGGCGGTGATACGCCAGCACACTGGCCGGCACCGGCACACGGCCCGGTTCGAGATAGCGCACGGCCCCTTCGAGATCGCGCGCCACCATGACTTCACCCTTGCACTGGCGGCTCGCGGCGAATGGAATGTCGAGCAGACCACCTTCAAAGGCGCGCACGGTTGCCAGCACCGGGTCACCGTCACCGACATCAAGCACCGTATCGAGGATGGCTTCCATCTCGAGTTTCATGTACGCCATTTCTTCCTCGACCGCAGCGGGATTGAGCATGGCGTTCTGGCCGCCCATCAGGCCAATCACCTGGCGGATGGCACGCAGGGTCTCGGCGTTGCCTTCCTTGGTCGGAATACCCACGCCTTCCTGCACGGAATTGGAAATGAACTCATTGGCGCCAGCCAGCATGCCGCTGACGGCGTTGTAGCAGATCAGCCCGAAAGAACTCGCCACATCCTCGGGATAACGCCCGCTCCAGTTCTTGCGGTCTATGGTGATCACGCAATCGTCGTAACCAAAGCGGCGCACATAATCTTCAGTCACGGCACGGATGGCGCGCACCGCTGCGACGTCCTGCACCATGCTGCCCATGAAGCGCGCATCGAGGGAAAAACTGCGCGCGCCCTGCGCTGCGGCGATCAGTACCTCGAGCACGCAACAGGCACCCAGCAAGGTGTTGGGAAAAGGCGTCGAATTGCCGATGCCGTGAATCTGCAGTCCGATAGGCACGCCGCGCTCGCGGTAGCGGCCAATCAGGCGAAACACATACTGCCAGTTTGCGATGGCACTGGCGAAGCTGGCGTCGCGCGAGTAATGAACAGTGTAATAAATCGGTCCGGCGGTCATCGACGATATGCCGCTGGCAAAGGCGATCTCGGCAGGCAGTTGCGGGCTGACCGTGCCAATGCGCATCTCGATGGGCACGCTGACCGCCTCGACCACTTTGCGGGTGCCCTTGACGCCGTGATTGACAATCGGAAAACCGTTGAGCAGCTCATTGCCGCTGCTGGTGCTTTCCTCCAGCTTTTTCTGTGCGGTCGCAAACTGCAGGTTGCGCGTCTGGCTGTCGATCTGGGTCGGCAGGATACTCGCGCCACCACTGTCCTGCAGATACTGCATGAGCTCGATGTGGCCGGCCAGCGTGGTCACGCCGGCGAGCGGCTGAATCAGCACATTGCCGGTATCTTTCGCCCAAGCGCGTTTGCGCGGCACGTTGGCCAGCGGCGCCTGCTTTTGATGGAAGGCGACCGCCTCGTCCATATCGACCTCCGCACCGGTAGCCCAGCCGGACAGAACACGCACACGCTCTTCATCAAAACGCGCATCATCCCAGCGCGCCACACTGAGGGGAATGTCATTTTTATTCTGCACGATCAAGCTCCCCGCGCGGTTGCCCGCCTTGCGTTGATGTCCTGTTCCAGATCGCGGATCGCCTCGTCAGGACTGACTGACGGCGGGTAGACCCTGTCCAGTTTCAGATCACCGATAAAATGGGCACGGACCTCTTCCCAGTCCGGACGACGGATGGTGAGTTGCCCACCGGCGTAGATCAGAATGTCACCGATGCCGGCTTCGATGCACATCTCGCGGATGCCTGGCAGGTGGAGCTCCGCATGCCCGTTGAGCGAGGAAATGAACAGCGCATCGGCGGCGCTTTCAATGGCCGCTTCGATGAACTCGCGCGCCGGCGCCAGCGGCCCGAGGGACACCACATGAAAGCCCGATTGCCGCAATGCGTATTCCATCAGCCGGATGCCGATGACATGCACATCATCACCGATGACACCGGTGACGACCGTCCCCTTGTTGACTTCGCTCATGAACCAACCCCTCCCCGATTGCACAGCACATTCCAACAACACGTTTTCAGCCCTGCAGCGGCGTTCACGGCAGGCTGATGATCAGATTCAGGCTGGCATCGACCTCAATGCGTGAACCCGGTCCGGCCACCACGGTCGATTCGCGTTCCTCGAATACGGCCGGGCCACTGAGCACATCGCCGGGTGCCAGCCGGTAGCGGTCATAAACCGGCGCTTCGAAATAGTCGCGTTCACGATGGAAATAGACCTTGCGTGTGCCTTTTTTCGCCTTGGCAAGATCGCCCTTTTCACCGCGAAAATCGAGCGCCAGCGTGGGCCGCCGTCCGGTAGCCACCAGCCGCCACGACAGCCCCTCGAGCGGCAGCCCCTCCGGCGCACGCTCGAACAACTGCTTGTAAACCACGATGAAGGCGGCACGGATATCCTCGGCGCGCGTGAAGTCGAGCACACCCTCGGGCAAGCCGACCTCGACCTCATACCCCTGACCCGAGAAGCGCAGGTCGGCGCTGCGCACGAAGTCAATCTCATCGCGCGCCACGCCCATCGAGCCGAGCGAGGCGACGGCGTGTGCTTCCATCTCGTCGAACAGCGCACTGAGCCGGCTCCAGTCGAGCTTGTCGATCTGCGCAACGTAACTGCGCACCTGCTCGACCGTCAGCGGTGCGACCAGAAAACCCAGCGCCGAGGCGGTGCCCGCCGCATAGGGACAGATGAGCTTTTTCAGACCAAGGATTTGTGCCAGCCGGTAGGCATGTACCGGACCGGCGCCACCGAAGGCCAGCATGGCATAACGGCGCAGGTCACGCCCGCTCTCGCTGACGTAAAGACGGGTTGCCGTCGCCATGTTTTCGTTGACGATTTCCTGAATGCCGGCGGCCGCCTGGGTGATGCTGATCTTGAGCGGACCGGCGACGTGCGTGGCAATGGCGCGTTCGGCCGCCGCGCGGTCAAGCTGCATGCCGCCACCGAGAAAAAAGCCGGGATCGAGATAACCCAGCGCAACATCGGCATCGGTCACGGTAGGACGCTCGCCACCCAGGCCGTAGCAGGCCGGACCGGGCGACGACCCGGCGCTCTCCGGCCCGACCTTGAGCAGGCCCATGCTGTCAACGCGCGCGATCGATCCACCTCCGGCACCGATCTCAATCATGTCGATGACGGGCACCCGCAGGGGGATGCCAGAGCCCTTCTTGAAACGATGCACGCGCGCCGCTTCAAAGGTATGCGTGCGGGCCGGGCTGCCACCGTTGATCAGACACATTTTGGCCGTGGTGCCACCCATGTCAAACGACACCATGTCCATCACGCCGGCATTGCGGCCGTAAAAACAGGCCGCGATCGCGCCGCCTGCCGGGCCGGATTCAATCAACTGTACCGGCGCGGCGACCGCTTCCGCCACCGATGCCAGACCACCGCCCGACAGCATCAGATGCAGCGGCCCGCTCGTGCCGCGCTCGGCGAGCTGACGTTCCATGGCACGCAGGTAGCGGCTCACCATCGGCTGCACATAGGCATTGACGATGGCCGTACTGGTCCGTTCGAACTCGCGGATTTCGGGCACCAGCGTCGACGACAAGGTGATCTCCGCTTCCGGAAACAGGCGCTGCAAGGCCTCGCCCAGCGCCACCTCGTGGCGCGGATTGACGTAGGAATGCAGCAGGCTGATGGCCACGGCGGTAATGCTCTCGGCACGCATCGCCGCGACCAGCGCGGGCAGGCCATCGAGCCGCAGCGGCGCGAGCTCCGCGCCGTTGTAAGCCAGCCGTCCCGGCACCTCCAAACGCAGATGGCGCGGCACCAGTGGCTCGACCCGCACAATGCCAAGATCATAAATGTCGTAACGCAGCTCGGTGCCGATTTCAACCACATCGCGCGCACCTTCGGTGGTCAGCAAGGCCGTGCGCGCGCCCTTGCGCTCGATCACGGTATTGGTCACCAGCGTCGTGCCGTGCACGACGCCATCCACGTCCGCGGCGGTGATGCCAGCCTTGGTCAGCAGCTCGTCAAAGCCGTTCATCACCGCATCCAGATAATCAGCATGCGTGGTCAGGCGTTTGCCCAGATGGATGCGACCCTCCTGCTCATCGACCAGCACGAAGTCGGTGAAGGTGCCGCCAATATCGATGCCAACGCGGTAGCGGCTCATGGCTGCTCCTTCCCGTCGGTATCGTTCTGTCCATAGACATCCCGCGCCATCTGCGCCGACACATAGCCCCCGCGCACATCGCTGGCCAGACTGGCCCGGTCACGCCGGGACGGCGGACCATAGCCGCCACCGCCGGCATAATCAATCGCCAGACGATCACCCTTTTTCATCAGCAGACGCCCCTTGCTGGGCACCTTGACCGACTCGTTCAAGATCAACCGCGAACGGCCGCCCGCGGCACCGCCATGCACACCCAGCGGCGGAAAATCAACCCGGTCAAACTGCGTCGAGATATCGAGTGGCAGTGCAGCCATCGATTCAATTTCGATATGCTGGCCCAGCCCGCCGCGAAACGTACCGGCGCCGCCGCTGTCCTGACGCAGTTCGCGCTTCCAGAACACCAGCGGCGTGACGCTCTCCATCACCTCGACCGAACCGCCACCCGCATTGGTCGGAAAACCGGTCGCTGACAAACCATCGGCATGCGCACGCGCGCCCATGCCACCGTTGGGAAACAGCACCTGTGCAAACGAGCCGCCCACATGGTTCAACCCCCGCACGGCCACGCGCAAACCGGGACAGGAGCCTGAGTCGGCGATGACCTCTTCCGGCAGCGCGTCGGCCAGCGCCAGCAATACCGCCGAAGACACAAAATGCCCGGTCATGGAGCGCGCCATCACCGGCGCCGGAAAACGCGCATTCAGGATGCAACCCTCGGGAATGACGATATGGAAGGGCTTGTAGGAACCTTCGTTCTTGCGCGTTTGCGGATCAAGCAGGCACTTGAGCGTGTAGCAGGTGAACGCGTAACTGTAGTTGTAAACCGAGTTGATGCCGCGCCGGATCTGATCCGAGGTGCCGGCAAAATCGACGGTCAATTCATCACCGCGCACGATGATGCGGGCGTGGATGTCGGTCGGCACATCAAACCCGTCGGAACGCACATGGCTGATGTAATCGCCATCGGGCAAGGCGGCAATCGCCTTGCGCATCGCTGCTTCGGCGCGGGTCTGAATGGCGTGTCCGATCGGCCCGAGGTCATCGATGTTCTGTTCATCCATGAATTCGCGCACGCGTTGCGCGCACACATGGCCGGCCGCTACCTGAGCGTGCAGATCGCCCAGCACCGACTCGGACACGCGCACATTATTGCTGATGATTTCGACGAGCAACTCGTTGATGCGGCCTTCGTCATACAGCTTGCAGATCGGGATGCGCAGCCCTTCCTCGTAGATCTCAGAAGCGTCGGCGGCATAGCCGCCGCCGCCGATATCGGCCTTGTGCGCCGTGTTGCCCGAGAACGCCACCAGCCGGCCATGGTGAAAGATCGGGCTGATCACCGTGGTATCGGGAAGGTGGCCGGTATTGATCCAGGGATCATTGGTGAGGCCGATGTCGCCCGGCTTCCAGGTATGCGACGGATAGCGTTGCAGCACACGCCGCATCACCAGGCTCATGACGCCCGCAAAACTGGGCACGCCAACGGTATTTTCGGCCAGAGTGCTACCGTCCGGTCCGATCAGGACACAGGCAAAATCATTCGACTCGCGCACGGTGGTGGAAAACGAGGTGCGCTGCAATGCCCCAGCCGACTCATCAACGATGGATACCAGCCTGCCCCACAGAATCTCAAGCGAGATCGGGTCAATTTCGGAAGTTGTCAACGACGTTCCTTTTTATACCTACTGCCTATCGTACGTTGTGCATATATATGAACATATGACCATCATTATGAATATTAAGCCAATCAACCCAGCCGCGCAACCTGGCCATCCGGAGCCCGAACCATGCCCGATGAACGGTGTTAAACTGAAAATCGCCCTATGAACCCACTTTACTTTCACGACCGATGAGCAGCGTCAAGCGTAGCCTCGATCTCATCGAAATCATCGCGACTGCCGCCCATCCCCCAACGCACGCGGACCTGACGCGCGCGCTGTCGATCCCGAAAAGCACGCTCTCACTGCTGCTCAAGACCCTGAGAAGCTCGGGCCATGTTGCCCTCATCGACGGCCGGTATTACCCGGGCCTGCAACTGATGTCATTGAGTCATCGCATCGCCCACAAGGGCAATGCCCTGATGTCGATCAAACCGGCGCTCGACCGCCTGTCCCGCGACGCCGGCGAAACCGTCCTGCTCGGAGTGCGCATCCGTGAGCAGTTCATGTATATCGAACAGTCACCGGGCCCATCGCCGATCCGCTATGCGGTCGACATCGGTGAAGTACGCCCGCTCACAAGCACGGCCATCGGACGGGTCTTTCTGGCTTACGAGCATGCAGCCCCGGCGCGATCCAGCGTTGCACCGACAGCGGCGTCCGTAGCGGCACCCGGTTCGGCAGCAGGCACAGCCAATGCGAAGCTCGCGGCCACGCTGGCAAAAATCCGGCATGACGGTTACGCCCTCAACGAAGGCGAATACCTGCCCGACGTGCACGCCATCGCCACGCCGATCTTCGGTGCCAGCGGGGAACCGATCGCGGTCATTGCAGTACTCGGTCCGTTCAACCGGATGGCCGACATGCAACAGCGCATCTGGCCCATGCTGCGACAAACCGCCGCGCAGATCCAGGCTGACATCGCCGGCTACTAGTGTTCGGGGTCAGGTGTTCTCCCCCCACCCCATTCCCCGATATAATCCGGCTCGCTATGCCCAATCCTGACCTCCAATCCTTCGCCGCCCTCCGTCACCGTCTGCAATCCTTCGACGCCATCATCGACGCCCGCAGCCCGGCCGAATTCGCCGAAGATCACCTTCCCGGCGCGGTCAGTTATCCCGTCCTGAACACCGAGGAACGCGCCCTTGTCGGCACCCTCTACAAGGAAAATTCCTTCGAGGCCCGCAAAGCTGGCGCCGTTCTGGTTGCCCGCAACATCGCCAGCCATGTCGAAGCCAGCTTTGCCAGTCACCCGAT
>CANJOT010000107.1 GCA_947475815.1 Burkholderiales bacterium | reverse complement strand
GGCATCTCGGTGGGCGGCATGGTCGGCAACCGCAAGCTGTTTGGCCAGGGCATCGAGGCCGACCACTTGCCACATACCCAGCCGGCAAACGGCAGCTTTGTGCGTGGCATGCCCAATACCGGCGCCGAACTGGCCGATGAGTTGCTCAATCTCATCAATCTGCACGACGCCTCGACCATCGCCGCCGTGATTGTCGAGCCCTTCTCGGGTTCGGCCGGCGTGATCATCCCGCCGCGCGGCTATCTGCAGCGCCTGCGCGAAATCTGCACGGCGCATCACATCCTGCTGATCTTCGACGAGGTGATTACCGGGTTTGGGCGCACCGGCTGGTGGACCGGCGCCGAGGCCTTCGGCGTCACGCCGGACATCCTCAACATCGCCAAGCAGGTCACCAATGGTGCGCAACCCCTTGGGGCAGTGGTCGCCCGTCAGGAGATCTACGACACCTTCATGGCGGCTGGCGGGCCGCAATACATGGTCGAGTTTCCCCATGGCTATACCTACTCGGCGCATCCGATTGCGTGCGCCGCCGGACTGGCCACGCTGCAACTTCTCGAGGACGAAAATGCCCTGGAGCGCGTGCGTGATTTGGCACCTGTGTTCGAGGATGCGGTGCATGGCCTGCGCGGCGTCAAACATGTGGCCGACATCCGCAACTATGGCCTCGCCGCCGGCATCACCATCAACGCACGGGAAGGCGAGCCGGCGCGGCGGCCTTATGAAATTGGCATGGCGATGTACAACAAGGGCTTTTACGTGCGTTATGCCGGTGAAACCATCCAGTTGGCGCCGCCCTTCATCAGCACGCCTGCTGAGATTGAACGGCTCATAGATGCCTTGAGTGAGACCCTGCAGTCGACCGACTGAACCCGGCGTTGCTGCCGGTGTCGACCAGCGGCCTGATCCAGCGCCTCAAGACCGAAAATCCCAAGTGGGACGCGCTGATCAAGAAGGCTGGCATTGAATAAACGTGAGGTAAACACCATGCAGGATCTGTGCGGCAAAGTCGCCGTCGTGACCGGCGCCGGCAGCGGTCTGGGCCAGGAGATTGCCCTGGCCTGCGCACGCGAGGGTATGCGTCTGGTGCTGGCCGATATCAACCGTGCCGCGCTCGACGATACGGTGCGGCGCCTGGCCGGCGCGGAGCAGGTCTGCTGCATGTGTGATGTCGCCGATGCGGCCAGCGTCGAAGCCCTGGCGGTGACCGCCTGGCAGCAATGGGGCGGGGTGCATCTGCTGTTTAACAACGCCGGTGTGCTGTCGGCCGGTCCGGTGTGGAGCATGACGGTCGAGGACTGGAAGTGGATCTTCGATGTCAATGTCATGGGCGTGGTGCACGGCATTCGCAGTTTCGTGCCGCGCATGCGGGCCGCAGGCCAGCCCGCGCACGTGGTGAACACCGCTTCGCTGGCCGGGCTGATGACCATGCCGGGGTCATCGGCCTATTGCGCCAGCAAACACGCCGTCGTGGCGATTTCGGAATGTCTGGCTGGCGAGTTGCGCGATGAAGGTTCATCCATTGGTGTGTCGGTCTTGTGCCCGGCCTTTGTGCCCACGCGCATTGCCGATGCACAACGTTACCGGCCGGCGGTGGCGCTGGGGGACGATCCGCTCACTGTGGCTTATCGCGAACAGACCGGGCGTGCAGTGCAATCGGGGCGCATCAGTGCGGCCGAGGTGGCCGACATGACGCTGGCGGCGGTCAAGTCCGGCGAGTTTTACATCATCACTCATCCGAAAAGTCGCGCCGCCATCGCCGCGCGCCATGCCGCCATGCTTGGACCCGCATCGTCCTAGCTGTCTGGTCTAGTCATCAATCCCTGCGAAGGTCGCGAAGCTTTCCAGCGGCGCGCGTTCGGTGCGGTAGCCGTTGAGCGGCTCGCCGCGGTCGGCATAACCCAGCGACATGCCGGCGAACAGCACCCAGTCATCGCCGACATGACACAGGGTACGCACGGTCTGCGGCCAGTTCGACCACGCCGCCTGCGGACAGGTTGCCAGGCCATGGTCGGTGGCAGCCAGCATCAGGCTTTGCAGGAACATGCCTAGATCAGCCCATTGTGATGCGCCTACCCGCCGGTCAAGAAAAAAGAACAGGCCGACGGGCGCGCCGAAAAAGCGGTAATTGCGCGCGCTCAGAACCGCCATGCCATCCTGAGCGGGTGTTGCGCCCAGAGCTGCATAACGCTGGTCGCCAGCGCGCCGGCGGCGCGTGCGCAGCGGCTCCCATAGCCCGCCCGGATAGACCGGATACTCCGCCGACTCCTGTTCGCCCGCGTTCAGCTTGACTGCCATCAACGCAACAAAATCCGTCAGCGCCTGACCACCAACGGCGTGCACACGCCAGGGTTGCAGATTGCCGCCCGAAGGGGCGTGGCTGGCGACTTCAAGGAGTTCGCGCACCAGCGCACCCGGCACGGGCTTGTCGAGAAAACCACGGGTCGACTGGCGTTGCAGGATGGCTTGTGTAACCGGTTTCATGAACCTCTCGAGGGCGTTGAATTCAACTGGCAATGGTGCCGGTATAGCCAGTCTCAATCCCGGCCAGCCAGGCGGTTGGAATACGCACCGGATGGCTTAGCAGGATCTGGCCCAGGGTCTTGCCCAGAGGGTCGTTGCGCAGCGAAGCTGCACCGCCACCACCCAGTGCTTCCTGAATGATGAAATTATAGGCGTGCAGACCGGGTACATCGAAGCGGGTTACCACGCCTGTGGACAGGTGGGCAAACCAGTGCGCCACGGCACGCGCCGTGATCTGCGCGCCGATGGCCGCGACATATTCCGGTTTGCGCGCGATGATGGCGACATGAGCCACATCACCCTTGTCGCCGCTGCGTGCCACTGCCAGCGCGGCGAGACTGACCGTGGCGGTGTTGCCGTCCCCGGTGGCTGGTGTTGTGGCAGGGTAGAGATCGCCATCGCGATGCACGAAGGGGCGATCACTGGTGTCAACGCTGACGGGTGAGGCCTGGCCATCGCGTTCAATCTGGATGGTGAATTCGCACTTGGGCCAGAGAAAACTGAACAGCCGGTAGACCGGTTGCGCCTTTGGCCGGCCGCTGAAGCCGGTGGTGCCAACTGCGCCGGCTGTGCCCATGGGTGCGATCTCCGAAGCGAGCAGATTGAGGGCCGCAGCCTTGGGATGGCGCACAGCGATGCGCACCACCACTTCGCGTGTTGCCGCGCTCGCTTGCGCGCCATAGGAGGGTTCTTCGCTGCCGAGCACTTCAAGATTGGTTTCCGTGAAATCGCCCAGTCCGGCCTGCAGGATCAGGCGCCGCGCGCGCGCCAGGATGGACTGTCCGGCGCGTCGACCCTTTTCGATGGCGTGATCGCCGGCAACGGTGAGGGTGGTGGCGAGGCGAAAACCGTCGTGCCAGGTGCCGCTGACCTTGTAGGTCCCGGTCGGTGCCCGGCCACGCGCGCCACGGATGCGCACCTGATTCTCACCGGCCTGCGTAATGGTGACGGCGGTGAAATCACAGATCACATCGGGCAGCACGTAGTTGGCCGGGTCAGTGACCTCGTAGAGCGTCTGCTCGGCCGCGACCAGCGGAATGATCAGGCCACCCGTGCCGGGAGTCTTGCCAAGCACAAACTGGCCATCGGCTTCACACTCGGCAATCGGATAACCCATGTCATCCCAGCCGGGAACCTGCCACCAGTCGGTATATAAACCGCCCGTCGTTTGTGTGGTGCATTCGAGCAGGTGACCGACCAGACTGCCGGCGGACAGCCGGTCATAGTCCTGTGCGCTCCAGTCGAAATGGTGGATCAGCGCGGCCAGTGCCAGGGCGCTGTCGGCGCAGCGTCCGGTGATCACGACATCCGCGCCCGCGCGCAGCGCAGCAACCACAGGAAATGCCCCGAGGTAGGCGTTGACGCTGGAGAACTCCGTGGGCATGGGTGCGCCGGAGAACATCTCTTTGACGCCGGCGGATCTCAACTCGTCCACGCGGCTCATCAGGTCATCCCCCTCGACCACGGCGACCCGCAGCGTGACGCCCGCCGCGAGCGCCGCTTTGCGCAGGGCCGCTGCGCAGGCCTGCGGGTTCATGCCGCCGGCATTGCTGAGCACCAGCGTCTTGCGTTCGGCGATACGTGCCAGCACCGGCGTGAGCGCCTTGATGAAGTCGGTGGCATAGCCGAGTTCGGCATTTTTGGTGCGTGCGCTGGCCAGGATGGACATGGTCAGTTCGGCCAGATAGTCGAACACAAGCACATCGACGTCGCCGTATTCGACCAGTTGTTGCACAGCCTGATTGCTATCCCCCCAGAACGCACAGGCCCCGCCTATGCGCAAATTCTGCAGATTTTTTTTCTTTTGCATATGCTCGCTCCGGCCAGGTGCTGATGGTTTTATGCAAAGACGGTCAAGAGGATTTCATCGCACCGAATTCTCTTGACTTTGCTGTTGTCATTTCTTAGATTACACCAAAATCCATAAACAAAGACTAATATTAGGTTTTGTATGCATTTCCAATGCCGTCCCAATGTCTTGCTACTGCCTGGTGAATCCGGCGCGTTTGCCGGCCTTGCGGGCGCGCTTCCCGGAGACTCACACCATGCTCAATCTGAACCTCGATCTAACGCCTGAGCGCCAGCAGATCGTTGATGCCGTCAAAGCCATCTGCGATCAGTTTGATGACAAATACTGGATCGAATGCGAGCGTCATCTGCGCTTCCCGCACGAGTTTCATGACGCCATCGCCGCTGGCGGCTGGCTCGGCATTACCCTGCCGACCGAATACGGCGGCTCCGCACTCGGCATGACCGAGGCGTCGCTGATGATGCAGGTGGTTGGCAATTCCGCCGGCGTGCAGGCCGCCTGCACCGCACTGCACATCAACATCTTCGGGCCGCATGCCATTGTTGTCCACGGTACCGAGGAACAGAAACAGCGTCTGTTGCCGCCGATCACCCAGGGCAAGATGAAAGTCTGTTTTGGCGTGACCGAGCCCGACGCCGGTCTTGATACCTCGCGCATCACCACGTCGGCCGTGCGCAAAGGCGATGGTTATGTCATCAATGGCCGCAAGGTCTGGACCTCGACCGCGCAGATCGCCGACAAGATCATGATTGTCGCGCGCACCACGCCGCGCGAACTGTGCGTCAAGCCGACCGACGGCATCTCGCTGTTCTTCACCGACCTGAACCGCAAACACATCGAGGTCACCGAAATCGAGAAAATGGGTCGTGGTGCGGTAGATTCGAACAGCGTCTTCATCGATGACCTTTACGTGCCCAAGGAAGACCTGATCGGCGCCGAAGGGGCGGGCTTCAAGATACTGCTCGACAGTCTGAACCCGGAGCGCATTCTGATTGGTGCCGAAGTGGTCGGCATGGGCTTTCGTGCCCTCGAGAAGGCGACGCAATATGCCAAGGACCGCATCGTGTTCGACCGGCCCATCGGCATGAACCAGTCGATCCAGCATCCGCTGGCCGAGAGTTGGGCCGAACTGTCCGCGGCAAACCTCATGGTATGGCGCGCTGCGGCGCTCTACGACGCCGGCAAGCCCTGCGGTGCCGAGGCCAATGCGGCCAAGTATCTGGGCGCCGACGCAGCTTTTCTTGCAGCGGATCGCGCCGTGCGCACCCATGGTGGTTACGGCTATGCCCGTGAGTACAACGTCGAGCGTTATTTCCGTGAGCTTGTGCCGCAACGCATGGCACCGGTGTCGCGCGAGCTGATTCTCTGTTATCTGGCCGAGCGCGTGCTTGGCCTGCCCAAGTCCTACTGAGGGTTATTGCATCATGGCGGTGTTGCTCAATGCAGGATCGAAGGTGCTGTCGGTCAACGGCATGGGGGCTTACGGCAGCTCTCAGGTGCGTTTCATGCGTGAATTCGGCACCAACATTGTCGGTCATGTGATGCCCGGGCGCGGTACGCAGGCTTTGGATGGCTGTCCGATTTTTGGCACTATCGCCGAGGCGGTGCTGGAAACCGGCGCCAATGCCGCGGCAATTTTCACGCCGCCCATGGGTCTGCGCGATTCGGTCATCGAGGCCGCGCATGCCGGTCTGGGTCTGGTGTTCGCGGCGGCCGAGTATGTGCCGCTGCACGATGTTGCCATCGCGGCGCGCCACGCGCGCGACGCCGGCATGTGGATGGTCGGCCCCAATTCGACCGGCATGGCTACCCCGGGTGAGGCCGTGCTCGGCGCGCTACCGCCGGGTCTGACCCTGCCGGGTCGTGTGGGTGTGATCGGCCGCAGCGGCACGCTGACCATCAACATCTGTCATTTGTTGACCAGCGCCGGATTGGGCCAGAGCACGGTGGTGCATATCGGCGGGGATGTCATCTGCGGGCGCAACCCGCACGAGTGGCTCGGCCGCTTCATCGACGATGCAGCCACCGATGTGGTGGTCTACATGGGTGAACCGGGCGGCAGCAAAGAGTACGCCATGCTCGACGCCATCCGCGCCGCTGGCAAGCCGGTGATCGCCCTGATTGTCGGCCGGCATGTGCCGCGCGACAAAAAAATGGGCCACGCCGGCGCGCTGGTCGGTAGCGACAGCGAAAGCGCAGCCTCGAAAATTTCTGCCTTGCGCGAAGCGGGCGCGGTGATTGCCCGTTCTCCGTTCGAGGTGCCTGTGCTGATCAAACAACTGATGGCCGAGCATGGCAGATCGGAGACTGCATGAATCTGGTTGAATACGAGGCCAAGGACCTGCTGCGCAGGGCTGGCCTGCCCTTGCCTTGGAGTCAGGTGCTCCAGGAAGCCGCGTCGCTGGTCATTGATCACGACGTTGTGCTCAAGGCGCAGACCCCCTTTGGCGGTCGCGGCAAACAGGGCCTGATTCTGCCAGCCGGCCCGGCCAATGCCACGGAGGTGCTCGACACGCTGCGCGCGCGCATGCGCTCGATCGGCCTGAACCGGCCCGCCGTGCTGGCCGAAACCAGAGTGCTCGCCGAACATGAGTATTACCTTGCATGGACCATCGATGATGTCGCTCAGGACTACGTGCTGCTGTTCACGCGTCAGGGCGGCATTCATGTCGAAGATCACGGTGCCACCTTGTTGCGTCTGCATTTCGCAGCGACGGTGACGCCGCTG
The DNA here is from genome assembly GCA_947475815.1 of Burkholderiales bacterium. GTDB lineage: Bacteria > Pseudomonadota > Gammaproteobacteria > Burkholderiales > Burkholderiaceae_D > CANJOT01. The sequence continues at coordinate 4,505 of CANJOT010000107.1, read as the reverse complement.
GCGCACGAGTTCGTCGCCTTTTTTCAGGACGCCGGGGTCGAGGGGCGTTCGCTTGGTGCCCTGTGCCGCTTCGCGACATCGGCCTGGCGCGTGTTCGTGCACAACGACGCGCAACTGCTCGAGATCAATCCTCTGGCCGTTACCATGAAAGGGGATCTCATCGCCCTTGATGCCAAGGTCGTGCTGGATGACAACGCCCGTCCGAGACACCTCGACTGGTCCGGCCTGCATTCGGAATACGTCAGCAAGCAGGCCATGTCGGATCTCGAGCGGCGCGCCGATGCCGCCGGTTTTACGCTGGTCGAGTTACAGGGCGAAACCGCCATTCTCGCCGGCGGTGCAGGCACCGGCATGGCTTTGCTGGACCTGCTGGCCGACGAGGGCATTCCAGCGGCCAATTTTGTCGATGCCTCGGGCGGTAGCGCGCAGTTGATCTTTGAGCAACTTGGCCGGCTGGTGTTCGAGCGCGCGCGTCACCCGGATGTGACCGCCATCCTCATGTACTTCAGCCTGTCGGCCACTTCGCTGGCCAGCGTGGTCAATGGCCTGCTCAAGCTGTTTGACGAGGAGCCTGCACCCAAGCCGCTGGTCATCGGCCTGCTCACCAGCGGTGCCGCCGAACGCGAGATGACCCACGCACAGGCGGCCGCGGCGCTGCGCGAGCGTGGTTATGGCTGCGAGCGTGATCTGCCCGCCGTCATGCAAAAACTGCGTGAGCTGCGTGATCAGCGCAACGCCGCCGAGGCGCTGCACATTGAGTCAACCGGGGACCAGCCATGACTTCAGACTTCCGGGTAGAGAGCAGCGTCGCTGCGGGTGGCGATCTGCTGATCGAACGCAAGGACATGGTCGTGCGCCTGACCCTGCATCGCGAACACCGGCGCAACGCCCTGACTAACGATGTGCTCAATGGACTGTGCGCCGCGGTCGAGGCCTGCAGCGCCGACGCCTCGGTGCGTGTCATCGTGCTGACCGGCGCCGGACCGAAGGCGTTTTGCGCCGGCGCCGACCTGAGCCCCGGCGACACGCCATTCCAGCCCGACTTTGCCCGGCTGCAACTGCCCATGGCCAACCTGTTCCGTGCCGTGCACGCCTGTCATGTGCCCATCGTCGGGCGCATCAATGGCATGTGCTTGGCAGGAGGCATGGGTTTGTTTGGCATGTGTGACATGGCGGTTGCGGTGGACGATGCCGTGTTTGGCATGCCCGAGGTGAAGATCGGCATCTTCCCGATGCAGATTCTCGCGGTCCTGCGCGATCTCATTCCGGCGCGTTATCTGAATCAGATGTGCATGACCGGCAAGCCCATCAGTGCCGCCACCGCCGCCTCGATCGGCCTGCTCAACCAGGTCGTGCCGGCAGCGCAACTTGATGAAGCGGTCGATGAACTGGTCGCCGACCTGATTCGCGTCTCGCCCATCGCCCTGCGTCGCGGTAAGTACGCCATGCGCGCGGTCGAGTCCATGTCCTTCCACGAATTGATGGCCTTCGCCGAGACCAGCATTTCGCCCATGATCCAGACCGACGATGCGCGTGAGGGTCTGGCGGCATTCAATGAACGCCGGACGCCGAACTGGACCGGCCGTTGAATCTCTTTCTTGTTGCTTGACCCGCACTGTTGTTGACCCAGCATTCAAACCCGAACCAGAAATTCAGATATCAGGAGATGAACATGCAAAACCAGAACCGCAGAAAATTGTGTCTTGCCATGGCGGGCGCACCCTTGTTGGCCTCGCAGGCGGGCCGCGCGCTGGCGCAGTCGCGCGCCTTCTCGGTGGTCGTGCCGTACACCCCAGGCGGTAGCACGGATCTACTGGGTCGCCTGTTCGCCGAAGGGCTGTCGCACCAGGTCAATGAAAAAGTGATTGTCGAAAACCGCCCCGGCGCCAATGGCACGCTGGGCGCCGCCTATGTCGCCGGCACGCCGGGCGATGGCCGCACCCTGTTGTATACCTTCGGCAACCTGATGCTCAATCAGGAATACATGATGAAGGACCTGCGGTTTCACGCCATGGATCAGCTTGTGCCGGTGGCACGCACCTGCATCACCCAAGCGGTGATTCTGGCCAAGGCCGATTCACCGGTCAACGATCTGCGCGACTTCATCGCGCTGGCCAAACGGGCGCCGGGCAAGCAGACCTTCGCGTATTACGGTGACCTGGGCATCCTCGCCATGGCGGCCGAAGCCGGCATTGATCTGCTGCGCATCCCTTACAAGGGTGGTCTGCCCGGCATGATCGACGTCGCCGCCGGTAACGTCGACATCATCACCAGCACAGTGGCTCAGGCCGCGCCGATGATGCGTGGCGGCAAGGTCAAGGCGATTGCCGTGTTCGGCGACGACCGCCTGTCCGAATGGCCCAATGTGCCCACCATCAAGGAAATTCTGCCCAACTATAAGGCGGTCGATTATCAGGTGGTCATGGCGCCCAAGTCGACACCCAAGCCCGTGCTTGACCAGCTGGCTGCGCGTATCAATGCCGTGCTCAACAGTCCTGAAGTGCGCAAGGGATTCCTCGACAAGGGTGCCATCGTCAGCCCGATGAAGCCCGATGAACTACGCGCTTTTATGGATGCCGATCTGGCCAACATCGGCAGGATCATTAAGGCTGCGGGCATCCAGCCTGAATGATATTATTGTGCCTTCATGAGCACCTTTCAGTTTAACGTTTGTTGATGGTCTTGATGCGAGTCTCTGCTGGTAAGCCGCGCGCCGTGCCCAAATTCGTGGCCGGTGCGACGGCGCTTTACGCACAACTGGCGAGCGTGCTGCGCAGTCGCATTCTCAGTGGTGAATGGGAGGCCGGCGCCGACATTCCCACGATTGACGAATTGTGTGCCGCCTACGGTCTGGGCCGCATCACGGTGCGCCAGGCCATCAACATTCTCGCTGGCGAGGGCTTGCTCTCGAGCCAGCGCGGGCGGCGCGCCTTCGTCACCTACACGCCGGTCAATCCCGAAGCCGAGCCCCTGTTCGCCTCGCTGGCCGCAGTGGAGACCCAGTCGCCTGAATACAGCATTCGCGTGCTGGCGCGTGCTCGCGTCGACGAACTGCCGGTGCCGCGCTGGATGATCGGCGTTTCATCGGGGCCTTACATGTCGATCAGCAAGGTTGATCATACAGGCGGGAAGCCGTACGCCCTGTCGAACATCTGCGTTGCCGAAGACATTTACAAGCGCTTCCCCAAGGGTGCGGAAAATCGCTCCAAGCTGCTGCGCCTGGTGGTCAAATACTCCAGGGTAGCGGTGACGCAGGCGCGCGAGCGGGTATCGGTGGCGGCCGCCGATTATGCCGAAGCCCATGCGCTCGGTTGTCCTATGGCGGCGCCAGTGGCCCGCACCGAGCGCGTCTTTTGCGACGATAGCGGGTGTGTGGTGTATTACGCCAAGACCACCTACCACGGCGATCTCTACCGGATGGATCGTGATGTCTCGGATTACCTGCGCGGCATGTAAAGTCAGAGCTGGCCGCCTCAGTTGCCCTTCCAGACCGGTTTTCTTTTTTCAACGAAGGCGCTCAGGCCTTCGCGGCAGTCATCCATTGACACCACTGTGCCAATCAGGTTGACCGCCGTCGCAACTCCCTGACGGTAGCCCGTGTCGATCGCCTGATTGAAACCCGATTTTCCCTTACGCATCAGTTGTGGCGACTTGAGCGCCAGCACATGGGCCAGCTTGCGCGCTTCGTCAAGCAGGGTGCCGGCCGGTGCGATGCGGCTGATCAGGCCCAGACTCAAGGCTTCCTCGGCGCTGAAGACGCGCCCGGTAAACAGCAGATCGAAGGCGCGGTAGCGACCGACGATGCGTGGCAGGTTGTTGTAGTGGATCGCCGGCAGCAGGCCGATGTCGATCTCCGGGTAGCCGAAATTCGATTGCGCGTCGGCAATGATCATGTCGCACGAGATGGCGATGGTCATGCCTCCTCCGCGCACCGCGCCGCTGATGGCAGCAATGGTCGGCTTGCTCATGCTGAATTGCAGGTCGACCAGACGTGCGTAGAGTTTTTCAACGACATCATGGGCCGCCGTGGCCGAGTTATTCAGAAAGTCGGCAAGGTTGAGGCCGGCACAAAAGCGCTTGGGTAGGGCGCTGGCGATCAGGATGGCGCGCACCTGATCGTCGGCCTCGGCGCGCTGCAGCGCGGCGAACAGGCCGTCGAGGAATTCATTGGTGATGGTGTTGGCCGGCTTGTGATTAAACAGGATCTCGGCAACCTGGTCCTGCACGATGTAATCGATCATGGTGTTTTCCTCAAGGCATGGTTCTGCTGCCAGGTAGAAATCGGCAGCCCGCTGCGGCGCGGCAACGGGCTGCGATGATGAACGATTGCGGCCGCGTCTGCAAAGCAAAAGGCCGTGCGCTGTTTACTCCGGCTGGATATTGAACGTCTTGCCCATCTCGGTGAAAAAGCGCGTGTATTCGGCATGGCGCTGCGCTGCCAGTGCCGCGGTGGAGCCGACGGCGGTCAGACCGGTCTTGCTGAACGCATCCTTGACCTCCTGCTT
>CANJOT010000106.1 GCA_947475815.1 Burkholderiales bacterium | reverse complement strand
CCAGAAAGAAAAAGAAGAAATCAAGGTCGATGCCGAAAAGCTTGAGGCCAAAGCCAAAGCCTCAGATGCCCTCAGTGCCGCCGAGATGCACACCCATGAACGCTGGGCGCTGGCCACCACCCTGCTGCAAATCGCCATCGCCCTGTCGGCCATCACCCTGCTCACGCGCAAGCGCTGGCTGCTCGGCGGCGTGTTTGGTGCCACCGGGGTTGGACTGGTGGTTGGTGTCATGGGATATCTGCACCTCTGAACCCGGCGCACGGCGCACGGCCGGCTTGGGGGCAAACGACGCCGGGCGGTACAATTGCGGTCTTTCGGGCTCGCGTCGAGGACGGCCGGGCCCGGCTTGGCTTTGCCCGCAACCCTGACCATGCATCTCCGCGCACACCAGCGCCGGCCGGGCAACGCGTCTCTTTTCTCTGAATCAAGGATTTTTGCATGAGCCTCCAGGTCGGTATCGTCGGTTTGCCCAACGTCGGCAAATCCACCCTCTTCAACGCGCTGACCAAGGCCGGCATCGCGGCCGAAAATTATCCGTTCTGCACGATCGAGCCCAACGTCGGTGTGGTGGAAGTGCCCGACCCACGTCTGACGGCCCTGGCCGACATCGTCAAGCCCGAACGGGTGCTGCCCGCCGTGGTGGAGTTTGTCGACATCGCCGGACTGGTGGCCGGCGCCTCGACCGGCGAAGGTCTGGGCAACAAATTTCTGGCCCACATCCGCGAGACCAACGCCATCGTCAACGTGGTGCGCTGTTTTGAAGACGAGAACGTCATTCACGTGTCCGGCAAGGTTGATCCACTGTCCGACATCGCCGTTATCAACACCGAACTGGCGCTGGCCGACCTCTCTACCGTCGAGAAGGCCGTGCACCGCTACCTCAAGCAGTCGCGCAGCGGCGACAAGGAAGCCGCCAAGCTGGTGGCCGTGCTCGAAAAAATACAGCCCCATCTGAACCAGGCCGAACCGGTGCGTTCGCTCGGTCTCGACGCCGAAGAAATGGCCATGATCCAGCCGCTCTGCCTGATCACCGCCAAGCCGGCGATGTATGTCGGCAACGTCTCCGAACACGGTTTCGAAAACAACCCGCTGCTCGAACAGTTGCGTGCCTATGCGCAAACACAGGCCGCGCCCGTGGTGGCCATCTGCGCCGCCACCGAAGCTGAAATCGCCGACCTGCCGGCCGAAGACAAGGAATTCTTCCTCGCCGACATGGGCATGAACGAACCCGGCCTCGACCGCCTGGTGCGCGCCGCCTTCAGCCTGCTCGGCCTGCAGACCTACTTCACCGCCGGCGTCAAGGAAGTGCGTGCCTGGACGGTGGCCATCGGCGCCACCGCCCCTCAGGCCGCGGGCGTCATCCATACCGACTTCGAACGCGGCTTCATCCGCGCCGAAGTGATCGCCTACGACGACTTCATCGCCTGCAAGGGTGAAGCCGGCGCCAAGGAAAAAGGCAAGATGCGGCTCGAAGGCAAGGAATACATCGTCAAGGATGGCGATGTGATGCATTTCAGGTTCAACGTCTGAACGAAATGTCGTACTCGCGGCGGCGATCCAGAACGACGTCGAGCGCTTCGAGAAACTCACCAGAGATGCAGGGATCGTTCCTGAGTAAAGCCCGGGGACGGGGCGCGGGCTGCGCCCCGTTCATCGGTCGACAATGCAGATTGGGTTGACCTGTTGTCGTCGGCGACATAAACCGATAACGTGTCGCAAAACTGACAGAATTAACCCATGACCGATTGGCGCGCAGACCAGCCCTTCACTTATAGGTTAGTCTTGTTTTGCTGAGCCACCTCTGGTGTTGCTATTGTTGCTACTCTCGCTACCGTCGCCCGGCGCAAACGCTGATCGGTAGCAAGAGTAGCAGGAGGTTCCGGGTCGGAAACTACAGATCCCACGTGCCCGGAGGAAGCCGTATGACGGGCGCTACGGGGAGTGATCGCTCTTGCCTTCTAATACCACTATTTGATACCATTTAGATATGAAGCGAAAACACCAGCGTACTCTGGAACTGATCTATGCCCGGCCTGTATCGGCAAATGTCCGTTGGGCCGACATTGAGGTCTTGCTCATTGAGTTGGGCGGGCAAATTTCAGAGCGCGAAGGATCGCGGGTGTTGGTGCGTTTGTTCGACGAACGCCGAGTATTTCACCGTCCGCATCCCGTGCCGACGACGGATAAAGGCGCGGTCGAGGCAATTCGCAAATGGCTGGAAGAGAATGGAGTGAAACCATGAATACCATGTCGATCAACGGCTATCAGGCGGTCATCGCGTTCGACCCGGACATCCAGATGTTCCGGGGGGAATTCGTGGGGCTCAGCGGCGGTGCCGATTTCTATGCCAAGGATGTCGATGGCTTGCGTCGCGAGGGGGAGATTTCTCTCAAGGTATTCCTTGAGGCATGCGCCGAGGATGGCGTCGAGCCGCGCAAGCACTTCTCCGGGAAATTCTCTCTACGGGTTGACCCGGCTACGCACCAAGCCGCCGCCATTGCCGCCGCGGCTCACGGCCAGAGCCTGAACCAATGGGCGACCGAAGCGATTCGGCAGGCGGCATTGGCGGGTTGATGGGCAGGCACGATGACAAAACCGGGGACGGGGCGCGGGCTGCGCCCCGTTCATCGGTCAGCAATGCAGATTGGGATGCGGCCGGTGCCAGGATTCAGCGGACGTGCATTAGTCGGACAACGGTATCTGCGCGCGCGTCGTCACTTCTTTCCAGCGCATCAACTGCGAGCGAAAGGATGTGGCGAACTCGTTGGCCGTGCCAGGCGCGGGATCGGCGCCCATGCTGCTGATGCGTGCCGCCACGTCGGGCATGGCGATCACCTTGTTGAGCTCGCTGTTCAATCGATTGACGATGTCGGCGGGCGTGTTGGCCGGTGCGAACAGGCCGTGCCATGAGGTCACGACGAAGTCGGCCGCCAGGCCCGTCTCCTTCGCCGTCGGCACATCGGGCAGGATGCGCGAGCGTTTGTCGCCGGTGACGGCGATGGCGCGCAGGCGGCCACCGGCCACCAGCGGCGCGACGGTGGGCAGGTCCTGGAAGGCCATCTGCGTTTCGCCGGCCATCACCGAGATGGTTGCCGGACCGCCGCCCTTGTAGGGGATAAAGGTGTAGTCGACGCCGACGATCTGCTTGAACAGCTCACCCAGCACGCGCAGCGAGGCGCTGCCGCTGGCGACGTTGGTGCGGTTGCCGTTGTCCCGGAGGTACTTGACCAGTTCGGCAAAATTGCGCGCCGGCACCGACGGATTGACAACGATCACATACGGGTAGGAAATCAGCTGGCCGATCGGCTGCACGTCCTTCATCAGGTCGTAGGGCACCTGCTTGTACAGGTAGGGCGTGAAGGTCGAGGTCGATGCTTCGTACAACAGGGTCAGGCCGTCGGCGGGCGCCTTGACCACCGTGTCGACGCCGATGATGCCATTGGCGCCGGTCTTGCTTTCGACGATGAAGTTCTGCTTGAAAATTTCCGAAAATTTGCTCGCAATCACACGCGCCATGGTATCGGCGGCACCGCCGCTGTAAGGCACGATGATGCGCACGGTCTTGTCGGGATAGGCGGCCGCAGCGGTCTGCGCCAACGCCACCAGCACCAGCCCGGCGATCAGGCGTTGCAAGCTGCCGGGAATCAGGTTTTTGTGCATGAATTATTCTCCTTGATCTGCACTGCGTTCAACTGGATCTGCGGCGCGGCGTGCCGCCGCGGTGTTGCACTTCGCTTGCCGTTTGGTGCGATCGACCCCATCAAATCCGGTCACTCCTCGATCGCCGCCAGGCGCGTCTCCCAATCGTGCGGCAGCACGATACGCTTGCCCAGCGGATAACCGAGCGAACCGTTGTGGGCGAACGCGTAGGCGTTGTTACGCATCGGGTCACCCATCACGGCGATCATGAAATCGTCGGCCTTGCAGACCACCGGCACCATGCGCTCGGGGTCGTCCGATTCGTGGAACACCGCCGGGACCATGCCCGCCTTGACCGCCTCGGCCAGGCTCCAGCGTGTCAGATGATCCCATTCGCGCTGACGTTCAACCTGCCATGCCGGCTTGCGTGCATGCTCGAACAGATAGGCCTTGACGTCCTGCTTGGACCAGCCAGCCTTGGCTATGGTCTTGGCCAGAATCGGACTCAAGATCAGGAGCGGCCGCAGGCTGCCATGGCGCGCGCCGACGGTAAACATCAGGTGCCACGAGATTTGCGCCTGCAACTGGTCCGCAACGTAGGGCAACAATTCCTCGGGGCTGCTGCCGGCCACCGAGACCAGCGGATTACCGCCGGTATAACGCGCGATGGTGACGGTGTTGTCGCCGGCGGCAAAGCCCATTTCGACACTCATCGGATCCCAGCCGATGGCGCTCAGCACTTCTTCGTTTTCGGCCGTGACCACGCGCCAGGTGTTGCCGTAGGTGCCCTTGTCGGTTTCATGGAGCCGGAAACCCGCAACGTTTTGCAGGTAGAGCCGCCAGAACCGGCCCACCGAAGTATTCGACTGGAAGCCGTCGCGCATCACCCCCTGCGTGTAATTAAAACCGAGCTGGCCGATGATCGGTCCGTTGAGGATGATCAGGGTTTCGCTTCCCGGGGTATTGCCGCTGTGTTCGACGCCATAGACCGGGTCGACCATGGCCTCGACGAGTGCGATCAGGATGGGCATGTATTCGGGCCGGCAGCCGGCCATCACGCCGTTGACTGCGATGCTCCAGATGGTCGCTTCGCGCCGGTCCGGCAGCGGCACCCCGAGCACCTCGGCGGCATCGCGTGACGTGTACGCGAGAAACTCTTCGATGCGCTCGAGGGTGGGGGGCACCACTGGCAAGCCATCGCTCAATCGATGTTTGGTGAAGTGCCGGTTCACGGCGGCGAAGCCCCCCTGAAACCACGGGCGCCACGCATCGGGCTCTCGCTCGGGGGCCTGCGTCTCTGATACCTCGGTCAGGCCAGCGATCACTTCGAGCGCCGTCACCTCGAAGATGTTGCGCCGCAGTTCTTCATCCGTTTGCACATCGGGCCGGCCCGGCACCAGCGCCGAGGCGATACCTTGCATACGCAAGCCCATCGAGGTGGCCTTGAACTGGGTACCGAAACCTTCACAGGTCAGGGAGACCGAGGGCACGCCGTACTGCTCGCACATTGCACTCGCCCGCAACACGGCGGGCGTGCAACTTCCTCAACAAGCCATCCCTGTGATGACTGCGTCGATCTTCAACGCGCGCAGCCGTTTCGGCAGGGAGGCGACGACTTCGCGCTCGTCGCTACCCAGAATGTTGCCGATTTCGCGCCAGCTGACAAACTCAACCTTGGGGAACCGCGCCTTCAGGAATTCTTCGAGCAGGGCAAAAACCTTGTCGCCATGAAAAACGAAATCCCACAGTTGCAGCACACGCTTGCCGTTGAGGGTGTCGAGCTTGGCTGCGAGCGGCCTCGTTTCGCCAACGCTTGTTGCGCGCGGCCAATAGACCTCGTAAAAACCGTCGTCATTGCTTCGCGTCATGCATCCTCCGTCGACATCGTGGGTCTTTGGGAAACAAGATCGCGCAAACGTATCACCGCGCGGCCATGGCCCGTCGCTTTATTTTATATAGAAAACTTTCTATGAGTGAAAGAGTAACCGCGGGGTGAGCGTGCGTCAACCGGCAAGGGCACCGGCAAGGGCACCGGCATGGGCACCGGCATGGGCACCGGCATGGGCACCGGCAAGGGCACATTTCAAGTTGCCTATCAACCGCCCAATCCGTCCTTGCCGACTTTCGCCAACACTGGACGTGGCGTATGAAAGGTCGGCATCAGCACACTGTGCTGCCCTTCGCCGCCACCCACCAGAATCGTAATTTCATCAATTTCGTCGGCGACAGGAATCATGCGCGACGGATTTCGTTCCGCCAATCCCCACTGCGGCCGGCGCACTTTGATGATGTCCTCGACGGTATCCCTGCCAAAGGAAGAGATCGGAATGCGCGCCTGCTCGAACAGGCGGCGCTTGACGTCCGCTTTCGACAAGCCTGCGTTGGCGAGTATGCGCGCGTGCTCGATACCAAACAGTATGATCGGACCGCCCGAGGTCTGCGCATTCTGCAGACCCGGAACCGCCATGGTGCGGGCAACCGTGTCGAGCAGATCGTCGGCATTGCGGCTGCCAAAATCGAGGATATTGAATTGCGCGCAAGCGGACAACGCAACGATGGCGCTCTCTGAGGCATCGCAGCCCAGCTCCACATGCAGTGGCTCCCATGGAGACTCGGATTCGGTGATGCACACGCCAACCTTGGCGCCATGACCCTGGGTCGCCATATCACCGTCGTTGGGCCGCGCCTCGCCAACGGCGATCATCACCAGGCGTATGGCTCGACCTATGGTGATGTTGGCGCGGTGGTAGGAACCAAGTAAATCGTTGCCGCCTTGAATGCCGATCTGCCCTGCGATCGGACCGCAGGCGATGAATAGCGGTGAAGCGGCATTGGTGGTGGTACTGGTGGTCAACAGGTTAAATCTGGGGTCGAGCACTGAGCGTGCAGCGGCCACCACCGCCGGAAAATATGCTGGCGCACAACCCGCCATGACCGCGTTGACCGCGAGGCTTTCGAGTGTGAGCACGGCACCTTTGGGTGCAACGTGGCCGAGCACGCGCAGGCGCTGCGGCGCGAGCGCTCCGAGCATCCGCTCCACACGCGCGGCGGTAGGCAGCACAATGGGCAGGCCATCGAGCCAGCCGCGGCTTCGATACAGTTCGGCAGCGGTTTCCTCATCGCCGTCGTGTTCGATGTGCTGCAGCGCAGCGCCCATCAACACGTCAGCTTGCGCCACGGTGGACGCAATGTTGTCTTCAAGCTTTGCAAAGATCGCCTCTTTCACGGAGGTCTGAAAGCGGGCCATCATCTCTGCTGCCACGGCCTTGGTCACGTTCGAGATCGCATGTGGCACGACCTGCACACGCAACGAAGGCAAGGGCAAGTGGTAGCCGGCGGCAACACGCTCGGCCAATACCATGAAGGGCTCAGTCACGAAGGTGATCGTGGGCACTCCTGCACGTTCAAACTCGACGCTGTCGTGGACACTCCACGACGTGCATCCGCCTCAGTTGGCTAGTGCGGTCAGGACAAGATCACATTGTGCGAGCTGGTTGAACAACTCGGGCCGGATGCCCTCTCCGGCGTGGCGTTTTGCATGGAGCACCGCTTCGCCACCGATGCCCTCGGCGGCCAGCGCATCGAACACTGATCGGATGATCGCGTCACCATTGGGCTTGGTGTTGTCGAGAAGACCGATTTTGAGGGGTTTGCCACGTGCGGGGCGCGTGGCAGGCCGAGACTGGATTTTCGCCGTGGGCGAAACAGGAAGCAGCAATTCCATCGGTCAGATCTCCCGTACTTATATTGATGAGATGCGAAAACAACAGCTTCAGATCGGGCAGGACGGCGACTCTAGCAGCGCACTGTTGATGTTACCAGAATCGGCATACGCGGATGCACGGACGATCAGGCCAACACGCAAGCAGCCTGAACGCGTGCAAGAAAAGGGTAGATTGAAGAGCGATCAAAAACGGGTTGGGCCAATATGGGTTGCGCCAATTGAAGGCGCTGATGTAAGCTTAATTAGCCAGCCGTTGCAATATCCCTGTCCTACCCGTCCGGAGAAAATCGCAATGAAATTTTGGAAGTGCTTGTGGATCGCCTCAGCGCTCGGCTTTTGCGCATCCGCCTGGTGTCAGGCCTACCCCACCGCCAGACCAGTGCGCATTATCGTACCCGCCGGTGCGGGTTCGGCGACAGACGTGCTGGCGCGCATGGTCGCCGACAAGCTGTCGCAGACGACTCAGGGAAAATTCATCGTCGAGAATCGCGTCGGCGCCGGCGGCAACATCGGACTGGCAGCGGGCGCGCGCGCCACGCCCGATGGCTACACGCTGATCTTTGGCAACCTTGGTGCCAACGTCGTCAATCAGTTCATCTACCCCAAGCTCGATTTCGATCCCGAAAAGGATTTCGACAACGTTGCGATGGTAGCGCTATCGCCGTTCATCATCTGCGTGCCAGCGTCCTTCCCGGTAAATTCGCTGGCCGAACTGGTGACAGCCGCAAAAGCCAAGCCGGGAACCATCAATGTCGCATTGACCGGCACCGTCGTGCGTATCGTCCACGAACAGTTGAAGGTTGCCACCGGTGCCGAACTGTTTCCGATTCCATACCCCGGCCCTGCGCCGGGCATGACCGACGTTCTCTCAGGACGCATCCAGGTGCTTTTCGAAACCTTGGGCGCGGGCACACTGCGCCCGATGATCGCAGCGGGAAGAATCAAGCCACTGGCCGTTACGACCCGCACGACCAGTAGCTTGATGCCCGGCATCAAGTCGGTCGCCGAACAAGGCTTTCCGGAGTTCGGTGAAGTCGTGGGCTGGATCGCGCTTTTCGGACCCAAGGGCCTGCCCCGTGAAGCGGTGAGCTTCATCAACTCCGAGACCAACAAACTTCTCGCACGTGCCGACGTGCGCCAACAGATGGCTGACCTCGGCTTTGAGGTCAAACCAGGAACGCCACAAGAGCTCGGCGAGTTTGTCGTGTCCCAGCGGGCAAAATTCGGTCCTATCCTCAAGGCGGCCAATATCAAGGCCGAATAAGGACTGGTTCGCCGCCGACGCTCGTCCTCGCTTTGCCGCTGGGCGCGGTGGCAGACATGATGGGCCGGCGCCGCTACATCCTCCTCACGCAACCGACATGGATAAAATTGACAGAGATTAGGTTACAACGTAGCATCAAAACACAACACGGAGACTGGTCCAAAAACAAGATAGCGCGGCCCACACCGCAAGGACTCTCACGATACCGTGACCATAAGGGACTCAATGCATACTAATCAACGACCAGGCAGGATTTTAGGATCGATTCTCGCTATTGCTTTGTCTTTTGGGGCGACATCAGCGTCGGCGCAGACCTTTCCTGACCGGCCAATCAAGATCCTCGTACCGTACACCCCGAGTTCTCCGACCGACAATATGACGCGCATGGTCGCTGCAGCACTGTCAGAGCGTTTACGTCAGACCGTCGTTGTCGAAAACAGACCTGGTGCCGGCGGCACAATCGGAATCATGGCGCTGAAGAACGCAACGCCAGACGGGTACACGATCGGAGTGCTCGTCTCGGGCAACGTGGTCCAGCCATTGCTCGTCAAAGACACACCGTTCGACGTGCGCAAGGACTTCACAATGCTTACCTCGCTTTACGTAAGCCCCTTGGTGATGATCGTCCCCGCGTCGTCTCCAGGTCGCACCCTTGCGGAATTCATCGCGATGGCAAAAACGCGCCCGGGGAAAATATTTTTTGGTCACGCAGGCATCGGGACCACTACACATCTGGCCGGCGAGCTGCTCAATCAGGTTGCAGGTATCTCGATGGTGCATGTGCCATACAAGGGCACGCCCGAAACGCTTCCGCCGCTGATGAGTGGTGATACGCAGGCGGTCTTCAGCGGATACTCGACGGCGAAGGCGCTTGTCGAGGCGGGAAAACTGAGAGTCCTTGCGGTTGCCAGCGCCAAGCGGATACCAATCTTGCCCGACATCCCGGCGATTGCAGAGACCTACCCGGGCTTCGACGTTTCGGCATGGACCGGGTTTGCCGCGCCAGCGGGCGTGCCGAGCCACGTCGTCGAGCGCCTCGCCGTCGAGATCCGGGCCATCGTTCAGTCCCCTACGATACGCGCCCGGTTTCTCGAAATAGGTCTCGTACCAGGTGGCGAGACGCCCGCGGAATTCTCAAAGCTGATCGAAGACAGCTACACCACCTTCGGTAAAGTCATCCAGAATGCGGGCATCAAGCCGCAATAATGCGCATACCAAACCACATCGCATTGCATGCTCAGGGTACCGCCGCCGGCGGTACCAATATGATTTCGCGTTTGCAATAATCGGCGATTTCCGCATCGCTATATTCCAGGTCCCGCATGATCTCTTCGGTATGCTCGCCGCACTCGGGTGCGGGAGAGGTGATTCGGGATATTCCCCGGCTCATGCGGATCGGCTGTCCGACCAGGGTGATGTCCCTGCCCATTGCATCTGAGTAAACGCTCTGGGCGATGCCCAGGTGCCGCACTTGTGGGTCGTCGAAGGTCTGATCGAGCGTGTAGATCGGGCCGCAAGGAACACCCGCCGCGTTCAGGGTCTCGATCCAGTATTCGCTGTCGTGAGTCTGGGTTATCGCTTCGATCTCGGCCAGCAGCGGTGGGCGGTGCGCATTGCGCAAATCCGAGGTGGCATAATCGGGATGGCTGATAAGGTGCTCGAGCCCCAGGGCCTTGCAGCACTTGGCCCACATCGGCACCGTGGGTGCGATGTTGATGTAGCCGTTGCGCGACTTGAATGTACCCATCGGCGTCAACAGCGCGTGGTTGTTGCCTTCCTGCTTGGGCAGCTCCTTGCTCATTGTCCAGCGTGCCGCCTGGAAATCGAGCAGAAAAATCTGGGCCTCGATCAGGGAGGTATAAATCCACTGGCCCCGGCCGGATTTCTCACGTTCCAGTAACGCGGCGAGAATGCCGTTGGCGCAGAGGATGCCGGAAAAGACGTCGTTAATGGCGGCGCCGGAGCGCATCGGTCCCCGTCCCGGCTCACCGGTCAGGGTCATGTGGCCGCCCAGGCCCTGCGCGATCTGGTCCACCCCGGCACGATCCACATACGGACCGTCCTGGCCGAAGCCGGAGATGCTGCCGTAGACGATACGCGGGTTGATGGTACTTACCGCGGGGTAGTCGATGCGCAGACGCGACTTCACGTTCGGTCGGAAGTTTTCGATCACCACGTCGGCGCCTCGCACCATCCGCAGAAAGACTTCCAGGCCTTCAGCGCTTTTCAAATCCAGCGCCAGGCTGCGCTTGTTGCGATGCAGGTTCTGGAAGTCGGGGGCAAGGCGCCGACCCAGGTCGGCCCAGACCGAGTTTTTCGGCTGTTCGATGCGGATGACGTTGGCGCCCCAGTCGGCGAACTGGCGTGCGGCAGTCGGACCCGCGCGCGCCGAGGTCAAGTCGAGCACTACCATGTCGGAGAAGATGCTGCTGAAAGGTTTATAGGTCATCGAAAAATCTTCCTCTGGGTAGTGGGGCGAACAGGTTGTGGATTTACGTTGCGCAAACTAGTCGATCTTGATTTTTTGTTCGCGGATGAGCTTGCCGTGTCTACGTCGATTGTGATCCTGTAAGCCTTCTGTTGATGACTTAACGAAAGAGAAATTATGAAAGAAGACAAGCAGGATAGCGCACTGGAAGTCATTAAGAAAGAGCAGTTAAAGCGTCACGTGTTTTCGGTGGAATTCAAAGCTGAGGTGGTGCGTTACAAGAAACCGGACTTGACGGTATCTGGTTCCAGAAGACGGTCCCCAAATCAACCGGGGCACACTGATCCGGAGCCCGGCATTGTAAGAAACACGCGCCACTTTTCTTGCGGCCTGTTCAAGTCACTCCTTTTCGCTGCCAGCGGCCTTGTGATCCTCAATAAATTCTCGTTACCCCCGCGCATTGGCGGCAAAGACATCGCCAATAGGCTCAGCCCAAGCACTCCTCGTCAGGAGGCGTAGTACACTTAGGGAAATCGCTAATCAAGT
>CANJOT010000105.1 GCA_947475815.1 Burkholderiales bacterium | reverse complement strand
CGCGCGCTCGCCGTGAGCACCAGTGTGCGGTCCAAACATGCGCCGGGTGTGCCGACCATGACGGAAGCCGGCATCGCCAATTTCAATGTCTCAACCTGGTTTGGTTTTCTTGCGCCGGCGGGGACGCCGCCAGCCATCATTGAAAAAATTCAGGGAGACATCAGCAAGGTGGTCGCGCGCCGCGAGGTCATTGATACGCTCGATAGCCAGGGTCTCGATGCAGTGTCGATGACTTCGGACGAATTCGCTCGCCTGTTGCGTGCCGAGGTGCTCACCTGGACGGCCCTCATTAAAGACGCCGGCATCAAGCTTGAATAGCCGCTTGCCCCGCTGCGTACTGGCCGGAGTTCAGTGACGTTGCAATGCCTGTTCCGGAAACTGCAGCACGAGCACTTCAAGCCCGGCCTCACCAGCCTTGATCAGGAAGTCCGCTTCATCGCACACGAAAGCCACCGAGCCCGGACCCAGCGCCTGAGCGTCCACGTTCAGGCTGCCGCCAAGGACAAAATAATAGCGCGCCCCGCTGCCAGGCAATGCGCGGGCCGGTAGAGTTGCCGCAGGCGGCACGGCGAGCTTCCAGCCAGCCATGCCGTCCGGGCTGGCGCTGATGCAGGGCTGGATGGCCGGCGCTGTCAGGGCGCGCAGCGCTGCCGGTGCGCGCGCGTGCACGGCGCCAGACATGACCTGATGTTTGTTCAGGCCGAGTTTCATCTGTGGCCGCGACTCCGGCATGTAGCAGGCACCCACGCCCTGCATGGCACGCAGAGTGTAATACGACAGTCCCTCCGAGCCGGCGACAATCGGGCCATAGGCTGATTCCGGCGAGGAATAATGAATCGTCAGAGGCTGCACGGCATGTTTGCCCAGCAGCCCACCGCCAGCGGAAAACAACTGAAACTGATACTCGCGATGAAAATGCGCGCCGACCACGAAGTGCGGCTTCTGTTCGATGACGAAGGCGTGCGGCCCGGGGCTGGCCTCAAGGTCTGAATCGAGCAGGGGCACGCGCGTGCCCTGAAATTCAGGCGCGTTGCGGACAATGCGCCCTTTGACCGCCTCTTCCCAACTCCGGGTTCGTATCATAGTTTGAAACCTCCCCGAGTACCGTTCACCAAGCGGTCCAGCCGCAGGATTTTGTCAATTAGCCAGCTTCAGCATCGGCGCCCAGCGCTCAAGAGGATGGTTGTCGGCAGTGGGTTCAAATTCGAAGCGTTGCGTGGGATCAGCTGGCCTTTAATGCGGCGATACCATGCCGATCACCCGTGTTGTAGCGGTTGGAAAAACGAGGTGCCAGCTCACGACCGTCAAAAATATTGATCCACATGCGCAGCAGGAGTCGTTTTTCGTCGGGTTCGTCATGATCGATAAAATCTGTTCTGGCGTGCAGTACGGAATAATTGTCGATGATCTGGATGTCACCGGGCTCGAGCAGCATGTCGAGCCGGTAGGCCGGGTCGAGTGCCAGCCGTTCGATGTAATGGATGGCATCGAGGTGCAGTTGGGTCAGGGGAATGCCGGTTTTGAGCGGTGCCGTTTCGATCGCTTTGGGATTGAAACGCGCGCTCAGGCGGCCCTGGTAATAGCTGAACACAGGCAGGCGGTCGTTGGTCACTTCCTTGATTTTTCCGGTTGCGCCTTCACCGCGCAGGTCATACTGGAAACCGGCGTATAACGGTTCAAGGTACTCTGGGTGCTCGCGCAGTACGGCGTTATAGATGGCAATCGAACTTGCGATGGAGGTCAGTCCGCCCGATCTGGCTTTGCGGATGCAGAACAGGCCCACCACATCGGCCGAGTCCGAGTGTGGCCGCAGTACATCCCGCGTGGTGTAACCGCGGACGTTCGGATCGGAATAGTCCGCGCCAGAGTCTTTCACCTCACCGATCAGGTGGCCTTTGGCATTTTGGGAGATCACCTGTCCAAGATGCGATCCGATGCCCCAGTAGATGTTGCGCAACGTCTCGGCGCTGTATTGCCGCACGGGTATACCTCGGATCAGGACGAAACCCCTGCCCGATCGGATCTCGCCTAGGATGCGCTGCAGGCGCGGACCAAGCAGCGGCAATTCAAAATCTTCCTTGCTGAAGTTGGGCCAGCACAGTTTGCGTTCTTCCAGACGCCTGAGCGCGCCATTGAGGTCGTTGATTTCCGCGTCGCTGAGCGTGTCGGCCCAGGACTGGTTTTTTGAGTAGGTTTCGGCGAGCCAGGCGCAATGTGCCTTGACGGGCTGCCGGAGGATCTCATCCATGTTGGACTCCTGGTCGGTGAGGGTCGATGGGTCGGGTTGGGCGTTCGGCGTGTAACGGATTACCGGGTATCGAGTACGCCCGATGCAAGCAGCTTCTTCAGGCCGGTAACGTCACTGTCGATGAATTTGTCGAGGTTCTGTGGCGGGCCGCCTACGAGGTTCAGACCGAGTGCTTCAAGACGGCTGCGCACCTCGGGTGATTGCATGGCCTGATTGGATTCGACATTGAGCCTGGCGATGATGTCGCGCGGCGTGCCGGCTGGTACCGACATGCCGAACCAGGTGACCGAGTCTGCGCCGACAATGCCGGCCTCCGCGAGAGTGGCCACATCCGGGAGTTGTGGCAGGCGGCTCGCGCTGGCCACGGCAATCACCTTGAGCCGGCCAGACTTGAGATGCCCTTCCACGGATGCGAGCGAGGTATGCAGGAACTGAATCTGCCCGGCCAGCAGGTCATTGAGCGCGGGCCCCGAACCCTTGTAGGGGACGTGCACCAGATTGACATTGGTGGCCAGACGAAACAATTCGAGGGCTATGTGTGGGTTGCTGAGATTGCCCGATGAGCCCCAGTTCACCTTGCCTGGGTTGGCCTTCAGGTAAGCCAGCAGGTCGCGTGGATTATCAGCCGGAAAAGCAGGCTGTGTAACGATGATCAGAGGCACATATCCGAACGCGATGACCGAATCAAACGACTTGAGGTTATAGGAGGCATCCTTGGCGAAGATCGGGTTGCTGACGTTGGGTCCGGGATTCGAAAGCAGCAGTGTATAGCCGTCGGGGGATGCCACTGCCACGGCGCCTGCGCCGACCGAGCCGCCTGCGCCACTGCGGTTTTCCACCACGATGGTCTGGTTCACCCGGCTGCTCAGGCTGGTGGCGACAATGCGTGCGACGAAATCGTTGGCGGCGCCGGGGGCGAAGGGCACGATCCAGCGGATCGGCTTGTTTGGATAGTCTGCGGCGTTGGCATTGCTCATCACGCCGAGGACTGTGCAGGCCATGAGCAGTGTGTGAACGAACGGTTTCCAGATTGTCTGCATGATGCTTGTCTCCTTCTTTTTTTGCGTCTGTCGACTGGACAGCGCAGGGTAAGGCGTCAGTACTCAGCCAGCGCCGGTTCCGCTGGTGCTCACCCGCTCGTAGGGAATGGCGTGGTCAATAGTGTCCCAGATGAACCTTCCGGAAGGTATTTGCTGTTCTTCGGCGATGTGGGATACCAGCCCGGCTGCGCGCGAGATGACGGCGAAGCCGCGCATCAGCGCGGTCGGTACGCCGAGTTCGCCAAGCAGGGCGGCAGAACCACCGGTAGCATTGATCGTGATGTGACGTCCATAGACCTCGTCAACGGCACGTCCGAGTGTACGCAGGGCAACCAGCCACCTGCCGGAAAGTTTCGGCTCGGCGTCGGCCAGTTGCAGCAGCTTGATGGTGCGCGGATCATCAGGTTTGTGCAGGTGGTGGCCAAAGCCCGGCAGGCCGCGTCGTTCCGTGCGGTGTTCAGCGGCGATGGCGCGCGCGGTGTCTTCCGGTGTGCTCGAAGCGAGGATGCGGTCCAGCAGTTGCGAGCAGTTTTCCATGGTGCCGACAAACTGGCTACCCACAGCCATCAGTCCCGACGCAACGGCGCCCTGCAGGTTTTCGGGCGCACTCATGTAAACCACGCGGGTCGCAATGGCGCTGGGCGTCAGGCCGTGCTCCATGAGCGTGATCAAGACCGCGTCGAGGATGCGCAGGTCGACCGGTCGGGCCTGGCGGCCCATGATTTGCGCAAACATGACCTCAGTAAATGTCTTTTTGCCGAGCAGGTCTTCGACCAGATCGGCGTCGCGGTAGTGCATGCTCGTGAGGCTGTGGGTGCACAGGCGGGTAGTGGGTGCTGGACTCATGCGGTTTCCTTGAGGGCGGCGTCACGCACCGCATTTTTGAGAACCTTGCCTACCGAAGATCGCGGCAGGCTTGGAAACAGGTGGATGCGTTTGGGGGTTTGAACCGGGCCCAGCCTGGTTTTTACGAATGACATCAACTCGTCGGTAGTCGCGTTCGCACCGTCATGCAGTTGCACGGCTGCTTGCACGGCCTCGCCCCATTTTTCGTCGGGCACGCCATACACCGAACTTTCGTAGACGGCCGGATGTTGTGACAGCGTGTTCTCGACGTCGACCGGATAGACGTTGAAGCCACCGGTGATGATGACGTCGCGCAGCCTGTCTTTCAGGTAGAGGTAACCGTCGTCGTCGAGCATACCGAGGTCACCGGTATGCAGCCAGCCCTTGACCAGAGTCTGTGCTGTCAGTTCGGGGCGCCGCCAGTATCCGGTCATGACCAGATCACCGGAAACGACCACCTCGCCAATCTCACCCGCGGGCAATACCCGGCCGTCCGGCGCGACGATGTTCAGATCTGACAGCCAGGTCGCGCGGCCGACAGCGCCGTGTCGCGCGGCGTCGGCAAAATCGGCGGGACGCATCATCGTCACGAGCTGCGGTGCCTCGGTCTGGCCGTAAGTGGTACCGAGTACCGGTCCGAAGAATGCGCGCACCTGAGAAATTTTTTCGGCTGGCATGGGTGCGCCACCGTAAATCAGTGCGCGCAGCGCTGGGAAGTCGGACCGGTTCACTCCGGCTTGAGCCATGATCATGTAGATCAGAGTGGGGGGCATAAAGGTGAGGGTGCCACCACGCTCGCGAAATGCCGCCGTGATGCTGGCCGGGTTGACAGCATCAAGCAGCACCAGCGCACCGCCCTGCGCCAGCATTGGCAGCAGGTAGGTAGACGTGCCATGGGTGACCGGAGCCGCGACGACGTAGCGGTCGTCCTGGGTCAGTCCCCAGCCGTTGATCTGATTGATGATGACGGTGTTCCAGGCGCGTCGTGGCTGCATCACGCCCTTAGGCAGGCCGGTCGTGCCGCCGGTGAATTTGATCGCTTGCGGCTCGTCACGGGATAGTTCGTGGCGCACCGGCGAATGGCCGGCGTGTTGGGCAATCAGGCTGGCCAGACTTGCGGGTCCGCTTTCATCAAGGCTGATGCGCTGCGCTGCCCCTGAATCTACCAGCGGGTCACCCAAGGCATCGACGATGACAATGCTGGGACTGGTCGCATCGATGATGCGGCTGATTTCTGCTGCGGAAGTGCGATAGTTAAGTGGCACCCAGACTTTGTCGGCAGCGAGCGTCGCCAGCAGCGCTATGATGTGCGCAGCCGAGTTGCTCGCGCAGATGGCAACCCGCGACAGCGGTGCCGGATCCATGGCCTGCAGGGCATGGGCCAGAGCCTGCACCTGATCGCTTAGGCGTGCATACGTGAACGTCGCTGCTGGGCTGTCGAGCGCGATGCGTTGCGGGTACTGCTGTGCGGCGCGAAAAAAGAAATCGATGGGGCGCATGCGCGACTCCGGCAGATTGCAGGCCGCGCCGGTCTGTTTTGCAGATCCTGCGTGGGGCCCTGTTATCCACTATGATGCGACCGATCCCGCCTGTTCCAAATCATCCTTGTCCAGAAATTGGACAACGTTCAGGAAGTGCCCATGCCACGTGAAGCCAGTCCGGCCAAGGAAGAGCAGCCTGCTGCGGCAGCCGCAGGGCCGCGTACCCTGCGGCGCGGCCTGCATATCCTGAATGCCTTGCGTGGAGCCGGGCCTGGCGGGATGCATGTGGTGGAAATCGCTCGTGCAACCGGCATGCAGCGGCCCACGGTGTACCGTTTTCTGGATGTGCTGGTCGATGAGGGGTATGCCGTGCGCAGTGAGCAGGTCGGACGGTATGGCATCGCGGTGGCCAGCGCCATGCACCATGATACCCACGAGGAGGCTGTACGCAAACTGCGGCCGGTATTGCGGCACATCAGTGATGCGACCGGCGACTCGGTATTTTTGATCTGTCGATCGGGGAGCGAGTCCCTGTGCCTGCATCGCGAGGTCGGCAATTATCCGGTTCAGGTGCAGGCAATTACCATCGGACACCGCCAGCCGCTCGGCGTCGGCGCGGCCGGTCTGGCGCTGCTGGCCGCGCTGCCGGATGCGGAAGCTGTTGAATTGATAGAGCAGAATGCCGGTGCATTGCGCGCCTACGGCAATATGACGCCGGCGCGCATGCGCGTGCTGGTCGCGAGCACACGCACGCGCGGCTGGGCTGTGGTTGGCGATGCCGCCGTGCCCGGGGTGCTCGGGGTTGGCGTGGTCGTGTTTGATGCACGTCGATACCCGCTTCTGGCGGTCAGCGTGTCCAGTGTGATCGGGCGCATGCCACACGTGCGGCAGCGTCAGATCAATGAGGTCATGCGCCGCGCCCTGGCCGAGATCGTACTTTAGGCTTTCCCGCTCGCACCGCTGCGGTAATCCAGCCTTGTCCAATACTTGGACAGATTTTGTCGGTGCAGGCTGGAAACTTACTAAGATTGTTGCCATGATCGTTTGCCTGACCTAGCATTGAAGATCGGTCGGGCATCCAAAGAGAAAACGACCAGACATCACGTCAGGGCGATGCGCTGCAGCAGGTGCCGCGCAGTATGCCAATGAGGGGACAGGCAATGACAGTATTCCAGAACGAGAGCGGCTCGACGGACAGCACGCGCGCTGACCCATCCGGCGCCGGGCTGCGGCCTATCGCAGGCAATGCCGTCTGGTATGGCGCCGACATGGCGCGGCGCACCGACTGGATACGCTACTTCACGGCAGGCGAAATTGCCGCCATCGAAAAGGCGATCGCTGCGATCGATGGCACCGGCCTTGACATCGTTGACGTCGACCGCAGCAATTTCATTGCTCCAGACCTGCAGCCCTTGGTCAACGACATTGTGGGTATGGTGCGCGATGGTCCAGGTTTCGTCCTGCTGCGTGGTTTGCCGGTTAGCCGGTGGACACGACGCCAGGCGGCGATTGCGTATTTTGGCCTCGGTCGTTTGATCGGTGACGTGGCGTCGCAGAATGCACAGGGCCATGTGCTAGGCCATGTGAAGGATATCGGTAGGGATTATGCCAAACCGACCGAGCGTGGTTATCAGACTGCCGCGCGGCTCAGCTACCATTCGGATGCATCCGACATCGTCGGTTTGCTCTGCCTGATGCCGTCCAAAGTCGGCGGGTTGTCGAGCATCGTGGCCTCGGGCACGGTCTACAACGAGATGTTGAAGCGCCGTCCTGATCTGGTCGCCGAACTGGTTCGACCGGTCTACCGTGATCGCCGTGGTGAAGTGCCGGCGGGGGCAGAGCCTTGGTATGCGGTGCCGGTGTTCAATCCCATGTCGGACGGCAGGCTGGTGTCGAGTTATGTGCGCAGTGCAATTCGCAAGGCGCAACGGTTTGCTGAAGTGCCGCGTTTCACGCCCGCGCTTGAGAGCGCGTTTGACCTGCTCGACGAACTTGCGGAAAGCCCCGAACTGCACCTCGACATGGACTTTCGGGTTGGCGATATCCAGTATCTCAACAATCACACGATCTTTCATTCGCGTACGGCTTTTGAGGATTTTCCTGAACTTGAAAAGCGCAGGCATTTGTGGCGTATCTGGCTGGCCTGCAGCGACTGGCCACCGCTGCCTGAGGTGTATACGAAGGTTTGGCAGGGCGCGATCGCCGGCAACCGACCTGCCGGTATTCACATTCAGGGAACCCCGCTGGTGGCACCGCTGGATGTGGTGTAGCACCGGCTGCATCACATCGCCGAGGAGACGATTCATGTTGCGACATCTGTTTTTTACCCTGTTGTTGAGTCCGATTCTCGGCCATCCGCTCTGGGCTGCCGAAGTCGATGACTGGCCTTCGGCTCCGGTCAAATTCATTGTGCCGTTTGCGCCGGGCGGCGCCACCGACCTGATCGGTCGCATCGTTGCGCAGAAGCTGAGCGAGACCTTCAAACAACAATTCATTGTTGAGAACCGACCGGGTGCCGGCGCGTCGCTCGGCTCGAATCTTGTGGCCAAAGCAACTCCGAATGGATATACCCTGTTGCTCACCAACTCGGGTTCGCATGCGGCAGCGCCGGGACTGTTCAAAAACCTGCCCTATGATCCGGTGAGCGACTTCACCCATTTGGCGCTGGTGGCGACCACCCCGACCGTGTTGGTCGCCAACGCAAAATTTCCTGCGCAGACCCTCAATGAACTGGTGAGTTATGCCAAGGCAAATCCGGGCAAGCTTAATTTCGCCACTTCTGGCAATGGCAGCTCGGCGCATCTGGTCGGAGAGTTGTTCATGCTGGAGGCGCAGATCAGGATGGTGCACGTGCCCTACCGTGGCGCCGGTCCGGCGATGCTGGATGTGCTGGCCAATCAGGTGCCTATGATGTTCGACAGCCTGGGCTCGTCATCGGCGCGGATCCGTTCGGGTGATGTGCGTGCATTGGCGGTGTCGGCGGCGCGGCGGCTGAAGGGCTTCCCGAATGTGCCCACGTTCATCGAGCGTGGTTTACCCAATGTCGTGTCGACCAGCTGGTTTGGCGTTTCGGGTCCGAGGGGCTTGCCCCCAGCAATTCAGGAAAAGCTGGCGGGCGCGCTCACACGCATCCTGCAGGCCGCAGATCTGCAGGCGCGTTTCGCCGAACTTGAGTTCGAACCCGCGACCCTGCCTCCCGAAGAATTTGCGCGTTTCATTCAGGGGGAGGCGGATCGTTGGGGTAAGGTGATTCGACAGGCCGGGATCAAACTCGAGTAGGCCCTGCAAACAGCGGCTTGACCCTTTCCCGCGTAAACGGCACCGTGCGCAAATGCACGCCGGTCGCATCAAAGATGGCATTGGCCAGCGCCGCCGGCACCGGCGCAGCCGCTGCCTCGCCGGCACCCAGCGGTGGCTGGTCGAGGCGCTGCACCAGTTCGATGTCGAGCTTTGGTACTTCCGGGTAGCGCAGCAGCGGATAACCGCCCCAGTCGACGCTGGTGACGCGGCTGCGGTCAAAGGTGGTTTCTTCGTGCAGGGTGCGCGACAGGGTTTGCAGGATGTTGCCCTCGATCTGGGCGCGCACGCCATCGGGGTTGATCATCAGGCCGCAGTCGTGCACGCAGGCCACGCGCAGCACACGGATCTCGCCGCTGCGGCGGTTGACCTCGACCTCCATGCCCATGGCGACGAAAGTCTCGTTATTTTTGTAGTGGATGTAGGCCATGCCGCGGCCACGCGCCTGCGTTGCACGGGTGTTTGCCGCGGGCGAGGGGCGCGTCTGCCAGTTCATCAGGCGCGCCAGCCTCTCCACCACCTCACGGCCGCGTGCCTGCGTCAGGTCGCGCAGGCGAAACGCGATGGCGTCGACCTTGGCGCGTGCCGCCAGCTGATCAACAAAACTTTCTACCGCAAAACAGTTGGCCACCTTGCCGGGCGCGCGGATGTTCGAGGGCCGCAGCGGCGCGCCTTCGAGCCAGTGCACCTGCACGCGCACGGCCTTGGCCGAGTAGGGCGGATCACCGTTTTGCGAGATCAGGCCGGTGGAGATGCCCTTCGGTTGGGACAGGCCGGCGGCGAGGGGGGAAAGCAGGGGCACCCAGGCGAGGTTGGCGGTGGCCCGGGGGAACCACATTTCGGTCGACCAGGCGTCGATGTGGCCATCGGCCGTGAGGCTCGCGCTCAGTTCGAGCAGTTGCGGCGGTCCCTTCGGATCCCAGCCCAGCTCGTCCTGGCGGCTCCATTGCACGCGCACCGGTCGGCCGAGCGCTTTGGAGAGCATGGCCGCTTCCACGCTGGCATCATCATGGCCGTTCATGCCGTAGCAGCCCGCACCGTCAAGGTAGATCGTGCGTACTTTCCCGGCCTCCAGACCGAGCGCGGCGGCGCACACCACGGCAACGCGATGGCTGGCCTGCGAGGCGGTCCAGACGGTGGCTGAGTCGGCGCGCACATCGGCGACCGAGCACGACGGGCCGATCGAGCCGTGCGACTGTACCGGCCAGTAGTAGGTGGCTTTCTCGCGCTGGGTATTTGCGGCCAGCGCCTCAAGCTTTTTGGCATCGCCCTTGTTGATCAGGGTTTCTTCTGCGATGAAGGGGCCAGCCTTGGCCCAGTCGACCACGCCCTGATGGCCTGTCAGTGTGGCGCTCTGGCTCCATTGCACCTTGAGTTCCCGGGCGGCGCGTATGGCAGCCCATTCATCCGGGCTGGCGACGGCCACAAAATCCTGCATGCGCACCACGCGCACTCCCGGCAGGCGTGCGACCGAGGCTTCATCGACGGACAGCAGTTTTGCGCCCACGGCGCTCGGTCGCAGCACGCGCGCATGCAGCATGTCGGGTAGCGTGAAGTCGTGCATGTAGGTGTGCCGACCGGTGATCTTGGCGGGAATGTCGGGACGCGCGATGGACTTGCCGATCAGCGCATAGTCGGCTGCATTTTTCAGGGTGACCTTGGGATTGACGGTCATCTTCAGCTGGCCGGGTTCAGCCAGATTCCCCGTGGCCAGCGTGCGGCCGTCGGCGCCGAGCACCTGTCCATCCTGCAGGCGCAGCGTGCTGACCTCGACACCGAGCTGTTGCGCGGCGCGGGTCAGCAGACCGTCACGCAGGGTTGCTGCGGCATTGCGTAGCTCAACACCGCCGCGCATGATGCCGGTGCTGCCGGCAGTCGCGCCCTGATTGGGCGTCAGGGCGCTGTCGCCCTCGATCAGCTCAATGCGTGCTACCGGCAGGTTGAGCTCTTCGCCGACCATTTGGCGCATTGCAATGCGGTGTCCGGTGCCCAGATCGACCTTGCCGGAATACACCACGATCGAACCGTCCGGACGCAGGGCAATAAAGGAATCGACCTGGTTGAGCGGCAGGGCGCCGCGCGCGGTCTGCTGGGCCAGAGCCGTCCGGCCGCCGAGCAGCGAGAAACCGACCACGGCGATACTACTCTTGAGTAATTCACGGCGGCTGAGGAACATCATGCCTCCCCTTGTCCGGAGGCGCGCGCGATGGCCTTGAGCACGCGGTCGTGCGAGCCGCAGCGGCACAGGTTGCCGGCCAGCGCCGCCTGCGCTTGCGCCCGGGTCGGTTTGGGATTGCGCGCCAGCAGCGCCGCCGAGCTCATCACCATGCCGTTGGTGCAATAGCCGCACTGCGCTGCCTGTTCGGCGATGAAGGCGGCCTGCACCGGATGTGGCTTGTCGGGCGTACCCAGCCCTTCGTTGGTGGTGATGCGCTTGCCAGCAGCCTCGGAGACCTTCATCAGGCAGGAACGCACCGGCTTGCCGTCTATGAGCACGGTGCAGGAGCCGCATTGGCCGAGCCCGCAACCGAATTTGGCGGCGTGCAAGCCGAGAGAGTTACGCAGTGCATAAAGCAAGGGCATGTCGCCATCCCAGGCATCGACCTGATGAGATGTGCCATTGACCAGCAGCCGGTAGCGTGCCATGCCTTGTCTCCTTGTTTTGATTCAGGAAAGTATAGGACAGAATTGCGGGCTTTGGG
>CANJOT010000104.1 GCA_947475815.1 Burkholderiales bacterium | reverse complement strand
GCGCTCCAACCCTGGCTGCTGGAAGCCAACACCTCACCAGGCATGACCGGACACTCGCTCGTGCCGATGGCCGCGCGTGCGGTCGGCATCAGTTATGAAGACCTGTGTCTGGAGATTCTTGCGGGCGCGCGTACCAAAATTCATGGAGCGGGGGCCTGACATGTGGAATAACCTGCGCGCCCTCAATATTGCCAGTGCCGCCCTGTTCGGCCTGGCGGTGTTGCTGCTCGTGCTGGCAGCGCTGGTGTGGGTGGGCCAGCGTTCGATGTTTACCTTGAGGCATATCCTGATCGAATCGGCCAGCGGCCAGCTGCGCCATGTCAACGTGGCGACCGTGCGTGCTGCGGCTCTGCCGCGCCTTGCCGGCAAGGTGCGCGGCAATTTTTTCTCGGTCGATCTCGAGGCCGTGCGCACCGCCTTTGAAAGTGTTGCCTGGGTGCGGCGCGCGCAGGTGCGGCGTGCCTGGCCGGATCGTTTGATCGTACGCATTGAAGAACACCAGCCCCTGGGCACCTGGGACGAGGGACACCTGATCAGTCGTACCGGTGAGCTGTTTGCCGCCAACCTCGATGAAGCCGAGGAAGACGGCAACCTGCCAGCGCTGTCTGGCCCGCCGGGCAGCGAAAAGGATGTCGTGGCGCGATTTGCCGACTTCCGTAAATGGTTCGCGCCCCTCGGCCTGACGCCCATGTCGGTGGTGTTGTCGGCGCGTTATGCCTGGACGGTCCGGTTCACCGATGGCGGGCCCTCTGACCTGACCGTGGAACTGGGCCGCGAACGTGATGGCAATACCCTGAACGAGCGCGTCAACCGCCTGATCGCAGCCTACCCGCAGGTGACGGCGAAATGGCCGCACCCGCGTTTGGTCGACTTGCGCTACCCGAATGGTTTTGCGTTGCGCGCCGACAGTGTGCGCGTTGCTGTTGATGAAGCTGCGCGGGCGCGCGCGGCCAGTGCGGCAGCGGCCAAAGCCAAGGCCAGAGCCGCTGCCGCCGCCAAGGCCCAACCGAGAACATGACGTCCACATGCATAAGAAAACTAAGGTGAATCACCAATGACCAAAGAAAACAAGGACCTCATCGTCGGACTGGACATCGGCACGTCGAAAGTCGTGGCGGTGGTCGCCGAGCTGCAGGCCGACGGCCGTTATGAAGTCATCGGCATGGGTCAGAACGAATCGAAGGGTCTGAAAAAAGGCGTGGTGGTCAACATCGAGTCCACCGTCAACTCGATCCAGCGTGCCCTCGAGGAAGCCGAGTTGATGGCCGACTGCAAGATCCGCGACGTCTTTACCGGCATCGCCGGCAGCCACATCAAGAGTTTCAATTCCAGCGGCATGGTCGCCATCAAGGACAAGGAAGTGATGGCCGCCGACGTTGCCCGCGTGATCGAAACCGCCAAGGCGGTGAGCATCCCGGGCGACCAGCAGATGCTGCATGTGCTGACCCAGGAGTTCATCGTCGACGGCCAGGAAGATGTGCGCGAACCGCTCGGCATGAGCGGCATGCGTCTGGAAGTCAAGGTGCACATCGTCACCGGCGCGGTGAGCGCGGCGCAGAACATCGTCAAGTGTGTGCGCCGCTGCGGTCTGGAAGTGCAGGACCTGATTCTGCAACCGCTGGCGAGCAGCCTGGCGGTACTGACCGAGGACGAAAAAGAACTCGGCGTGGTGCTGGTCGACATTGGCGGCGGCACCTGCGACATCGCCATCTTTACTGGTGGCGCGATTCGTCATACCGCGGTCATTCCGATTGCCGGCGATCAGATTACCAGCGACATCGCCATGGCGCTGCGCACGCCGACGGCGGATGCCGAGGAAATCAAGCTGCGCCATGGCGTGGCCAAGCAGGTGCTGGCCAATCCTGATGACATGATCGAGGTGCCTGGCATCGGCGAGCGCGGTCCGCGCAGCATGTCGCGCCAGGCGCTGGCCGCCGTGATCGAGCCGCGCGTCGAAGAACTGTTCGCGCTGGTTCAGCAGGTGGTGCGTGAATCGGGCTACGAAGAGCTGTTGTCCTCGGGCGTGGTGCTCACTGGTGGCACGGCCATGATGGACGGCATGGTGGAACTGGGCGAAGACATGTTCCTCAAGCCGGTGCGCATCGGCGTGCCCGACTATCAGGGCAGCCTGTCGGATGTGGTGCGCAGTCCGCGTTATTCAACCGTCATGGGTTTGCTCCAGGAAGCGCGCGTGCAGCGCCTGCGCGGCCGGCGCGTGGCCCATCAGCGCGGTGGCTTTCGCGACATCCTGACGCGCATGCGGGAATGGTTTGCAGGCAATTTCTAAAAATAATGCAGCGGTACGGAGAATGTGAACAGGCAGCAAGTTATTGAATCAGGGTTTTGAATCAAGGCAGTGTGGGAATTTTAAAAATGTTTTTTTATTGGCAGCTGGCACTTGCGATTCGGAATTGCGTGGAACGGGGATCTCCGAGCCTCAATCCTGAATCTTCGAGCCTATACTTCTGGAGGCAGTCATGACGTTTGAAATGTTGGAAACCCAAAACCTCGGAGCGGTGATCAAGGTCATTGGTGTTGGTGGTGCCGGTGGCAATGCCGTGCAGCACATGATCAACCGTGGCGTGTCCGGTGTGGAGTTCATCTGCGCCAATACCGATGCGCAGGCTCTGGCGCGCTCGACCGCCGGCAGCCGCATCCAGCTCGGCAAGACCGGGCTGGGCGCGGGCGCCAAACCCGAAGCCGGCCGTGCGGCCGCCGAGGAGGCGCGGGCACGCATCGCCGAAGCACTGGCCGATGCGCACATGGTCTTCATCACTGCCGGCATGGGTGGTGGCACGGGCACCGGCGCCGCACCGGTGGTGGCACAGATCGCCAAGGAACTTGGTGTGCTGACCGTGGCCGTGGTTTCCAAGCCCTTCGGTTTTGAAGGCAGCCGCAAGATGCGCATGGCCGACGAGGGCCTTGAGCAATTGTCAGCCAATGTCGATTCGCTGATCATCATCCTCAATGAAAAGCTGGAAGAGGTGATGGGCGAAGATGCCGAGATGGAAGCCTGCTTCAAAAGCGCCGACGACGTCCTGCACAACGCCGTGGCCGGCATCGCCGAAATCATCAATATTGAAGGTCTGGTCAACGTCGACTTCGAAGACGTCAAGACCGTCATGTCCGAGCAGGGCAAGGCGATGATGGGCACGGCCGTGGCTGCTGGCATCGACCGCGCGCGCATTGCCGCCGAGCAGGCCGTCACCAGCCCGCTGCTGGAAGGCGTCGATCTGTCGGGTGCGCGGGGTGTGCTGGTCAACATCACAGCCAGCCGATCGCTCAAGCTCAGGGAAACGCGCACGGTCATGGAGACCATCCGCGCTTTTGCCGCCGAGGATGCGACCGTGATTTTCGGTACGGTCTACGATGACACGATGGAAGATCGCCTGCGCGTTACCGTGGTGGCGACTGGCCTGGGTCGTGCCAAGCAGCGTCCGCAACTGGTGCCCAGCCCGGTCAGCATGCCGGTGCAGCGCACCGGTACCAGCGATGCGGTCGGTGCGATGTCCAACCGCAACGGTGGCATGGGTTCGGTGGATTACAGCGAGCTCGATGTGCCGGCGGTGATCCGCAATCCGCGCAACGAGGCAGCCGCCCGGGTCGCGGCGCTCGAGTCGAGCGGCATGGATCGTCTGGAAATACCGGCTTTTCTGCGCAAGCAGGCGGACTGAGTCTGGTTGGATCAGGCCGGGCTACGCAGCGCGTAGCCCGGTCTCGTGGTGACGCGCTGCCCGCCCTGCCGGGCCGGCAGCGCGTTTTTCATTCGCCGTCCGGCGCCGGGGCGAGGCCGGCATCGGCCAGTATGCGTGCGCCGCCGCCGGTCTGCGCGATGGCGTCTTCGAGGGTTTTTCGATCCAGCTGTGGTGCGACACTCTGGATGAATTCCTGGACATGCTTGTTCAGATACACCCCGCGCCGAAAGATGGCGTAAGTGGTGGTTGGCGTGAACAGATGACTGACGTCACGGCTGCGCAGGCCGCTGTCGCGTCGCGGGGAAAATGAAATTTTCGGGATGATGGCAATGCCCAGACCCGCGCTCACATAGGCCTTCATGACATCCGAATCGAGGGCCTGCATGACAAAACGCGGCTGCAGTCCCGCCGCGCTGAATTTCTGCATGACCTCCTTGCCGATCTTGAACTGTGAGTCGTGCGCCAGCAGCGGGTAACTGGCCAGTTGCCTGAGCGTGATGGCGCGCGACTTGAGCAGCGGGTGGCCGACCGGGGCAATGACGCTGTGCTGCATGCGGAAAGATGGAATCTGCACCAGTCCTGCAGGCAGCTGTTCGAGTTCGGTGGTGATGCCGACGTCGACCGTGCCTTGTGCCACCAGACCGACGATCACCTGTGGTGTGCCCTGGCGCAGGCGGATGAGTACGTCCGGATGGCGTTCGACAAACCCCTTGATCGACGGCAGCAGCATATAGCGCGCATGGGTGTGCGTGGTGGCGATGGACAGCTCGCCCCCTTCTGGTTCGGCGAGATCGCGCGTCGCCATGCGGATGTTGGCGGCGTGGCGCAGCATTTCGCGCGCCGGCGCCAGCACGGCCCGGCCGGCTTCGGTCAGGCCGGTGATGCGTTTGCCGCTGCGCAACAGCAATTGCACCCCCAGAGTTTGTTCCAGTGCGCGGATATGCTTGCCGATGGCCGGCTGTGAGCTCTCGAGCGCTCTGGCAGCGCGCGAGATGTTGAACTCCGCGTCGACGATCGCGCAAAGACTGTGCAGTTGCTGCAGCTTCATGGAGGACCCTTAGTTCCAGAAAGTTATGATCATGAAACAAAATCGCCCTTTTTGAAACTGGCTGGCGATGCTACGCTGGCGCCGCAAAGAAAAAGGTCGAGGAGAAATGATCGTGAGAAGCTCGAACATGAAACGCAGATTGTTTGCTGGCCTGGCCGCAATGATGCTGTCGGCAGGTGTGGCCGTGGCCCAGGATTTTCCGTCGCGGCCGATCCGCATTATCGTGCCGTTTCCGCCGGGCGCGTCCACGGACATCATCACGCGTCTGCTGGCCGAGGAACTGCGCAAGGATCTGGGCCAGACCGTAGTAGTCGATAACCGGGTGGGCGCCACCGGTGTCATCGGCTCGACCGAGTTGTCGCGCGCCGCGCCTGATGGTTACACCATCGGCCTGGGCAATGAAGCCACGCACGTCACCGGTCCCTTGCTCAAGAAAACACCGCCCTATGATCCGATCCGGGACTTCACGCCCCTGACCATTGCCATCCAGACCACCATGGCGATCGCCATCAATCCCAAGGTGGTGCCGGCCAACAATCTGGCCGAGCTGATTGAATTTGCCCGGAAAAATCCGGGCAAAGTGGCGTACGGCACGGCCGGTGTCGGCTCACCACAGCACCTGCTGGGTGAACTGCTCAAGCAGCGCGGCGGCGCCGATCTGATCCATGCACCCTATTCAGGCGCCGGTCCGGCCACCAACGATCTGCTGGCCGGGCACATCGCCATGGTGATCTCAACCCTGCCGTCGCTCATGCCACAACTCTCCAAGCTGCGCGTGGTTGCCATTGGCGATTCGAAGCGCCTGCCGGACATGGGGCAGATCGCGACCATCAGTGAAACCTTCAACGATGTCGTCGTGTCGGGCTGGTCGGGCTATTTTGGCCCGCCCAACCTGCCGCGACCGATCGTCAACCGCCTCAACGCGGCGCTGGTCAAGGCGCTCAATGCCCCGGCGGTGGTCGACGCCATCAAACGTCAGCAGGTGCTGCCCGCGCCGGGTACGCCCGAGGACCTGGCCAATCTGCTGTCCAGCGGCAAGGAACGCTGGTCGCGCGTGATCGCCGCGGCCAACCTGCCCAAGGAATGAAGCTGTATCCCGACACCAATCCCTCAATGCGGAGAACTCCATGATTTCGATAGACGTCCACACCCATATGCTTAACCGCGGCTGGTTTGACCTGCTGCGCGACCACGGTGGCCCGAAGTACCGCGTCGGCAAGGGCATGGATGGTGGGGATGCCGTGTTTTGCGACGGCGCGTCCTTTCTCAAGCCGCAGCCCGAGCACTTTGATTATGCCCTGCGCATCCGCGACATGAACGAAGCGCGCGTCGACATGGCGATTGTTTCGCTGACCTGTCCGAACGTTTATTTCGGCTCGGCCGAGGTCAGCCTCAAGGCTGCGCAGGTGATTAACGATGACATGGCGCGCGCCCAGACCGCCTATCCCGACCGCATCCGCTGGATGGCTTCACTGCCCTGGGAATATCCCGAAGCGGCCGTTGCCGAACTCCAGCGCGCCCATCAGCAAGGCGCCCGCGGCGTCATGGTGCTGGCCAACATCAACGGCCGCTCACTGACCGAAGCGGCTTTTGATCCGATCTGGCGCGCCATCGATGATCTCGCCCTGCCGGTGCTGATTCACCCGACCGCGCCGCCGGGAACGGCACTCATGGACCTGAGCACCCACAACATGACCGGTTCGGTCGGTTTCATGTTTGACACCACGCTGGCGGTCGGACGCATGATTTTCGACGGCTTTTTTGAGCGTTTCCAGAAACTGAAGATCATCGCCAGCCATGGCGGTGGTGCGCTCGCCTATCTGATTGGCCGTTTCGATCGCTGCTACGACATGGAGCCGGCACGGCGAACCAAGATTGATCGCCTGCCCAGCGAATACCTGCGTCAGGTGTATGTCGACAGCGTCGTCTACCGGCAAGATGCGCTGGAACTGGCGGTCAACGTGCACGGTGCGGACAATGTCCTGTTCGGTTCGGACTACCCGCACCTGATCGGCGACATGAAGGGCATCCTGGGCCGGGTTGATCAACTCAATGGCGGCATCGTGCGCCGCGTACGTGGTGGCAATGCGCAACGGATTTTTGGTATCTGAACGCCGCCTTGCCGGCACCCCGCTGCGGCCAGGCGTGGCGGGATCCGGCGGTGGCCGCATGGTAAACTGAGGGCCTGCCGGGCAGTATCCTGCCGGCCCTTTTTTTACGGCCACCGATGCTCCATCAGCGTACCCTCAAGCAGAAGATCCAGACCACCGGTATCGGATTGCATTCCGGCACCAAGGTCACCCTGACGCTGCGTCCGGCAGCGCCGGACACTGGCATCATTTTCCGTCGCACCGATCTGGAGGGCGCACCCGATCTGCCGGCCTCGGCCACAGCGGTCGGTGATACCCGCATGGCCTCCACGCTGCAGTCGGGCACAACGCGCGTGTCGACCGTCGAACACCTGATGTCGGCCTGTGCCGGCCTGGGCATCGACAATCTGTATGTCGACGTCACCGCCGAAGAAATTCCCATCATGGACGGCAGCGCCGGGTCGTTCGTGTTCCTGCTGCAGTCGGCCGGCATCGAAGAGCAGCCGGCTGCCAAGCAATTCATCCTCGTCAAGAAGGCCGTCGAGGTGCGTGATCAGGATCGTACGGGCGAAAAATGGGCCCGCCTTGAGCCGCACTTCGGCTTCAAGCTGCGCTTCTCGATTGAATTCAACCACCCGGCGGTCGATGCCACGGGCCAGCAATGCGACATCGACTTTGCCGAGATTTCCTATGTCACCGAAGTGGCCCGGGCACGCACCTTTGGTTTCATGCAGGATGTCGAACACCTGCGCAATGCCGGGCTGGCGCGTGGCGGCAGCCTCGACAATGCCATCGTCATGGACGAATACCGCATCCTTAACAGCGATGGCCTGCGTTATACCGACGAGTTTGTGAAACACAAGATACTCGACGCCATCGGCGACCTGTATCTGATTGGCCACCCCCTGATCGCCGCTTATGTGGGCCACAAGTCCGGGCACGCCCTCAATAACCGGCTGCTGCGCGCCCTGCTGGCTGATCAGAGTGCCTACGAGATGGTCAGCTTCGCCGACACGGCGCTCGCTCCGCCAGCCTTCACGCGTGGTCTGACGCGTGACCTGGCACCGATCTAGCGACTGCCTTGGCCGTCTTCCGACTACTGGTGATACTGGCCGCGCTCGGTGTGGCGGGTCTGGTGCTGGCCTGGCTGCTTACCGGCCGCCGGCGCCTGCTCGACTGGGCCTTTACTCTGCTGAAGATTACCCTCGGCACCGCCTTGCTGTTTTTCGCCGTGCTGATCGTCGAGCGCCTCATCTGAGGGATACGTGCCGCTCCCTCATGGTGCGTCGACGCCAGTCCGACACCCGTCGTTCAGTCGTCGCGTCGTCCTGTTGCATGATGGCGCAGGAGCTTTTTTACGGCCTGCTGCAGCGGTGAGTCGTCCAGCTCTGAAACCAGCCCATTCCAGCTCTCCAATGCCTTGGACGTCATCATGGCGACTTTGGGCGGTTTTGCGGAATTATCGTAAGCCATTGAATTTGAAGCGCTATTCAATGGTTGTACGCGGACCTGAATTGCGTTAACCTTCCAGCCTCGGCGCACCAGTCCAGTTTGCAGGCTTGGCGTCATTTGCCGCAACTTGCCGGCAAGGGCTGAGGAAGAGGCTCGAATAATCAGGATTCCGTCGCCGGAAACATGTGCTTCACAAGCCGCGGCCACGCCGTTCGGGAGCAGCAGGTTCAGATCTTGCTGTAACTGAATCAGTCGTTCCGCGGCCGGCAACAGACCGCCAGTCGCGGAATCCTTTCGCAGAAATTCCATGATCGTCGGGGCAATACCACCGGAGAGTTTTTTCACGCTGTGTTTTTTGACTGGTTGGCAGGCTGGCCGCTTTGCCGGGTTTTGTGCCCTGCGCGCCGCCGAACCAGAAACAGTGTTGATCGGGTGCTTGTCCAGGGACGGGATTGATCGGTATAACCAGAGAGGGGCCGGAACCCGGTTCCGTGCCATCCCGGAGAGTTCGAATGCAGATCATTTTAGTGCATCAGCGTATGGCGCAGGCCAGGACTTTTACCGTATCGGCCAAACATTATGTTTTTCTGTCACTGAGTTACCTGTTGCTGGTGGCGCTGGGCGCTTCCGGTTTGTATGTACTGACCTTCAGCCGTGCGGCCGATCTCGAGGTGCCGCTGGTGCGCAGCCTGTTGCTCTCGGCCACCCAGGACGAATCGGTGCGCAAGGACCGATTCGTGCGCGAAAACCTCGACGTCATGGCCGTCAAGCTCGGCGAGATGCAGGCGCAACTGATGCGTCTTGAAGCGCTCGGTGAGCGCGTCTCGGGGCTGGCCGGCATCAAGTCCCAGGAGTTCAATTTCCTTGCGCCCCCGGGCCGCGGTGGCGCCCCGGTCGCTGGCGATCGCGCCCTGAGCATGGCCGACTTCCAGCTGCTGCTGGAAAACATCGCGCGGCAGGTTGAGCAGCGTGCCGATTTCCTCAATGTCGTCGAAACCGAGTTGATGGACTCGAAGTTGCGCGACAAGATGATGCCGACCATCCAGCCGGTCAACGTGGCGTACAACGCCTCCGGTTTTGGCTTGCGCATCGATCCCTTCAATGGCCGCCAGGCGATGCATGAAGGTATCGATTTCATTGCCCCGACCGGCTCCCCCATCGTCGCTGCCGCCGGCGGTGTGGTGATCTCCTCGGAATGGCATCACGATTTTGGCAACCTCATCGAGATCGACCACGGCAACGACATCGTCACCCGTTATGGGCACGCCTCGAAGGTTTATGTGCATGTCGGCGACATCGTCAAGCGCAGCCAGCACATTGCCGATGTCGGCACCACCGGCCGCTCGACGGGCGCGCATCTGCATTTCGAGGTGCAGGTCAAAGGCATCGCACAAAATCCCGCCAAGTTCCTCGCACCCGGCAAGCCCGGCGCGCGTGCCCAAACCGTGGCGGTCACCAGCCCGCACACCAGCCCGCGGCGTCCCGGCGCACCCTGAAACCGCCCTGAGTTCGTATTCAATCGGCTGGCTTCCTGCCAGCCTGGCCGGTCTTTCCCCCCTGCATGGTAAAATTCCGGCCTTTCGCGGTAATCCGGTGCCTGCACGCGGTCCGGAACACCGTCTACCGACTCATTACTCCCGCTCTGCGCGGTGGAATCCATGGTCACTGGTCTTCTGAAGAAAATATTTGGCAGCCGCAACGAGCGTCTGCTCAAGCAATACGGCAAGACGGTTGTGCAGATCAACGCACTCGAACCGCAGGTCGCTGCGCTGTCCGACGAGGCTTTGCGCGCCAAAACGGATGAGTTCCGTGAGCGCCTGGCCAAGGGCGCGACCCTTGATGAATTGTTGCCCGAGGCCTTTGCCGTGGTGCGCGAGGGCAGCAAGCGCTCGCTCGGCATGCGGCACTTCGATGTGCAACTGGTTGGCGGCATGGTGCTGCATGACGGCAGGATCGCTGAAATGCGCACCGGCGAGGGCAAGACCCTGATGGCGACGCTGGCGGTCTACCTGAACGCGCTGGCTGGCAAGGGCGTGCACCTGATCACGGTTAACGATTATCTCGCCAGCCGCGATGCGGCGTGGATGGGCAAGGTCTACAACTTCCTTGGCCTGTCGGTGGGTGTCAACCTGTCGCAATTGCCGCACGAACAGAAGCAGGCCGCTTACGGCGCCGACATCACCTACGGCACCAACAATGAATTCGGCTTTGACTACCTGCGCGACAACATGGTCTACCAGACCTCGGAGCGCGTCCAGCGCGCCCTGTCGTATGCCATCGTCGACGAGGTCGACTCCATCCTGATCGACGAGGCGCGCACACCGCTGATCATCTCCGGTCAGGCGGAAGATCATACCGAGCTGTATCAGCGCATCAACGAAGTGCCCAAGCTGCTCACGCGCATGACGGTCGAGCCCAAGCCCACCGAACCCGAGCCCGAGGGCGATTTCTGGGTCGATGAAAAAGGCCATCAGATCCAGATGTCCGAGGCCGGCCACGAAAAGGCCGAGCAGATTCTCGAGCGCCTCGGCCTGCTGCCCGAAGGGGCCTCGCTCTACGATCCGGGCAACATCCTGCTCATGCACCACCTCATGGCCGCGCTGCGTGCCCACAACCTGTTCCATCGTGATCAGCAGTATGTGGTGCAGGCCGGCGAGGTCATCATCGTTGACGAATTCACTGGCCGGCTGATGTCCGGGCGGCGCTGGTCCGAAGGCCTGCACCAGGCCGTTGAGGCCAAGGAAGGCGTGCAGATTCAGAACGAGAACCAGACACTGGCCTCGATCACCTTCCAGAACTATTTCCGCATGTACGGCAAGCTCTCCGGCATGACCGGCACGGCCGATACCGAAGCCTATGAGTTTCAGGAAATCTATGGTCTCGAGACGGTGGTCATTCCGCCGAACCAGCCCAACGCGCGCACCGACCGCCTCGACCAGGTCTACAAGACCACCGACGAAAAATACCAGGCGATGATTCTCGACATCGTCGACTGTCACAAGCGTGGTCAGCCGGTGCTGGTGGGCACTACCTCGATTGAGAACAGCGAGCTGCTGTCGGGCCTGCTGGACAAGGCGAAGCTGGCCCATCAGGTGCTCAATGCCAAGCAGCACGCCAAGGAGGCCGAGATCATCGCCCAGGCCGGTCGGCCCGGCGTGATCACCATTGCCACCAACATGGCGGGTCGTGGCACGGACATCGTGCTCGGTGGCAACGTTGAAAAGCAGATCGACCTCACGCGTGCCAACGAGACCCTGTCCGAGTCTGACAAGGAACAGCGCATCGACAAGCTGCATTCCGAATGGCAGGGCCTGCATGACCAGGTGGTGGCGGCCGGTGGCCTGCATATCATCGGCACCGAACGGCACGAATCACGCCGCGTCGACAACCAGTTACGCGGCCGTTCGGGCCGTCAGGGCGACCCCGGCTCTTCGCGGTTTTATCTGTCGCTCGAAGACCCGCTGTTGCGCATTTTCGCCGGCGATCGCGTGCGTGCCATCATGGACCGCCTGAAGATGCCCGAGGGCGAGCCGATCG
>CANJOT010000103.1 GCA_947475815.1 Burkholderiales bacterium | reverse complement strand
TGAGTCGCCCGCCGATCACAAAAGTCGGATCAAACCCGCCCTGGCCAAGCACTGAAGCGACCAGGCTGGTGGTGGTGGTCTTGCCATGCGTGCCGGCAATCGCAATGCCGCTCTTGAGACGCATCAGCTCGGCCAGCATGACCGCGCGCGGCACGATCGGGATGTGCGCGCTCCGTGCGGCAATTACTTCAGGGTTGTCGGCCTGCACGGCGGTCGAGGTAACGATGGCATCCGCCCCCTTAATGTTGGCCGCGTCATGGCCCTTCATGATGCGTGCACCCAGGCTGGCCAGACGGTGCGTGGCCGCATTGCTGGCCAGGTCCGATCCGCTGATGTGATAGCCCAGATTGACCAGCACCTCGGCGATACCGCTCATGCCCGAGCCACCGATGCCGACAAAATGAATGTTCTTGACCTTGTGTTTCATGCCGAACCTCTTGCAAAGCGGCCCGCCAGTTGTTCAAGGACATCGGCCACCGTTGCGGTCGCATCGGGTTTGCCGAGCCGGCGCGCAGCTTCGGCCATGTGCAACAGTTGCTCACGCGTGAGGCCGCCAAGCACTTCGGCAAGGCGCTCGGCGCTCATTTCGGGCTGCGGCAGGTGGAGCGCCGCACCAGCCCGGGCCATGTAGATGGCGTTGTCACGCTGATGGCTGGTGGTCGAGACGGTCAGCGGCACCAGCACCGACGGCACGCCCGCCACGGTCAGTTCGCTGATGGTGATGGCACCGGCGCGACAGACGACCAGAT
Source organism: Burkholderiales bacterium (assembly GCA_947475815.1). Classification (GTDB taxonomy): domain Bacteria; phylum Pseudomonadota; class Gammaproteobacteria; order Burkholderiales; family Burkholderiaceae_D; genus CANJOT01. The sequence goes on along the minus strand of CANJOT010000103.1, from coordinate 11,175 downwards.
CGGCTGCGGCATACTGCGCCGCCATGTCTTCGATGAAGGGCAGCACCTCGGCGTGCACACCGAGGTCACGGTACATTGCCTTGACGGCATCCAGATGTCCTGCGCCACACTGGTGCACCACCGTCGGGCGGGTTGCCGCCGGCAGACGGGCCAGGCCCAGCGGCAGGGCGCGGTTCAAAGCGGTGGCGCCGAGGCTGCCGCCGATCACGAGCAGCCTGAGCGGACCGCTGCGACCGGCGTAGCGTGCAGACGGCGGCGCTACGGCACGGATCGCCGAGCGCACCGGACTGCCGGTCCAGATAGCCTTGTCGCTCAGCTTGACCGAATCCCCCGGCAAGCCAAACAGGATGCGGCGCGTAAACGGCAGCAGCATGCGGTTGGACAACAACAGCCCGGCATCACTGTTCACCAGCGCCAGCGGCACGCGCCGCAGCGCCGCCCCGATGCCGCCCGGCACCGTGACATAACCGCCCATGCCAAGTGCCACGTCGGGACGTACGGCGCCCATTAGGCGAAAGCAGCGCACGAAACCGGCCAGCAGTTGCAAAGCCCCCTTCATTGCGTGCAACAGACCCTTGCCGCGCAGACCGGCAAAGGCAATCGTATCCAGCGTGATGCCCGCCGCCGGCACCAGCCGGTTTTCCATGCCATGGGCTGTGCCCAGCCAGCGCACGGTCCAGCCGCGCGCCCGCATCAGTTCGGCAATCGCCAGACCGGGCATGATGTGACCACCGGTGCCACCGGCCATGATGAGCAGAGTGCGGCTCATAGGCGCTCCCCGCGCATCATGACGCGGTTTTCGTAATCGACACGCAGCACAATCGCCAGCGCGATGCAGTTCACCAGGATGCCGGAGCCCCCGTAACTCATCAGCGGCAGGGTCAGACCCTTGGTCGGCAACAGGCCGAGATTGACGCCCATGTTGATGAAGGCCTGCGTCGCAATCCAGATGCCAACGCCCTTGGCCACCAGTCCGGCATAGACCCGCTCGACGGCAATCGCCTGGCGGCCGATCTCGAAACAGCGCCGTACCAGCCAGTAAAACAGGACAATGACGACGGCGACGCCGACAAAGCCAAGTTCCTCGCCGATCACCGCCAGCAGGAAGTCGGTGTGCGCCTCAGGCAGGTAATGCAGTTTCTCGACGCTGCCGCCCAGACCCACGCCAAACATTTCACCGCGTCCAAAGGCAATCAGCGAATGGGACAGCTGATAGGCCTTGCCAAGCGCGTTCTGTTCTTCCCAGGGATCGAGGTAGGCAAAAATGCGCGCCCGACGCCATGGTGACAGCCACACCAGCAGCACGAACGACACCACCAGCACGACCACCAGACCGATGAAGATGCGCACATTGACGCCACCCAGAAACAGAATGCCAAAGGCGATCGCCACAATCACCATGAAGGCGCCCAGATCAGGCTCGAGTTGCAGCAGCACGCCGACCAGCACCATCACAGTGGCAATCGGCATAAAGCCCTTTTTGATCTGCTGCATCCATTCCTGTTTGCGCACCGTGTAGTCGGCCGCGTACAGCACACAAAACAGCTTCATCACTTCGGACGGCTGCAGGTTGAGGGCGTACAGCGAAATCCAGCGGCGTGCGCCGTTGACGCCGCGGCCGATGCCGGGAATCAGCACGGCGATGAGCAGCACGAAGCCGATCATGAACAGGTAGGGGGCGGCGCGTTGCCACTGTTGCGTCGGAACGCGCGTCACGAGCAGCGCCGCCAGCACGCTGATGACAATGAACAGCGCCTGACGCCAGAGGAAATAGGTCGGCTTCATGTTGGCGTAGCGCGGCGAGTCGCCCAGCGCCACTGAAGCGGAGTACACCATCACCAAACCAAACAGCAGCAGTGTCACCGTGACCCAGAGGAGGGCTTGGTCATAACTGCTCACGGTGGTGCGCCCTGCGCCCTGCTCGCGCATGACCCAGGCCGAACGCTCTTGCGGGCGCCCGTTGCCACGCAGCCAGCCGCTGATGGTGGCGAGTTTCAGCATGGCTGGCCCGCTTCCATGGCCAGTTCATGCACGGCCGCCACAAACAACTCGGCGCGATGTTTGTAATCACGGAACATGTCAAAACTTGCACAGGCCGGCGACAGCAACACCGTGTCCCCGGACTGGGCGCAGGCCGCCGCGCCATGCACCGCATCCTCCAGCGTCGAGCACAGGGTCACCGGCACGCTGCCCTCAGCCAGTGCCGCCTCAATGAGCGGACCGTCGCGGCCGATCAGGAACACCGCACGGGCATTACGCGCTACCGGCCCGGCCAGCGGTGCGAAGTCCTGGCCCTTGCCTTCGCCACCAGCAATGAGAATGATGCGCGTGCGACCGCCCAGACCTTGCAGCGCGGCGACCGTGGCACCCACATTGGTGCCCTTGCTGTCGTCCACAAAATCGACACCATTCACCTGCGCCACCAGCTCAACGCGGTGCGGCTCGCCACGATATTCGCGCAGGGCGTGCAGCAGCGGCGCAACCGGCAGGTCAATGGCACGGCACAGGGCCAGAGCGGCCAGGGCATTGGCGGCGTTGTGGTCACCACGAATGTGCAGGGCATCCACGGGCATGAGGCGCCGCAGCACAGCCGGTTCGCGTACAAGGCGCCTTTGCCGGCCACGACCCGGTTTGCCGCCTTCACTTTCAGGGGTTTCACTGCACGCCAGCCAGCGCATGCCACCCTCCTGCACGATGCCAAAACTTTCGTTGGCCTCAAGGTCTGGCGCATCCGTGCCAAAACTGATCACGCCAGCCGAACCGGCGCCGGTGGCCATGGCAAACACACGTGCGTCATTGCGGTTGAGGATGCGCTGGGTCGCGGCGGCGAAAATGCCCGCCTTGGCAGCGACATACGCCTCCATGTTGTCGTGCCAGTCGAGATGGTCCTCACTGAGATTGAGCACGGCGGCGGCATCGGCCTGCAGGCTGTTGTTCAAGGCAAGCTGGAAGCTCGACAATTCGAGCACCCAGACGCGCGGCAACTGGTTGCTGTCGAGGGCCACGCAGAGCGCGTCCAGCAGGGCCGGGCTGATGTTGCCGGCCACCACGGTGGAGTAGCCAGCGCGCTGGCACAGCTTGCCGGTCAGACTGGTGACCGTGGTTTTACCATTGGTGCCGGAAATGGCGAGCACGCGTGGCCGGTAATCCCGTTCGCGCTGCAGTGCGGCCAGTTTCTGTGCAAAAAATTCCACCTCGCTCCAGACCGCCAGACCCCGCTCGCGCGCCGCGGCCAGCAACGCCGCCTGGGGCGCCTGTGCGGGGGCAAGACCAGGACTGATGCCGATCAGGTCAACGCCATCGAGCAAGTCGAGCGTCAATGCGCCACATACCACCTGCGCTTGCGGCACGGCAGTCTCGAGCGCGGCACGGCCCGGCGGTTGCGCGCGCGTGTCCGCCACGCGCACGGCCGCACCCTCGCGCGCGCACCAGCGCGCCATCGCCAGCCCGGATTCGCCCAGGCCGAGGATGAGGATGGTTTTGGCGGCGAATTCAGCCATGTCAGCGCAGCTTCAAGGTAGACAGACCGACCAGCACCAGCATCATGGTGATGATCCAGAAGCGCACCACCACCTGGGTTTCCTTCCAGCCGGATTCCTCGAAATGATGATGCAGCGGTGCCATCCGGAAAATGCGCTGTCCGGTGCCGGTGCGCATCTTGGTATATTTGAACCACAGTACCTGGGCGATCACCGACACCGTCTCGGCGACAAACACGCCGCCCATGATGAACAGCACGATCTCCTGGCGCACCACCACCGCAACCGTGCCCAGTGCGCCGCCAAGGGCGAGCGCGCCCACATCGCCCATGAACACCTGCGCCGGATAGGCGTTGAACCACAGGAAGGCCAGGCCGGCGCCGGCCAGCGCGGCACAGAACACCATCAACTCCGATGCTCCCGGCACATAGGGAAACAGCAGATAACGCGAATAATCGACGCGACCCACCACGTAGGCAAAGATACCAAGCGCGGCACCAACCAGCACGGTCGGCATGATGGCCAGTCCATCCAGACCATCGGTCAGGTTGACCGCATTGCTGGTGCCCACAATCACCAGATAGGTGATCAGGATGAAGCCCCACACGCCCAGCGGATAACCGACGTTCTTGAAGAACGGCACCATCAGGTCGGAGCGCGCCGGCAGGTCGAGCATGAAGCCGCTTTGCACCCAGGCGATGAACAGATTCCAGACCTGTGCGTTCGATTGCGCCGACACGGCAAAAGCCAGATAGGCCGAGGCGACCAGGCCGATCAGCGACTGCCAGAAAAACTTCTCGCGGGAACGCATGCCCTTGGGATCGCGAAACACGACTTTACGGTAGTCGTCGACCCAGCCAATCCAGCCGTAGCCGAGCGTCACCAGCAAGACCACCCAGACAAAACGGTTGCCCAGATCGGCCCAGAGCAGGGTCGAGATGCCGATCGAGATGAGGATCAGGGCGCCGCCCATGGTCGGCGTACCGCTCTTGATCAGATGGCTTTGCGGGCCATCAGTGCGCACTGCCTGACCGATCTTGAGCGCGGTCAGGCGACGGATCACCATGGGGCCGAAAAACAGGCCGATGCCCAGTGCCGTGAGCGTGGCCATGACGGCGCGCAACGTGATGTAACTGAACACGTTGAAAAAGCGCACATCCTGCGCGAGCCAGAGGCTGAGAGCGTGCAACATTCAGGAACTTCCTTGTACAGAACTGGTTTGTGGCACGCCGGCCTGCAAGGCGTCGACGACGCGCTCCATGCGCATGAAACGTGAACCCTTGACGAGCAGCGTGCCAGCGGCCGACAGCGCCAGCGCGGCAGCAATCAGATCGTCGAGCGCGGTGAAATGACGCGCGCCCGGCCCAAATGCCGCGCACGCATGTTGTGTCAGCGGGCCGAGGCACAGCAGGCTTTCGATCTGGCGCTGTGCGGCGTGATGACCGACCTCGGCATGAAACGCCGGCCCCGCCGCACCGACCTCGCCCATGTCGCCAAGAATCAGGCAACGCGGCGCGGCCATGGTGGCCAGCACATCGATAGCGGCCAGCACAGAGTCGGGGTTGGCGTTATAGCTGTCGTCGATCAGCAGGGCACCGGCAGCGCAGGCCTTTTTCTGCATGCGGCCACGCACCGGCGTAAATTGTTCGAGACCCTGACGGATCGCCTCCAGTGAAATGCCGGCAGCCACCGCGGCAGCGGCGGCGGCGGCGGCATTGTGGGCGTTGTGCTGACCCGCAGCACGCAGCGTCAGGTGCACATCGCCAAGCGGCGTGTGCAGATGGAGGGGCGTCTCGAAACGGTCCTCACCGGGTTTGCCGGGGGTGACACTGACCGCGGCGAGGAAGGGCGAAAACTGCGCATGGCTGGCGCGCACCGCAAACTCAAGCACACGCCGCTCTCCGGCGGCATTCCACCAGACCGAGGAGTAGGGCTCGCCGGACGCGAACACCGCTGTGCCCTTGGTCGGTAGCGCGAGGATGGCCAGACCGTGCTCACGCGCCACCGCTTCGACGCTTTCCATGAACTCCTGATGCTCGCGCTGGGCGTTGGTAATCAGGACCACGGTGGGCGCAGTCATGTCGGCAAGTGCGGCTGTTTCACCGGGATGATTCATGCCCAGCTCAATCACGGCGGCGCGATGGTGCGAGCGCAGGCGCAGCAGTGTGAGCGGCACGCCGATGTCGTTGTTCAGATTGCCCTGGGTGGCGAGCATGTCGTCAGCCCCATACGCGGCGCTCAGAATGGCCGCAATCATTTCCTTGGTGGTGGTCTTGCCGTTGCTGCCGGTCACGGCCACGACCGGCAGTTCAAACCGGCGACGCCAGCCCAACGCAAGCAAACCGAGCGCGCGGCGCGTATCGTCAACCACGATGAGCGGCAAACCGACGTCGGCTTGCGGCAGGCGCGATACCAGAGCGGCGACCGCGCCACGCTGGGCCACCTGAGGCAGGTAATCGTGGCCGTCAAAGCGCTCGCCGTCCAACGCGACGAACAATTCGCCCGGCGCGATGCTGCGACTGTCCGTAGACACACCGACCATGCGCAGGCCTGCCTCGCCATGCAGGCGGGCGCCCGGAATCTGATCGACGATTTCCTTGAGCGTCAGCATGGGCCGGCTCCGGCCATCGCGGCGCTGGCCACGTCGATGTCTGAAAACGGCAAACGCTGGCCGGCCACCTCCTGATAGGTTTCGTGGCCCTTGCCGGCAATGAGGATCACATCACGCCGGTCGGCACGCGTGATCGCCTCGGTAATGGCGCGTTGCCGGTCGGGTTCGATGGCGAGGCTTCGGGTGTCGAGCGCGCCGGTGATGTCAGCGATGATGGCCAGCGGATCTTCCGAGCGCGGGTTGTCGCTGGTGACCACGACCCTGTCGGCCAGACGTTCGGCGATGGCGCCCATCATGGGCCGCTTGCCCCGGTCACGGTCACCGCCACAGCCAAACACCAGCACCAGCCGGCCACCACGGGCACGCGCCAGCGGCTGGCAGGCGGTCAGTACTTTCTCGAGAGCATCCGGCTTGTGCGCGTAATCGACCAGCACCAGCGGCCCGGCGGTGTGATCCGCATTGACCGTTTCAAGACGTCCTGGCACAGGCACCAGGCGCGCCAGCGCGCCCAGCGCGGCGTCGACATCATGGCCCGCCACCAGCAGCACACCGAGCACACCCAACAGGTTTTCAACGTTGTAAGCACCAATGAGCGACGTCTTCACCGGCCGTTGACCAAACGAACCATGGACCACAAAGGACATGCCCTCGTGGCTATAGGTGATCTGCGTGGCGCGCAGGTCGGCATGGGCGGCACCACTGGCGCTGTAGCGCAGCACCACCGCGGCGTGCTGCGCAGCCACTTCGACAAACCTCGCGCCACAGGCGTCATCAATATTGATGACCGCAGCGGCAAGACGCGGCCAGCCAAACAGTTGCACCTTGGCCGCTTCGTAGGCACTCATGCTGCCGTGATAATCGAGATGATCACGCGACAGGTTGGTGAACAGGGCAATGTCGAATTTCATGCCGTTGACACGCCCCTCGACCAGACCGATCGACGACACCTCCATGGCCAGCGCCTGCGCGCCTTGCTCCACCAGGCCACGCAAGCCGGCCTGTATTTCCACCGCGTCCGGCGTGGTCTTGCCGGTGTCATGCAGGGCTGCGGTCGAACCCCTGTTCACAAAACCCATGCCCAGCGTGCCAGCGAGCGCACAACGCAGGCCAAGCAGACTCATGGCCTGGGCAATCCACCACGCACACGACGACTTGCCACTGGTGCCGGTAACGCCGACCACGCGCAACTGCTCGGCCGGATAGCCATACCAGGCGGCCGCAATGAAACCGGCAGCCGCCTTGAGGCCCTGCTCGGCACGGTTCGGCACCGACCAGCCGGTGTTCCACTCAAATGGTGCGGCATCGTCCCACAACACGGCGCTGGCACCCGCTTCAATACCAGCAGGTATGAACCGGCGACCGTCACTGCGCGCACCGGGATAGGCGAGCAACACATCGCCCTTGCGCACGGCACGCGAGTCGCTGCGCAGCTGGGCCTGCTCCTGCAGGGCAACAGGAATGCTCGACTGCAGCCAGGCGCTCGTCGCCTCATACCGGGATGGTTGGACAGCGGCCATCAAAAACTTTCCTGTAGCGGTTCAGCGGGAATGATCAGGGACTTGAACGGCGAGTCCGGCTTGACACCAAGCGAACGCAAGGCGCCGCCGACCACCGCCGAAAACACCGGCGCAGCAACGTCGCCACCAAAGTAGGAGCCCGAGGGTTCATCGATCATGACGGCGACGATGATGCGCGGGTTCGAAGCCGGTGCGAAACCGACAAACGAGCCGATGTACTTGTTGCCGGCATATCCGCGACCGGACACCTTGTGCGCCGTGCCGGTCTTGCCGGCAACGCGATAGCCGATGACCTGCGCCTTCGGCGCCGTGCCCTCAGGACCCGTGGCCATCTCCAGCATCTTGCGCATGGCGCGCGCGGTTTCAACCGAAAGTACACGGGTGCCGGGCATACTTTCGACGTTATCGGCGACCTTGAAAAAACTCAGCGGAATCAACTCGCCATCGCGCGCAAAAATCGTATAGGCGCGGGCAATCTGGATCAGCGACACCGACAGGCCATAGCCATAGGACATGGTGGCCTGTTCGATCGGTCGCCAATTCTTGAAGGGCCGCACACGGCCCGCCACGGCACCCGGAAAACCCAGCCGAGGCGCCTGGCCCAGACCGACTGCGGTGTACATGTTCCACATGTCTTCGGCCGGCAGGCCCAGAGCGATCTTGGCGGTGCCGATATTGCTCGACTTCTGGATCACCTGCTCGACCGTCAGTGCGCCGTGGGCATGCGAATCACTGATGGTCGCCGTGCCGATGGTCAAACGGCCCGGCGCAGTCTGGATGATGGTGTCGGGCTTGATGCGGCCGTTTTCAATGGCCAGCGAGATGGTGAAGGGCTTGAGCGTCGAACCCGGTTCGTAGGTATCGGTGAGCACGCGGTTGCGCAACTGCTCGCCGGTCAGCCCGCCGCGCTGATTCGGGTCATAGCTGGGCAGGTTGGCCAGTGCCAGCACCTCGCCGGTCTGGACATCGAGCACGACGATGGCACCGGCTTTGGCCTTGTGTTTCTCGACCGCCTCTTTAATCTGGCTGAATGCGAGGTACTGCACCTTGCCGTCGATCGACAGGGTCAGGTCGCGGCCGTCATGGGGTGTCCGCACGCTCCCGACGTCTTCGATGACGCGCCCGAGCCGGTCCTTGATGACACGCCGGCTACCCGGTTTACCGGCCAGATCCTTCTGCCAGGCCAGTTCCATGCCCTCCTGACCGGCATCCTCGACGTTGGTGAAGCCGATGACGTGCGCCATGGCTTCCCCTTCGGGGTAATGGCGCAGGTATTCCTTGCGGCGATGGATGCCGGACAGATTCAACTCGGCGATCCGGTCGGCAACCTCGGGCACAACCTGACGTTTGAGATAAACGAACTTGCGGTCCTCGTTGGCGATCTTCTTCTTGAGTTCTGCCTCGGGCAACTTGAGCAGGCGTGCCAGCTCGCTGAGCTTTTCAGCCGGCGCATCGATGTCTTCCGGAATCGCCCAGATGGCAAAGGCCGGCAAGGACGAGGCCAGCACGATGCCATTGCGGTCCGTGATCTTGCCGCGCGTGGCCGGCAGATCGAGGGTGCGCCCATAACGCCTCTCACCCTGGGTCTGCAGGAAGTCGGTGGTCATGAACTGCAGGTAAAGGGCGCGCGCAATCAGCGCAGCGAAGCCTGCGAAAATCAGGAAAACCACGAAGCGCGAACGCCAGGCCGGCAGCTTGATGGCAAGCACCGGACTGGCGTGGAATTGAACGCCCTTCATGCGCGTCCGGCCGTCATGGTCCGGCCCTCGGCTGCGCCGGTAAAGGCGCCGGCAATACCAGATATTCAGTGCGCGCCGGTGTGGCCGGCTGCATGCGCAACTCACGCCGCGCGGTGCCTTCGATCAGGCCATGGCGTGAATAATTCGTCTGTTCGAGCGACAGCTGATTCCACTCGACTTCAAGCCCGCGGGTTTTGCCCTGGGCCTGCTCGAGATCCATGAACAGCCCGCGCGCGCGATACTGCGCGGTCACCAGCGACAGGCCGCACAGCACCAGCAGCGCCATGAGCACAATATGGAGATGGGCGCGCGTGAACATGGTCAGTGCATCTCCACGGGCAGTTTTTCGGCAACCCGCAAGACCGCCGAGCGCGACCGCGGATTGGCCGCCACCTCGGCAGCGGCCGGCTTGATGCGCGCGATCAGGTTCATGCGCGGCCGCGGCAGATCGACCGCCTTGATGGGCAGACGCGCCGGCGGCTGCTCGGGCCGCGCTTCACCCTGCATGAAGCGCTTGACGATGCGATCCTCCAGCGAATGAAAGCTGATGACCGCAAGGCGTCCGCCGGGAGCAAGTGCATTCATGGCCTCAATCAAACCCTGTTCGAGCTCCGCAAGCTCTTGATTGATGAAAATCCGTACAGCCTGAAACGTGCGCGTAGCCGGGTCCTGGCCTGCGTCCTTGCCGCCGCGCCGCGCACCGATGGTGTCGGCCACAAGCGCGGAGAGCTGGTGGGTGCGCAAAAATGGCTGCTCCGCGCGGCGAGCAACAATCGCCTTTGCAATCTGGAAAGCAAACCGTTCTTCTCCATAGACCCGTATCACCTCAGTCAACTGCTCCAACGCCGCGACGGCCAGCCAGTCCGCAGCACTCTGACCACGCGTGGGGTCCATGCGCATGTCGAGCGGGCCATCAAAGCGAAAACTGAAGCCGCGCGTGGCATCATCGATTTGCGGTGACGACACGCCCAGATCCAGCAATATTCCCTGCACCTGCCCCAGACCGCGCCGCGCCAGTTCGGCGCCGAGCGTGGCAAAACTCTCGTGCGCGATGGCAAAACGCACGCCATCGTCCTGCACCAGCAGCGCGGCCGCTTCAATGGCACGCGGATCCTTGTCAAACGCCAGCAAGCGGCCCCGCTCGCCAAGCCGCGCCAGCATGGCCCGGCTATGGCCACCACGACCAAAGGTGCCATCGACATACACGCCCTGACGGCGCGCTTCGCCCGCGTCCATCGCCAGCGCCTCGACGGCCTCTTCCAGCAATACTGTGCGGTGCCTGAATTCAGGCTCCACCGCCCCCACCCTGTTCACGTGCCCGGCGCTCAGAAACTGAAACTGGAGAGGACGTCAGGCATGCCCCCCGCCACGGTTTCGGCTTCCTGTTTGGCCAGCGTGGCGGCGTCCCAGATTTCAAAGTGACTGCCCATGCCCAGCAACATGACGCTTTTTTCCAACCCGACCGCAGTGCGCAACTCCGGCGCAATCAACAGGCGACCCGAACCGTCCATGTCAACATCGATGGCATTGCCGAGAAATATGCGCTGCCAGGCGCGCGCCGACATCGGCCAGGCGGCAATCTGGGTACGATGCGCTTCCCAGACCGAGCGCGGAAACAGCAACAGGCAGCCGTGCGGATGTTTGGTGAGGGTCAACCGCCCTTCGCACTGCACCTGCAAGGCGTCACGATGCCGGCCAGGAACCGCCATGCGGCCCTTCGCGTCGAGACTGAGTTGTGATGCGCCTTGGAACACGCTGATTTCCCTGAACTTCCCACGGTTTAAACCGGCGCCCACGCCGCCATTTCAACGGCAACCGGCGCGGCACTT
>CANJOT010000102.1 GCA_947475815.1 Burkholderiales bacterium | reverse complement strand
GAGGCATACTTCACTCAGCGAGCTTTGCCGATGGCGGCATGAATCTATTCGAGTTACCCACCGACCTTCGGTCCATGGATAACTCACCCCGCAGGGAATTCACTTAAAAAGCGACAGATTCTGTCTTAAACAACCGAGCCACCTCTCTGTCGCTCGAGGGCTGCCGGATCAGTTTGCGGAAGGTGCGCAGTAGCGGGGGTAGCGGTGCGCCGAACGCAACATCCGGCCAGCCCGCTTTGGCCACTTCGCCCACGTAAAGGTCACCGCGCGAATCGACCGCCATGCCGTGGGGCGCGACAAATTGGCCGAGCGAATCGCCGGGCCCGTCGCGCCCGATGCGGGCGAGGATTTTTCCCTGCGGCGTCATGATGGTCACCCGCGCGCCGAGGTTGGGGAAACGCAGACTCGCGCGTACTCCGGGCGGCGCTTCGCCGACGTAATACAGGGGTTCTGGACCGGCCTGCATGCAGAGCGCACAGGGCCGGTGCACGTGATGCCATTCGGCTTCGAATTTGCCGTTCCCATCAAACACCTGGATGCGGTGATTTTCCCGATCCGCCACATACACCCAGCCCTCGGCATCACAGCAGATGTTGTGTGGCACATTGAATTGCCCGGGATCGATGCCGGGCTCACCCCAGGATCCGATCAGCTTGCCGTCGGGTGAATACTTGTGCACGCGTGCATTGCCGTACCCGTCGCTGACGTACAAGTCGCCACGTGGCGACAGCGCCGTGTGGGTGCAGCGATGAAACGGCTGGCCCGACATGAGTGGTGCCGGCGTGCCGGGTATGCCGATGGTCATGATGACCTTGCCCTCGGGCGTGCACTTGCGCACGCAATGATCCCCGTCATCTGTACACCACACGGCGTCATCGGGCCCGATATGGATGCCGTGCGGCCGCGTGAACAAGCCCTCGCCCCAGGAGCGCAGAAAATTGCCGTCGCGGTCGAACACCATCATCGGGTGCTCGCTGCGATTGAAGACGTAGACATTATCCTTGCTGTCGACGGCGACACCGCCGACATCCCCAAACACAAAACCCGGTGGCAATCTGGCCCAGTCTTCAACCACGTAGGAAAAAGCACCATCGGCCATGATGGTGGGTGCTTTCGTCGTCGGATTCATAGGCAGGCTACCGGTAGGGGGCTGCTGGAAAGCATAACTCAATCGGCAGTGATGTTGGCATCCTTGATGACGCGCTCGTTGGCTTTGGATTCGTTGGCGATATAACGCGTCAGGTCGTCCGCGCCCAGAAAATCGGTGGCCAGCCCCGCGGTCTGATAGCGTTTTTCAACCGCAGGATCAGAGAGCGCTTTGCGCACCTCTGCAGAGATGCGCGCGACGATGGCTGGTGGCGTTCCGGCCGGTGCCGACAGGCCAAGCCAGGTGATCGATTCATACCCGGCAAAACTTTCTCCGATCGAGGGTACATTGGGCAATTCGAAATAGCGTTTCGGCGTGGTCACGCCCAGCGCGCGCAGCCTGCCGCTCTTGATGTGCGGCACTTGCTGGGAGGCAGCGACCATGATCATGTCGAGTTGACTGCCGAGCACGTCATTGATGGCCAAGGCCCCGCCACGGTAAGGAATATGACGGATATCAACGCCCGCACGTCTTTTGAGCAATTCCATGGCGAGCTGGCCCGGTGTGCCATTGCCTGACGATCCATAGGTCAGCTTGCCGGGATTGGCCTTGGCGAAGGTGAGCATTTCGGCCAGCGTCTTGAATGGCGAGCTGGCCGGTACACCGATCGACGACGCATCGCTGGCGAAGCGGGCAACGTGGCTGAAACTGGTGAGCGGGTCAAAGCGCGCGGTCTTCGACAGGTAGGGCGACATGGAAATGTTTGGCCCCGAGGCCAGCAGGGTATAACCGTCCGCGGTGGCTTCCACCGCCAGATTGACGCCAATATTGCCACCGGCGCCGGTATGGTTTTCGATCAAAAATGGTTTGCCGAACTGGGTCGAGAGCTGCTGGGCAATGATGCGTACCGACACATCAACCGAACCCCCAGGCGCGTAGGGAACGATGATGCGCACCGGCTTGCTCGGGTAGGATTCCTGTGCCAGCGCCATGCCGGTCAGTCCGGTGGTGGCAAAGCCCAAGAGCAGTCCCAGCGTCAGAATGCAGCGGCGGGTCGCAACAGTGGTGTTGATTTGCATCTCCAGTCCCTCTTGATGTCGTGATCGTTGTTGTTGTGGTTGGTGTGGGCCGATGGCCGGCCAGCACTCAAAATGGTACCGCAAAATCGAGCGTGGTCCGGTGCAGCAGGCGGCGCTGCGGTAGGGCGAAATCGTTGCTCAGACGATGCAGGCAGGTGCAGTTGTCCCACATCAGCAGGTCGCCCACCTGCCAGCGATGCCGGTAGATCTGATCGGGCTCGGTGCAGAGCGTCTGCAACTGTTCGATCAGAGCACGGCTTTCTTGTTCAGGCAGGCCAAGCAGCCGCGCCGATGCGGCGCTGGCGACATAAATCGCTTTGCGCCCGGTGACCGGGTGGGTACGCACCGCAGGATGAACCACCACCTTGTTGGCCCAGGCCGCACTGAGCGGCGGACGCTGCAGGGCCGGGTTGCGCCGGTGCAATTCGCGATTGATGGCGGCCAGGCTGTTCTCTGCCTTGAGCGGCAGCAGCTTGTTCTGCAGTGTCTCGGGCAGTCTGTCCCAGCCTGCGGCGGTGCTGGCAAACAGGGTGTCGCCCAGCGCCTGGCCGTGGGCGTCGTGCGGAATCTCAAGGGCATACAGCATGGAATACAGATTGGGTGTGTCATCGAAATGCCCATCGGTATGCCACACCGTGCCGGCGTCGGCCAGACCGAGCGGCTCACCGTCGTCGCCGATGATGTTGGAAATGCACAGCAACTCCGGATGTCCCTTGACCAGATAGCGCGGATGGCTGTGCGCCTCCAGCTTGCCGAAGCGCCTGCAAAAGTCGATCTGCTGTGGGGGCGTGAGCCGCTGATTGCGCAGCACCAGCACTGAATGCTGATGCAGGGCATCCTTGATAAAGCCAATGGTGGCGGCATCCACGCCGCTGCCCAAAGCGACGCCACGCACTTCGGCGCCGAGCGCCAGGCCGCTGCTGATCACTTCCGGTGTGCCCACGTTCTCCTCCTGTTGCCGCTTGCCGCCGTGCGGCAAGCCTGATGGCTTGTTGTAGCCGTGATTATACCCACCGGTCTGGTGCCGGTTCAGGGCGGCACCGGCAGGGTGTTCCAATGAACAGAGCCAAAACTGATTACAATTCAGTTTCATACTGCAATGACCGCTCCGACGGGGGGCTGGTCCATAATAAATCGGAGACCTACATGAACATTCCTGCCCGCTTCCGCGCGGCGCTGCTCGGCGTGCTGTGCCTGCTGCCTGCTCTGTCCGCACATGCCCAAGCCTGGCCTACCAAGCCGGTCACGCTGATCATTCCGACGTCGTCTTCTTCGGCAGCGGACATTGTGGGTCGCGCCATCCAGCCCCGCCTGCAAGCCATGTGGAAACAGCCGATCATCGTCGACAACCGTGTGGGTGCCAGCGGCATCATCGGTTTCAACGCGACGGCACGCGCTGCGGCCGATGGTTACACCATCATGCTCTCGCCCAACACCATCACCATGCTCGGCGCCATTTACAAAAATCAGACCTGGGATGTCGAGCAGTCCTACGACCCCGTTGCACTGATGGTGCGCACCATCTCGGCGGTCATCGTCAATGACCAGGCGCCGGTGAAGTCGGTCAGCGAGCTGGTGGCTCTTGCGAAAAGCAAGCCCGGTCAGCTCAATTACGCATCACCAGGCATCGGCACACCTCAACATCTGTATGGCGAACTGTTCAAGCAGATCACCGGTACCGAGCTGGTGCATATCCCCTACAAGACGCTCGCCGCAGCCGTGACCGATCTGGCCGGGGGGCGTGCCGAAGTGGGCTTTTTGTCGCTCAGTGCGGTCATGCCGCTGGTCAAAGCCGGCAAGATGCGTGTGCTGGCGACGGTCGGTGATCGCCGCACCTTGCCCGACGTACCGACCTTCAAGGAAGCCGGCCTCGATGCCGTTCAGGCCGGTAGCTGGATCGGCGCCTTCGTGCCGAAAAATACGCCCAAGGACGTGGTGGCGCGAATCACGCGGGATTTTAATGCGATACTTCAGCAGGCAGATTTTCAGCAGGAAATGCTGCGTGCCGACCTGATCACCAACACCAGCGGCAATGGTGGCCCCGAGCTTGCTGCGCTGGTCAAGGCGGATGTGGCGCGCTGGACCAAGGTGGTCAATACCGCCAACATCACGGCGCCTTGAGGCGCCTGCACCATCAGGAGTGATTGCATGAAACTGAGTGGCTATCGGGTGGTTGATCTGTCGATGTTCATTCCGGGCCCCTTGCTGAGCATGGCGCTGGCCGATCACGGCGCCGAGGTGATCAAGGTGGAGGTGCCGGGTGAGGGTGATCCGACCCGGCACATCGGTCTGGCCGATGGCCCGCATACGGTCTACTTTCGCAACCTCAATCGCGGCAAGAAAAGCATTGTTGTTGATCTCAAGAATGCCGATGAGCGTGAGGCTCTGCTCAAACTGGTCGACAGCGCCGATGTGTTCATCGAAGCCTTTCGGCCCGGCGTGGCACAACGGCTCGGCGTTGATTACGACACGCTCAGGGCGCGCAATCCGCGCATCGTCTATTGCTCGATCAGCGCCTTCGGCCAGACCGGTCCATACCGGCAACGGCCGGCGCATGAAATTGCCGTCGAGGCACTGAGTGGCGTGATGAGTCTCTCTGAAGGTCAGGATGGCAAGCCGGCGTTGCCGGGCTTGCCGTATGGAGACCTGCTCAGTGGACTGTTTGGCCTGTCCGGCATACTCATGGCCTTGTTGCGGCGTGAAAAAACCGGCCTGGGCGATTGTCTGGACATCAGCCTTCTTGATTCCATGGTGGGCGGTCTATCGCTGGCCGTCGGACCGGTGTTTGCCGAGGGCCGCCAACCCGAGGTCAAGCAGCAACGCACGACCGGTGGCGCGGCGTTTTACCGACTGTATGAAACCAGCGACGGCAAACATATCGCGCTGGCCGGACAGGAGCCGAAGTTCATCAGGGTGCTGCTCGGTGCGCTGGGTCGCCCTGAGCTCGTGGCGCCCTGCCTCGAAGGGCCCGGGCTGCACCAGCAGCCGGTGATGGATTTTCTTGAAACCACGTTCCGGCAGAAAACGCGTGATGAATGGGATGCCTGGCTGGGCAGCATGGACGTTGCATTTGGCAGCGTGAAGACTTTGCCCGAAGCCTTTGCCGACCCGAATCTGATCGAGCGCGAAATGTTGCTGCGCGACGAAGACGGCCGTCCGCACCTGGGAACGCCGATCCGGTTTCGCAACGAACCGGGCCGGCCGGTGTTGTCGTCACCGCAACTGGGCGAACATACCGCCCAGTATCTCGGGCCGGCGGGCAAGCGCTGAGCCCGCGTCAGCCGCACTGGACAAAAAAAGCCCGGCAAGCCGGGCTTTTTTAATGGCAAAACGCAATTACTTCAAATGCTTTTGCAGCAGCTTGGCCATTTCGAACATCGACACCTGCGCCTTGCCGAACACTTCTTTCAGCTTGGCATCGGCATTGATCAGACGCCTGTTGACTGCATCCTGAAGTTTGTTCTTCTTGATGTAGTCCCACAGCTTCTTGGTCACTTCGGTGCGCGGCGAGGGCATCGCGCCAATCACCGCGGCGAGCGCAGCGCTTGGCGTCATGGCCTTCATGAAAGCCGCGTTGGGCTTGCGAGGAGCAGCAGCTTTCTTGGCGGCAGGAGCCTTCTTTGCCGGAGCAGCAGCTTTTTTAGCGACGACTTTCTTCGCGGGTGCGGCTTTCTTTGCTGCGGGCTTTGCGGCTACCTTCTTGGCCGCAACTTTCTTGGCCGGAGCGGCTTTTTTTGCAGCAGGTTTCTTTGCAGTTGCCATATCACACTCTCCTTTCAGTAAACAAACAGCGGGTTGATTAAAAAATTACTCAAGGCACGGTGTGGCGATCATCGCAAGTTCGCGACATGGGGTTGAACCGCTGATTTCCCCCCCTGAAAACCTGATCTGCCAGTGAAAAAATAAAGAATGCATAGAGAGGCAAATTCGCAGCAAAGTTTAAACCAACTATTTCGGAAAAGCACTATAAATCGCCGTCCTTTCCATCCGCCTTTCAAACCGTGTTTGAGGGGCTATACTGAAAGCGCATAAAAAAGGAGTCAGAGACCAAGGATTCTGATGGCGCAGGGCGTTGGCCGGCGGGCAGCAAGCTGGTCAATTTTGTGGTTCTAGGCTTGGGGTTTCTCTTGTCCGGCTGCGCGCACCAGTCCCGGACGGGGGGGGCGCTGGAGCCGGCGGTGGTGGCTCCGGCCCTGCCGGGCGATCAGCCATCGCTGGCGTTTTCCACCTATGCGGCGGGTTCCCTCCTGATTGGAGGCTGGATCGACACGCGTCTGGGGCTGGCCAAGACGCCCACCGAATACCGATTGCGTCAGGATCCGGATTCTGGCAAGACGGTGTTGTTCGCCCGGGCCGCACGCGCCGCCTCGGGCATGATGCATCCGGTCAAGGTGCGGCTGGTCAAGAATCATCAGATCACCTGGCGCTGGAAAATCTCCGGGCTGATTGACACCGCAGACAATACCAGCCGGCAGCACGAGGATTCGCCGGTGCGCATCGTGCTCACTTTTGCCGGAGATCGCAGTGACCTCGGTTTTCGCGACCAGCTCTTTTTCGAGCAGGCCAAGCTGTTGACCGGCCACGAAGTGCCGTACGCAACCCTCATGTATATCTGGGAAAACAGGCAGCCCGTTGGCACGGTCATCCAGAATCCGCATACGGGTCGGGTACGCATGATCGTTGCCGAAAGCGGTCCCAGGCGCGTCGGCGAGTGGCTCGAATATACACGCGACATTCGCGCCGATTACCTCAAGGCCTTCGGCGAGGAACCTGGTCAACTGGAGGCTGTGGGAGTGTTGACCGATAGCGACAATACCGGCGCCACCACCGAAGCGTATTACGGCAATATCCGGCTGATCGCGGACGGTCGTTGAGCGCTTTGGCCGTGCGGCCGGGTTGGCGCGGCCTGCGCAGCGCAGGGCCTTATTTTGCCAGCCAGGTCTCGGCAAGGCGTACCCAGTAGCTCGCGCCGATGGGTATGAGTTCATCGTTGAAGTCATAGGTCGGGTTGTGCAGCATGCACGGCCCGTGGGCGTGTCCGTGGTCGCGATGATTGCCGTCGCCATTGCCGATGAACACGTAGCAGCCCGGTTTTTCCTCGAGCATGAAGGCGAAGTCCTCGGCGCCCATGGTCGGTTCAATGTCATGGACCACCTGAGAGACACCCGCTAGTTGTTGTGCCACACCGACGCAAAAGCGCGTTTCGTCCTCGCTGTTGACCAGCGGCGGATAGTTACGCACGAACTTGAGCACGCCCTTGGCGCCAAAGGCGCGGCTGGTGTATTCGACGATGCGTTCAAAGCCGCTTTCAATCTCATCGAGCACGGTACTTGAAAAGGTGCGCACCGTGCCGCGCAACACCGCCTCGTTGGGAATGATGTTGGTCGCATCGCCGGCGTGGATCTGCGTGATCGACAGCACGGCCGTATCGACCGGCTTCTTGTTGCGCGTGATCAGGGACTGCAGGTTCTGGGCGATGGCGACGGCGACCATGATCGGGTCGGTGCCCTGATGCGGCATGGCGGCGTGCGCACCTTTGCCGTGGATGGTGATTTCGAATTCGTTGCTTGAGGCCATCATCGGTCCGGCGGTCACCCCGAAGTGGCCGACGGGCATGCCCGGCCAGTTGTGCATGCCGAACACCGCATCGCAGGGAAACAGGCGGAACAAACCCTCGCGCATCATCTCGCGTGCGCCACCCCCGCCTTCTTCAGCGGGCTGGAAAATCACATGGACCGTGCCGTCAAAGTTGCCCGTCTCGGCCAGATAGCGCGCTGCTGCAAGCAACATGGTGGTGTGACCGTCGTGGCCGCAGGCGTGCATTTTGCCGTCATGCCGGGAGCGGTGCGCGAAGGCGTTGTGTTCCTGCAGGGGCAGGGCATCCATGTCGGCGCGCAGGCCGATGGCACGGCCGCTGCTGCCGGCCTTGATGCTGCCGATCACGCCGGTGGTGCCCAGTCCCCGGTGTACGGTGATGCCGAAATCGCTCAGCAGGCCGGCGACCTGATCGGCGGTGCGATGTTCTTCAAAGCGCAGTTCGGGGTGGGCGTGGAGGTCGCGCCGAATGCCGGCAAACTCCGGCTGTAATTCGACGAGTCGATCGATCAGGTTCATGGTCTGGGTCAGGGTCAAGGATGCGTGGCGCCGGGCTAGGAGATTGCCGGGCGCCGTGGCTGAAAATCTATTATGCACGTTCTGCCTGAATTGGTGCGACCACGCCCCGTGTGCTTTGGCCAGCCGGGCTTGTGGCAAGGCGCCGGGCGGTGTACCGTAAGCGTCGTTGGCAATCCGCTACACAAGATCAGGAGACTATCAACATGGCGATTCTAGCCGCTGGCGCAATCACCGACCCTAGCATCGATCGATTCTGGCTCAAGAGCTATCCGCCCGGTGTGCCGGCCGAGATCGATCCTTCTTCCTACGCCTCGCTGGTCGATCTGATCGACCAGAGCATCGGCCGCAATCGCGACCGTGCGGCGTTTTCCTGCATGGGCCAGACGCTCGGCTATGCGGAGTTCGACCGCATGGCACAGTCCCTCGCCGCCTGGCTGCAGGCGCGGGGTCTCAAGCCGGGCGCGCGTGTGGCCATCATGATGCCCAATGTGCTGCAGTATCCGGTCGCAATGCTGGCCATCCTGCGCGCCGGTTGTGTGGTGGTAAACGTCAATCCGCTCTATACCGCGCGCGAGCTCGAACACCAGCTGGTGGATGCGGGCGCCGAGGCCGTCATCATTCTCGAGAATTTCTGTCATGTGCTCGCCGAAGTGCTCGAACGCACGCCGGTGCGTCATGTCGTGGTGGCCAGTCTGGGCGAGTTGCTCGGACTCAAGGGCACCTTGGTCAATTTTGTCGTGCGCCATGTGAAGAAGATGGTGCCGGCCTGGCATTTGCCGCAGGCGCGCCGTTTTGCCGATGTGCTGGCCGAGGGCGCGCGCCTCACGCTCACGCCGGTCGCGCTGCGGGCTGACGATCTGGCGTTTCTGCAATATACCGGTGGCACCACCGGGGTTTCCAAGGGCGCCGCCCTGTCACACCGCAATCTGATTGCCAATACCCTGCAAACCGAGGCTTGGTCCCGTCCCGGCCTCGAGCGTCCGCCGGCCATTGAAAACGGCGTCATGGTCTGTGCCCTGCCGCTGTATCACATCTATGCGTTGACGGCGTGCTTCCTGTTTGGTGTGCAGACCAATGCCATGGTCTTGCTGATCGTCAATCCGCGCGATGTCAAAGCGGTGCTCAAGGATCTGTCGAAGGTGCGCTTCACGGTGTTTCCGGCCGTCAATACCCTCTATAACGCCATTCTCCACCATGCCGATTTTGGCACGGTCGACTGGAGCAGCCTGCGGGTGGCCAATGCCGGCGGCATGGCGGTGCAGCAGTCGGTCGCCGAACGCTGGTTCGCGGCGACGGGTTGCCCGATCATCGAGGGCTACGGCCTGTCCGAAACCTCGCCGGTGGCGACCTGCAATCCGAGCGACGCCACGTCGTTTTCTGGCACCGTTGGCCTGCCCTTGCCGTCCACCGACGTGGCCATACGCGATGATGCCGGCGTCGATGTGCCGCTGGGCGAGCGTGGCGAGATCTGCGTCCGCGGTCCGCAGGTCATGACCGGGTACTGGAACCGGCCCGATGAAACCGCGCGCGTCATGAGCGCCGATGGCTATTTCAAGACGGGCGACATCGGCATCATGAATGCCGCCGGTTATGTGAAGATTGTCGATCGCAAGAAGGACATGATTCTGGTGTCCGGCTTTAACGTCTATCCCAATGAGGTCGAGGACGTGGTTGCCATGCATCCTGGCGTGCTCGAGGTGGCCGCGGTCGGGGTGCCGGATGAATACTCGGGTGAGGTGGTGAAGATTTTCGTCGTGCGCAAGGATCCGTCCTTGACGGCCGAGGCCCTGATCGCTTTCTGCCGCGGGCAGCTGACGGGCTACAAGACGCCACGGCACGTCGAGTTTCGCCATGACCTGCCCAAATCGAATGTCGGCAAGATCCTGCGCCGCGAGCTGCGCGACGCCAAGCCTGTCTGATCTGCCGATCTGAGCTGTTGACCTGAGCTGTTGACCTGAGCTGCTCAGGCCGGCTTCTTCAGGACGGCCGGTTCAGCCTGTCGCGGTTTGAGCCGCCGCAGGCAAAAAAAAGAGCGCCGAAGCGCTCTTTTTTCCCGACTGTAACAACCAATTAGAACTTGACGTTGATACCAGCGCTGATTGCCGACGGGCTGGAGCCCGCGACGATGTTGGCACCACCTTGCAAGCCACCACTGATCGACATCGTTGCTCCGGTCGTGTTGCTGACCTTCGAATAACGTGCATACAGCGTCGAACGCTTGGACAGGGCGTAATCGGCGCCCAGGCCAACTGAGGTTGCATCCAGGTTGGCTGCCGAGACGCGGTCGTTGTAACGTGAGTACTGACCCTTAAAGGTCCAGGCTCCAACCGGGACCGTCAGGCCGATTTCCGTCGTGCGGGTCGAGTAGGAGGCCAGACTAACCAGCGTACCTTTTTCTGAGAACACCTGAGCAGCAACCTTTGCCACGCCGAAGTCATACGTACCGCCAAAGACGACATCCGTCTTTTTCGAGTTGATTGCATACACCTGTGTTGTCGCAATAGCTTGCGTCAATACGTAGTTGGCGATGCTCAACTTCACGGGGCCGTTGGCATAGGTACCTGACAAGCTATAAGCAGAACCTTGGCTAGCGGCTGTGTTGACAGCGGTACCCAGAACAGCTTCGCCAAACTTGTAGGCGGCGCGTCCGGACAGACCATTGATGGTCGGGGTGTCATAGAAGATCGTGTTGGTCATGCGGGTCGAGCCACCAACATAGCCAGTCGTCGCGTTCGTGGCCAGAATGACTGAAGTTGGCAGAGCGCTGACGCCCTTACCACCGACGGTCGCCAGCGAAGCTGCGCCAAACGGATCAATGCCGGACCAGGTCGTGAAGTGCGGCGAGTAGTCGTTACCCATGCGGATGTTGCCGAAGTTGCCACTCAGGCCAGCATATGCGGTGCGGCCGAACAGTTGCAAAGGTGCCTTGTCCGCAGCGTTGGCAACCGAGTTGCCGGTGTCCACAGCGAAACCAGCTTCGAGCATGAAGTTGGCTTTCAGGCCACCACCGAGGTCTTCCGTACCACGCATGCCCCAACGGCTGCCGGCCAGTTCGCCTGAGGTCAGGCTGTTCATGGTGCCGGAACTGGTGCGGTCGATACGGACACCGACGTCAGCAACACCGTACAGGGTCACGGTCGACTGTGCTTGGGCCACGCCAGAGAAGGCGCCAACAACCGCTGCTGCGATCAGAATTTTTTTCATTGAATGTATCTCCAAAAGTTGTGGTGCAGCCTGGCGAGGCCACGCAATATGACCTGCTGCCTAGAACTCTTTACCGGTGCCCCGACAGTGCTTGCTCCGGAACGGCAGATAAGAAGTCAGACTGTATTTCAACAAATTTTGTCGGATGGCGCAAACCTTCATTGGTCTTCTGGCTCTAAATGGCGTACTTTCGTATCGTTTGCGCAACATTGGTGCACTGCGGCGTCCATTTTAGGGTCGTGCGGTATTTTGGCGGCCGCGCTACCGGTGAGGGATGGGCCTAAAATGGGGGGCGAATTTGAGGAGCGTGCGATGTTCGGGATGGATGCGTTGATTTTGCAGGCGGACCGGGCCTTGCGTTCGGTCTCGGGCGTAATTTCGGCGAGCCGGTCTGCGCCCGGTCTGGATGCCTTGCCGGAGGACGACGCGACGACGCTGGATGCGGCAGCGCGGCGGCACAGCGCCGGGCTGATGCGGGTCAATCACGTTGGCGAGATCTGCGCTCAGGCCTTGTACCAGTCTCAGGCCCTGGCGTGCACGCAGCCGGCCTTGCGTGCCGAGTTTGAACGCGCCGCGCAGGAAGAGGCCGATCATCTGGCCTGGACCGCTGGCCGTCTTCAGGAGTTGGGGGCGCAACCCAGTGTGTTGAATCCATTTTGGTATGCGGGCGCTT
The DNA here is from genome assembly GCA_947475815.1 of Burkholderiales bacterium. GTDB lineage: Bacteria > Pseudomonadota > Gammaproteobacteria > Burkholderiales > Burkholderiaceae_D > CANJOT01. The sequence goes on along the minus strand of CANJOT010000102.1, from coordinate 193 downwards.
TTGCGTTTGGTTTTCTGGCCGGCAAGCTGGGTGACCGCGTCAGTCTCGGGTTTGTCGTCGAAACGGAGCGGCAGGTTGAACAACACCTGGCCAGCCATCTCGATCGCCTGCCCGAGGCCGACCTGCGTTCGCGCGCCATCGTTGCGCAAATGCGTGAGGACGAGGTGCGCCATGGCGAGGCAGCCCAGGCACT
>CANJOT010000101.1 GCA_947475815.1 Burkholderiales bacterium | reverse complement strand
TCATGTCCACATTTTAACCCGCGCAACCCGCCGCCACCCTCCCCCCTACCAAAACAAAATTAAGTGGGGTCAGATTCCATTTAATTGAGCTAAATGGATTAAGTGGGGTCATTAAGTGGGGTCAGATTCCATTTAATTGAGCTAAATGGATTAAGTGGGGTCATTAAGTGGGGTCAGATTCGATTTAATTGTAAAAAGGAAATGAAACGGTCAAAGGCAAAATGGGGTCAGATGAAACTTAAATTTCACTTCACAGTTGATTACACTTAAATGGACTCTGACCCCACTTATTGTTTTGGCCGAATGGCGAAATTGACAACTAAATGGAATCTGACCCCACTTATGGTGTGGGTTTTTATATAATCGGTGGACATGAATATTGTCAATATTGCGGCTTATCAGTTTGTTTCCCTGCCTTCGTTTGCGGATTGGCGTGCGCCGATCCGGGAGCGTTGTGAGGCGCTTGGGCTCAAGGGCACGGTGTTGTTGAGCCCGGAGGGGATCAATCTCTTTCTGGCTGGCGGGCGCGAGAGCGTTGATGGGTTCCTTGACTGGTTACGGACCGACGCGCTGTTTGGCGCATGTTTTCACGATCTGCCGGTCAAGGAGAGCCTGTCGCGCGAGCAGCCTTTCAATCGCATGCTCGTCAAGCTGAAACGGGAAATCATCACGATGCGCCATCCAACCATCCGGCCGGAGGGTAGCCGGGCACCGGCGGTGGATGCACGAACGCTCAAACACTGGCTCGATCAGGGCCACGACGACGACGGTCGGGAAGTGGTCATGCTCGATACCCGCAATGACTTTGAAATCCGCGTGGGGACGTTCGTCAATGCGGTTGAGTTAAACCTGTCCCATTTTTCCGAATTCCCGAAGGCCGTGGATGCCCTTGCACCAAGCCTGCAGAACAAACGTGTGGTCAGTTTCTGCACCGGCGGCATCCGCTGCGAAAAGGCCGCCATCTATATGGCCGACAAAGTGCCGGGCGTGTTGCAGCTCGACGGCGGCATCCTGAAATATTTCGAAGAAGTCGGCGGCGCGCACTGGCACGGTGAGTGTTTTGTCTTCGACCGCCGCGTGGCTCTGGATCCCAAGCTGCAGGAAACACCAACCCGGCAGTGTTTCGCCTGCCGCGCAGTGGTAACACCGGCCGAACAAAGAGATGTGCGTTATCAGACCGGCGGCAGTTGTCCTGCATGTTTCGAAGGATCAAGCGCTCATTAAGCGACCGGGCGTGTCCGCCCGGCCCGTACCGCAATCGCCTTGCCACCGGCTTGCGCCACCCGGAAGGTGTCCTTGCCACTGGCCTTGGCAGCGTACATGGCCATGTCCGCAGCATGCATCAAGCCGGCAATGCCGTCACCCGCATCGGGATAAAGCGCCATGCCCAGGCTGGAACTGACGCTGAACACCTTGCCGCCAAATTCGATGGGAGCGCGCACTTGTTCGATCAAACGGGCGGCCATCAACTCGGCATCTGCTGAAGAAGCGACCTGGTGCAGGACAATGACAAACTCATCGCCACCCAGCCGTGCCACGGTATCGAGCTCGCGCACGTTTTTGATCAAACGATTGGCCACCTGGCGCAACACTTCATCGCCCGCATTGTGACCATACAGGTCGTTGATTTCCTTGAAGCCATCGAGGTCGAGCATGAGCACGCCCATACGGATGGATTCCCGCTTGGCGCGCACCAGCGATTGCTCGAAGCGGTCCTGCAGCATGCGCCGGTTGGGCAGCCCGGTCAGTTCGTCGTGGTTGGCGCGGTACCAGCTTTGTTCTTCCTGTGCCTTGCGCGCGGAAATATCAGCGAAGACCCAGATGTAGGTGCGGCCATCCTCGCCGGTGCCTGCGACCCGGCCGGTAACTGCAACCCAGATCTTGCGGCCATCCGCCCGACGCAGTTGCTGCTCAACCTTGATGACGTTGCCGAGTTGTACCAACTGCCGTTCGACTGCATCCCATTCGAGCGGCTCTTCAAACCAGCTGCTGAGCACGCGTGCGACAAGGTCGCCGATGGTGGTGCCAACGAGGTCGGCAAACGCCTGATTGGCACGGTGGATGCGGCCATTGCGGATCATGACGATGCCTTCACCGGCACTGTCAAAAATCAGGCGCTGCATGCGCACGGAATCCTGGAAGGCGCGCTCGCGCCGCTTGAGATAGGTAATATCGGTATTGATGCCCATCGCTCCGGCGTAACTGCCGTCGGCTTCATCGAGCATGGGCACGGCATTGATGCTCACGTAAACCCGCCGGCCGAGCTTGTTGAGGTGGACCATTTCCAGATCGCGGATCGGACCCGAGCGTTCGGCGCCCAGACGCGGCAGGATTTCACGCGCAGATTCGGGCGCACAGAAGCTGAGCAGCGGTTTGCCAATCATCTCGGAGGCGTCGTAACCGTAGAGTTCACGCGCACCGAGTTCGTTGACGTAAGTCAGCACGCCATTAGCATCGGCACGCCAGATCAGGCTGTTGGGGGCTTCGATCAGGTGACGATGAAAGGCCTCGCTGCTGAGCAGTTTTTCCTGCATCACGTTCACGGCGCTGACATCAGTGACCGACCCGGTATACCGAACCGGCTCGCCCTGCTCGTTGCGCAGCAGGCAGGCAGTCTCGTGCACCCAACAACGTCCCTGGGCATTGAGATCAAGGCGGTATTGCTGATCAAAATTGGTCCCATTGAGCAGATAGTCCATGCGCGCATCGGCAACGCGTGCGCGGTCGTCGACATGGATGGCATCGTGATGAAAGAACAGCCGGCTGGACTCGGGCTCGGGCAACAACTGGTCAGCCTGATAACCTAGCAGCGTGCGCAAGCGCTGTGAGTTGAACAGACGCCCTGTGCGAACATCAAAATCCCACAAACCGGAAGGCAGGGTATCGAGCCAGTTCTGCACCCGTTGCTTGTCGGCGGCCAGATCACGCTCAAGCCGCAAACGCGCGCTGACATCGTTGAAGAGGACAAAATCAACAAGACTGCCATCAGGACTTTGGAAACTGCGCTGACTGACTTCAACCTCAATGACCTGCCCCAGTCGGTGACGCCGTCCCTCAAGCGTGCCCTGCGCACCGGCATCGTGGTTGACCACCGGCAGGGCATCAAGACCCTTGCCGAGCAGTTCATCGCGCACATACCCGAACATGGCCTCGAGGGCCGGATTGCAAGCGCTGATCAGGCCACCGCGCAACACCAGCACACCCCGATCGGTCGACTCAAACAGTGCGTCGCGCTCCGCGACCAGTGCAGCCACTTCAACACCGTGTGCACGATTCGCAAGATTGGCAACATGTATGCTGCGACCAAACGCCAGAGTGATGAAACCCGCCGCCAGCCACGCAAGCAGCAGAGAAACCGAACTGCCTCCAGGAATCAGGATGAAAGCCGCCGCCTGACCAAGCAGTATGGGCAGACCGAACATCAGGGACAGACGGATGTTGCCGCCATAAACGGTCAGACTGTCGACAGCAATCGCACCGATGAGCAGGGCCACAATGCTGCCGAAATCGTTCTGGATGGGCGGCAGCAGGAAAGGCAGAACGCCCCAGGAACAACCGGCGAGCAGCGCAGCCGCAGCATGCCAACCTTGGGTGCGCGCGACGCTGTTCAGGACCGGACTGTCGTGCCAGTGCACGAAAGCCAGACGCAGACCGTTGGTGGCAAGCACACCCAGAAACCAGATGCCACGCCAGAGCGTGTCGACCGAATGACGCAACTCGAACATGACCAGTGCGGCCACCAGCACGCCAATGAGGGCGGAAAGTGGCAGGGCGCGCAGCATCGCATCGACCTGACGAGCCCGTAGCACGGCGTCAAGACGATCGGAGCTCATTCCCAAAAACGATGCGGGCGCGCTATATTCCTGATTCAGCACTGCATGTATTCCTCGTTGAGCGGCTTGTGACGGTTTGAACACTCCAAACTGAAACCCTCTCCAGACAGCATGCAGAGTTTACTATTCTTTACTATCCTTAACTATAAGCAAGTCTCGCAAATTAATCTACAGATCGGAAAAGATTGTTCAGCTCCGCAGCCGCGTCCACACCATTTCTACCCGCCTCATCCGGCCCGGACAGCATCTTGTATCGGGGCCGGTTTGCGCCCTCGCCGACCGGCCCCTTGCACGCCGGTTCACTGGTTGCGGCTCTTGCCAGCCGGCTTGATGCGCTGGCACACGGTGGCCGCTGGCTGGTCCGCATTGAAGACCTTGACACGGCGCGCGTCGTGCCAGGCAGCGCCGACGCCATGCTGCTGACGCTCGAACGATTCGGTTTTTCCTGGGACGAGCCTGTGGTCTGGCAGAGCCGGCGCACGGCGCTCTACGAGGCGGCGCTGGAACGACTGCGCTCCGGCGGCCTGACCTACCCCTGCGCCTGCAGCCGCAAGGAGATCGCCGATTCGCTCGGCAGCGCCGAACCGGGCAGCGTTCGGGTCTACCCGGGGACCTGCCGGAATGGCGTGCCGTCAGGACGACTGGCACGCGCCTGGCGCTTACGCACCAGGGATGGTCTGATCGAATTTGACGACCGCCGGCTTGGCCGGCACAGCCACGATCTGGCACGTGCCACGGGTGATTTCATTCTCAAGCGGGCCGACGGTGCCTGGGCCTACCAGCTGGCGGTTGTGGTCGACGACGCGGCCCAGGGCATCACGGACGTGGTGCGCGGCGCCGATCTGATCGACTCCACCCCGCGGCAAATCCTCCTGCAGCATCTGCTCGGATACCCGTGCCCACGCACCTTGCACGTGCCGGTGCTGCACAATGCGCTGGGCGAAAAACTGAGCAAGAGCCAGTCAGCGCTCGCGCTGGACACCAACGACGCCCTGGCGCAACTGCACGCGGCAGCATTTCATCTGGGTTTGGGGGCCGTCGATGCGGCTAGCATCGACGACTTCTGGAAACAGGCGACCACGCTCTGGCGCGATCGCTGGGGAATGGCCCAGGCCAGGCTCAGCGGCCCAGAACAGCCTTCTTGACACCACCCAGCAGGGCGGCAACCGTGTTGCGGGTGATATTGCGCGCCGTTTCTGTGCGCACCGGTGCCTGCTCGGCGACGGACGGCGGCTGAGTGCTGGGCTCATACGGTTTCATGTACCAGGCATCAACCGGCGCTGACGCCGGTCCGCTGCTGCGTGCGGAACGTTCCGGACGCCCCACCCTGGAGGTGCGTTCGGACCGGTCACCCCGGTCACCCCGGTCGGCACGCTCACCCTGCCCGGAACGGCCACTGGCTTCATCATGCGCAACATGGCTGCGCGCATGCGGCACAAAACCTTCAAGCGGCATGCGGCTGATCTTGTTCTTGGTGAGCTTTTCGATGTCGAGCAGCAGCCGTTCTTCGGCCGGTGCCATCAGGGAGATGGCATCGCCGGAAGCGCCGGCCCGGCCGGTACGGCCGATGCGGTGCACATAGTCTTCCGGACTGTAGGGCAGGTCATAGTTGATGACGCAGGGCAACTCAACGATGTCGAGGCCGCGCGCGGCCACATCCGTGGCGACAAGAATTTCGATCTCGCCCTTCTTGAAGGCATCGAGCGCCTTCATGCGATCCTGCTGGGTCTTGTCACCGTGAATCGCCACGGCATTGATGCCTTCGCGTTCAAGCTCGCGCGCCACGCGTGAGGCGCCGATCTTGGTATTGGTGAACACGATCACCTGCTTGAGACCACGGGCGCGCACGATGTGCGCCACTGCGGCCCGCTTGTTTTCGCCGGCGACCTCATAGACCACCTGACTGACATTCTCAGCGGTGGCATTGCGCCGCGCGGTCTCGATGGTGATCGGGTCACGCAGGAAGGTATTGGCAAGCTTCTTGATTTCCGGCGAAAACGTGGCCGAGAACATCAGACTCTGACGATCCTTGGGCAGCAGGTTGATGATGCGCTGCAGATCAGGCAGAAAACCCATGTCGAGCATGCGGTCGGCTTCGTCAAGCACCAGCGTGGTCGCCTGCGACAGGTTGATGGTCTTCTGTTCGACGTGATCAAGCAGCCGGCCCGGCGTGGCAATGACCACTTCCACACCGGTGCGCAAGGCGGCCGTCTGGGGTTTCATGTCGACGCCGCCAAACACCACCACCGAGCGCAGCGGCGTGTGCCGCGCGTAGGCCGCAACGTTGGCTGCCACCTGGTCGGCGAGCTCGCGCGTCGGCGTCAGGATCAGGGCCCGTACCGGATGGCGCGCCGGCGAGGTGCTGTCGCTGGCCAGCGCCAGCAGCTTCTGGATGATGGGCAGGGCAAAACCGGCAGTCTTGCCGGTCCCGGTCTGGGCAGCGCCCATGACGTCGCGTCCGCGCAACACTACAGGAATAGCTTGCACCTGAATGGGCGTCGGAATGGTGTAGCCCTGGTCGGTCAGCGCCCGGAGGATGCGCGCATCGAGTCCGAAATCGTCAAACGTTACCGCGGCTGCTTCGGGGCCGGCAGCTTCTGCGGCCGGCAATTCTGGGGATGGATTCACTGGTCTGAAGACGGTGTCATGGTGGAGTGCCCGGACGGGCCAGGGCCGCGGCGCGGCGTCGCGCGTTCGAGTCTGAACGAAAATTTGAAACCGCGATTATCGCAGACCACGGCCCACAACACCACCTAATCCCTTGAAAACCCGCAATTTTCTCTCATTTAGCGAAAATTGGCGGGGAATCAGAGTTTGCAAACAATTGTCAGCAGGACGGTCACCGGAGGGCTTCAGACCACACACCGGCGTGAACACTGGAATACTTCAATCGGCAAAAATTCTCACCGCGAAGGGTCCCCGTCGTGCAACACGCCAATGAGACACACATTGTCAATTCCTGGCTGGGTGATCTGGCCCACCAGATCGATACGCCACTGATGCTCAATGAGTACAACGTCTGCGCGATCGGTCACGTTTCGGGCATCGACTGCATCATCGAAGCACCCGCCACCCACGGCCTAGTGTTGTTGCGCGCCGCGCTGCTACCGTGGCCACGGCCCGACGCGCAGGCCGCAGAACGCTTTCTGGAGCTGCACTTTCTCGGTCTCAAGACCGGCGGCGCCTCGTTTGCCATCGATGCCGAGGAGCGCGAACTGGTGCTGTGGATGTCGCGCCGGCTGGCTGCACTGGACTCCAACAGTTTTTCCAACATGGTGGCCGAATTCCTGGAGCAGGCCGCGTGGTGGAAAAACATATTGCTGGCCGATGGCGATCCCAACGCCATGTCAACCCGCAGCACCTTCCCCGCGGCGCCCGGCAGCGCCGCACAGGTTTGAGCCCCCAAGGAGATTTCATGCCCGGCGCCCCCTTCCTCGCGACCACACATGCTGGCGAACTGCACCCGGCCGGCCATCTCGCGCCGCTCATCCCAGCCGATCTGTCCGATGTCATCCGCAACCTGAGATCCCCCAACAAACCGGGCACGCTGTTCGGCCGGTTTCTGCACTGGCTGCGCGGGGACCACGGCAATCGCGTCCTCAACCTGCGCCGCGCCAATCAGGCCATCGCCGAAAAGCTGCGCCCGCGCTTAATCAAGTCTGCCGCGTCAGGACAACCGGGACTCGACACGCTCGTCACCAGTCTGCGCACACAACTGGCCACGGTCACGATTGCGGAGAGTCGCAGCCCGATCGACTTCGTCACGAAGGGAAACATCGAGCAGGCAGTGCGTTCCTGGGCACGGGAGCATGCCCCCATGGTGCAAGCCGTGCTGCTTGGTATCGGCGTTGAGCAGCTGCTCGACCGGCTCACGCGCAATCTGTCGAGCAATTACAAGTCGCAGGCACGCGAGCTGGCACAACTGGTCTGTGAAGTAGCGACGCTGGCCTACGCCGAGCAGGCCACACAGGAGCACACGGGCTTGCCGCTGGTGGAAGCGAGCCGCGAAAAGCTGAAATCAATCAACGATAACCTGCAATACGTGAGCCGCCAACTCGGTCGTCTGGAAGACTATCGCGAAACGATGCGCGCCCTGCATCAAACAGTCAGCCAGGCCGCGGTACTCACCCAAGGAAGTAAAAACACGCTGTTGGCCGAAATCCAGACCGTGACCACGCGCATCGGTGCGCTACACGCCGATCAGGCCGAAATCGAACGGCATCTGCCTGCCGCGAGCACGCTGCACGGCTTGCTGCAAACCCTGAAGGCCGAGGACTACGCGCGTGTTGGCGCGCAAATCCGCAGCATCGGCGAAACGGCTGGCGCCATGGCTCCGGCGGTACTGGGCAGGCTGTGCGCCGTGATTGGCAGCGTGGCCGAACTGAGTCTGCTCGATCAGGTTGCGCGTGGCGATCGCACCGTGATCGACAGCTTGTTCATACAGCCCGAATTGCGCGACGCAGCGCTGGCACTCAAACTCAAACCGGGACTGGCCGGCTTGCGGCCGGACAGCACGGCCCACGCCAATCTTGCGCGCGCCATCCACATCGAACACGAACGCGGCCAGATCGCTACGGCACTCAATCAGGCCATCCTGGCGCGAGCAGCCAACGACCAGAGCATGGCGCCCGCCAGCGCCTTCCACGCACTGGCAGCCAGCAAAGAATGGATCCGCTGGCTCAAGGACCAGTGTGGCACGGTGGTCGACAATGCCGACCTGATGATCGCCAATTGGGTGCTGTTGTCCCATTGCGACCCGGCGACCGGCAAGCTTGACCCTGACCAAACCCGCCCCCTGCTGGACATTCTTGGCACGCCCGCCAACGAGGCCGAACTGCGCGCCCGGCTGGCGCAGGGTTTCCCGAGCACGCGCGCGGTCCGGGAAACTGCCGACCATCTGCAGGCCTTTGCCAAAGCCTTGAACACCCACAAAACGACCAGCAGCCTGCTGCGCAGCACACCCCGCAGCCTCGCGCTGCGCCTGTTGCCAGTGATGGTCGATAATCTGCTTGGAATGGGCAGCCATGCGCGCCTGGCAAGCCAGCCGGGGGCGCTGGACGCCGCCCTGAGTGCCAGTGTGGCGCAGGCTTTGGCGGCGCCCGCGGGCAAGGGAGGGCTGCTGCAGCGGACCGGATTGCGGCGCCACGACGGCCTGAGTGGAGCGGCCAGAGAAACACTGACCCAACTCACGCGCATCGCCACACTGATGGCAATGGCCGACCCGGCACACCTTGACGGCAATACCCGTCCCAGCGAATTTGGCTCGGCCATCCGCGCCCGTCTCGACACCTGGGATTGCACGCCAGCGCGCGGCCACTTGGCCCGTGATGCGGTCAGCGAACTGTTGCTTGACGCCATCACGGACACGAAACCGGTGCCGGAGCAGCATTGGTTCAGGCTGGCCAGCGCGCGTCTGGACGGCGGCGAACTGGCCAGCAAAGTCAGCGCGGTGCTCCAGAGCAAGGCAGCCCAACCGGAGCAAGGGGGCAGCGCTGGCGATCGGAGCGCTGCCATCGCCAGCCTCATACAACAGATCACCAGCCTGCAGTCTGGCGAATCGCTCGAACTGGAATTCGGCAACCGGCTGTCCGTACCGGTTGCGCGCCAGATTTTCGTCAAGCTCGAGTCAGGTGTCAAATCGAGCCGCGGCATCACCGTTGAACGCGACGCTGGATCGGGCGCCATGTCACTGTTGATTGAGCGATCGCGCGAATTCGAGGGCAGCGCCTCGCTGGACCTGCTGAAACTCTTCAATTTCACGCTCGCCGCCCAGAAGGGCAGCAGCAAAGGCGTACGTCTGGGCTTTGCTTCAGACCAGCTCTGCCTCAACTTCGTGAGCGCACTGGCCAATGGCCAGGCGCCTGACACCACGACTGTCGCACGCGTCGATGCGCTGGAAGAATCCAACAGCGCCGGGCAACTGACCGCGGTAGCCGGCATACAGTTCAAGATCCTCGAGGCGTCGCTGGCCCTGATGGCCGGAGTCGCGCTGAAAAAAACGACATTCACCTCGGCGCTTGAACGTATCGATACCCTGTCAGGCACCGTGACGGCCAGCGCGCAGGGCAGTGCCCGCGCAGGCATCGAGGCACTCTCTGTGGAAGGCCACCTCGCCACGACCATCACCGAAACACGCTCGATTCATTCCAGGCTGGGTGTGATCATGCCCGATACCGCGTACACCCGCAGTATCGCGGTCGAGCAAAACAACGCGCGCGATCGTGCCCTCAACCTGTTGCCGCCCAATCTGCCGCCAGCCGTGGCCGATCGCATGCGCCAGGAATTAGCCAAAAGTGCCATACGCAAGGCGGGTCAGGTGTATTGCGAATACCGCATCAAGCCAGAGGTGCTGCACCAGACGCTGCCGGCGCTGTTGCAGTCGGATCAGGGCGACGCCGCCATACGCGCCAAAAAAATTGCCGCCATCCTCGCTGACAACAGCAATTACGAACCCTTTGCCTTCGGCTGGAACAACAGCAGCACGCAGGCTGGCAAGCGCGTCTTTGGCTTTGCCGAGCAGACCCGCACCGAGCAGGTGACGCGCCTCACCCTGCAACCATAGAGGCACGGCCATGAATGAAAGCGCGATCAGCGATGACCGAAAGCGCGTCAATGCCTGGCTGCACCAGTCGGCCATTCGCAGCCATCTGGAGATCGAGCTCAATGACGAGGGCCTCTGCGCCATCGGCCATGCAAGCGGCATCGATTGCGCCCTTGAGTTGCCCGAAGGCAGCGGCAAGCTGTATCTGCGCGCGCCCCTGCTCAGCCTGCAGCAGGCGTCAGCAACCCGCCTGCGCAACTGTCTGGCCGAGCACCTGCTCGGTGTACGCACTGGTGGCGCCATCTTTGCCATCGACGAACAGGAAGACTGCCTGCTGCTCTGGCAGGACGCCAGTATCGCTCAACTGGATGCGCAGTCGTTTGCACAGTGGCTGGTCGATTTTTTGCGCACAGCCAGCTTCTGGCAAGAGCAATTTCTGGCCCTGCCGGCTGCGCCAGCGGCCGGGGCGACCGCGACGAACCCGACTTCAGCATCGGCCTTGGCGCCGACCGATCAGCACATCCTTTCGCAGAGAGCTTAATCATGAATGGTGAAATCGCGAGCCATGCACGAACCACCGAAACGGTCGCGCAGCCGGCGGCAGGCGCGCACCGATTGGACGAGCGTGGCAGCACACCATCGCAACTATCCCAGGAACTGAGCAAACTACGCGCAGCCAAACGCCCATTTCTGGCACGATTTCGCGGTCCGCAAGCCATCCCGCCGAAACTTCTCGATCAGGCACGCTCTGCCCATGGCGGCCTGCTGACACGATCCACAGCTGGCATGGACCATGTCTCGGCCATGGGCGGACTGACACAACTGATGGGCGTGTTCGGCCCGGTCGCACGCAACAGCAAGGGCAATGCCACGGCCATCACGAGCGCCCTGAACACGTTTGTTCAGGATGCCGCCACGGATCGCAATGCCTTGCGTCACGCACTCGAAACGTTCGGCAGCGAAGCCATCATCAAAAAGCTGGCCGACTCGCTAGGCGGACACAAGATCGAGGGCGCCACCGCACTGGCCGCACTGGCACTTGAAGTACTAGACAAGGCGCTCGGGACAAGGTCCCCGGCGCAAGGCACGCACAGCGATACCCTGAGTCATGGCGCAGCGCAGTTTCTGGCCTTGCAGACTACCCTGATCGCCGCCGTCAAAACACATCCGAACGAGCCCGCCCGGATCATTGATGCCACCCGCAAACTTGGCGCCAGCGACAGTGGCCGTACTGCCATCGGCACCGTGCTCGCCGACCACACCCCCGATGCAGCCATCGACACGCTGGCCAGCAGTTTCAGGACTGCCGGGCTCGGTGCAAAAGCAGCACGTGTGCTGGCCGGGCTGGCCTACACCAGTCTGGTGGCCGAACATCAACGCGGCCTGGACGGCGACCAGAATCAGGCAAGCAGGGGGCGCGAACTGGAGATTGAAGGCCTTGAAGCGGCGGTCAGGCTCGATGGTGCCAGCGCTCAGCATCAGGCCAGTCTGTCGGCGCTGCGCACACAGATTCTCGGCGATGCCGCACTGTCGAGCACGGGCCGCCAAACGCTGATGGGCAAGCTGGAGGGGCTAGGCCGGCTGCTCGAAAACGTCCGGCGCGCCGGTCGGGCCCAGCAAGAACTCGAGGCGCTGATCGCCGCACACCCGCCGGCAAGCAGTGAGCGTGGCGCACTGGAACAATTGCAACTGTTGCAGACCCGCGCCGCCAAGCTGGTTTTTATTCGCACGCAGGTCAACATCAATCAGGACGTTGCCGTCAACGTCCAGCAAAGCCTGCTGGCCACGCTGGACAAACTTCAGGCCAGCGACCAGGTGCAAACGCGCGCAGCTTTGCTCAGCCTGTACGGTGGCGCGCCCCCTCTGAGCGCACTGGCCGGCACGCGCCCGACCATTTTGCTGCAACTCAGCCTGGCACTGCTGGACATGGGCCTGGACCTGTTGCCACGCTTCATTGACGAACTCAAGCCCTTTGCTGTGGAGGGCAAGGGAGAACAGATGCTCGACGATGTGGCGCGCGGCGATGCCCGCGCCCTGGCGCGCCTGCTGCCCGGCGCCAAATGGGACGAAGTCCGCTGGGCCCTGCTGTGCGAATTCACACCTGGCAACAGGGAAGACAGCGGCACG
>CANJOT010000100.1 GCA_947475815.1 Burkholderiales bacterium | reverse complement strand
GCTTCAGGGTGCGGCAGCATTGTGAAGGATTACGGTCATCTGCTGCGCCACGATCCGATGTATGCCGCCAAGGCCGAACGCGTCAGCGCCCTGGCGCGCGACGTGTGCGAAATCCTGCCCGAATTCATCACGCAATTGTTGCCGCGGCTGCGTCCGAGCGGCAGCCGCGTCGCCTGGCATCCGCCTTGCAGCCTGCAGCACGGCCAGCAGATTCGCGGCAAGGTTGAAGGACTGTTGCAAGCGGCTGGCATCGATGTGCTGCTGTGCGCCGACAGCCACCTGTGCTGCGGTTCGGCCGGCACCTACTCGGTATTGCAGCCCGCCCTGTCGAAACAATTACGCGACAACAAGCTCGTCAGCCTGGCGGCATTGCGACCCGGCATGATCGTCTCGGCCAACATCGGCTGCGTGACGCATCTACAAAGCGGCACCGAAACACCGGTGCGGCACTGGATCGAACTGCTCGACAGCATGTTGCTGCCCGCCTGATGCGGCGCTGACAGACCGGGCCAGAATGCCATGAGCCTCGATGCCCTGATCATTGGCGGTGGCCACAACGGCCTGGTGTGCGCCTGCGAACTGGCGCAGCGTGGCTTGACGGTGCGCGTGCTCGAACGCCGTCACGTGCTCGGCGGTGCTGCCGTGACGGAAGAATTCCATCCCGGCTTTCGCAATTCCACAGCCAGTTATACGGTCAGCCTGCTGCACCCGGCCGTGATCCGCGACCTGCATCTGGCCGAACACGGCCTGCGCATCGTTGAGCGCCCGATTGCCAATTTTCTGCCACTGCCAGATGGACGATATCTGAAGATGGGCGGCGGGCTGGCGGCCACGCAGGCCGAAGTAGCGAAATTTTCACAACGGGATGCCGAGCGCCTGCCTGCCTACTACGCCATGCTCGAGCGCGCCGTGGTGCTGTTGCGCGAATTGGTACTGCAGACACCGCCGAACGTGGGCACGCGTGGTTTTGCCACGCTGGCCGATCTGTGGTCGGGTCTGCACCTCGCCTGGCGCTTGCGCAAGCTCGACCTGCCGGGCAAACGTGACCTGCTCGACCTGATGAGCAAAAGCGCTGGTGACCTGCTCGATGCCTGGTTTGAGTCGGCGCCGATCAAGGCGGTGCTCGGTTTTGATTCCATCGTCGGCAATTACGCCAGCCCGTACGCGGCCGGTTCGGCCTATGTGCTGTTGCACCATGTGTTTGGCGAGGTCAACGGCAAGTCGGGCACCTGGGGCCACGCCATCGGCGGCATGGGTGCGATCACGCAGGCCATGGCGAGCGAGGCGCGGCGGCGCGGGGTGCAACTGTCGACCGAATGTCCGGTGCAGCAGGTGCTGGTGGAACACGGCCGTGCGATCGGGGTGCGACTTGAGGATGGCTCGGTCCTGCATGCCGATCGGGTGATCGCCAACGTCAATCCGAAGCTGCTCTACCTGCAATTGCTGCAGGCCGAGACCTTGCCGCCAGACCTGCTGGCACGCATGCACACTTACCGCTGCGGTTCAGGCACGATGCGGATGAATGTCGCCCTGTCGGCGTTGCCCGATTTCACCGCCCTGCCTGGCACGCAGGCCCAGCCGCACCATGGCGCCGGCATTGTGCTGGCGCCCTCGCTGGCCTCTATGGAAACCGCCTGGGCCGATGCACGCCGTGACGGCTGGGGCCAGGCACCGATCGTCGAGCTGCTCATTCCCAGCACGGTCGATGACAGCCTCGCGCCGGCCGGGCAGCACGTGGCCAGCCTGTTCTGCCAGCACTTCGCGCCTACCCTCGATGCACAACGGTTTCCGCATGGCTGGGATGATGCCCGCGAAGCGGCGGCCGATACCATCATCGATACCGTGACACGCTATGCACCCAACTTCAAAGCCAGCGTGATAGCCCGGCAGATCCACAGCCCGCTCGACCTCGAACGCAAGTTCGGCCTGACCGGCGGCGACATCTTTCACGGCGCGCTCTCGCCCGACCAGCTGTTCTCGGCGCGCCCGGTACTCGGCCATGCCGACTACCGTTCACCGATCCGGGGTTTGTATCTGTGCGGCTCAGGCACCCACCCGGGCGGTGGAGTGACCGGCTTGCCAGGGAGAAATGCGGCGCGGGAGATTCTTCGGGATCGGTGAACCGTCAACGAATCAGTGTGTTCCCTGCTCACTGAGATCTGTAATGTACTCTTCGACCGCTATTTCGAATGCCAGCCGCAGGGCCGTGTCGGTTTCGCCGTGAAAACTGATCAACGCCCTGTGTCCAACAAGGCGACCCACAAATATCTGATCACGCGGATCGTAACGAATTTCAGCTTCAAAGCCTTTGTAATTCATCGAGTTCGTGGGTACGGTCCGCATTCTCAACTCCGGCAAAAATACGATAGCTCTTCTGGTTTTTCATTCGCGGGGCAAAGGATACTGCAACACCAGAATCTGCGCACCTTCCGGACCGGCCTGCAGGTCCAGCGCGGCTTCATTGGTCGAGAGGTACATCACCGACCAGCGCTCCCAGTTGGCGCCACGACAGTCGACCGAGCCTTCCAGCACCACCAGCGTCTGGCCATCGCTGGCAGCCGACAGGGTGTGGCGCACGCTGGCGCCAGCGGGCAGCCGCAACAGCGACACCGCGAGGCCATCGTCCTGCTGCAGAAACAAAAGCGTCTGTGGTGCATCACCGAGCGGCCCAAACTGCCCGAGGCCCTTCATCAACTCATTGACATAAACATTGTGCCGCTTGCGTTTGGGCATTTTGTGCAGCAACGCCGGCAGGGCTTGCGAGCCGGTCGAATCGGGGCGTGCGCGCAGGGTCAGAAAACGGATACCGTCGGGACCCGGAATGATGGGGCCGTAGCCGGTCGCCGCGCCGGCAAAATGCACGGCAACGGACTCGACAGTATGACCGCCAAAGTCGCCCCCACCAGCAAGCACCACCTGAAACTGGTCAACGAAATGGAAATGCACCGGCAGCGGATTGCCCTCGCCCAGTTCAACCATGAAGGCCTGCGGCTCGCGCAGCGCTTCATCCTCCACCGGCACGAAAACGGCCGCCGCATGATCGCCCGACACGGGCGAGGGCCGCGGACCAAAATACGGGCGGCGCGAGGTGCGCACGCCATTGGGTCGCACACGCCGGACTTCGTTGGCTTGGGCAGTTTCGAAATTAGCAGCAAAAAACATGGCAATGTCCCCCTGTATCGTCAACTTCTGGCGTGCATTTCGCATTGAATGCGCAACGGAAAAGCGTAACACAAGCCCGCACGGCGTCAACTGCCGCTAAAATCACGCGCAGAACAGTTTACCCGCTAAAAGGATCATCGTTTCATGGCGACATTCAGGATTGCTCACATCAGGGAACAGGGCGTCAACGTCATCATCGTTCCGCTAGGCGCAGCCTTCGGCGCCCTGACCGAAGACGGCCGTCAGCACATCATCGTCGCGCTGGAAGCCGCTGCACTGGCGGCGGAATATCGCGGGCGGGTCGTGCCGATGTGGCTCGAACATCGACGGTCGCGCTCCATTGCGCCGCCCGAATGGGTCGTTTTTTTCAGCACCTTGAAGTGGCGTGAGGTGGTCAAAAACCTCAACCGCGAACTGCACTGCCCGCAAGCCGATGGCCTCGGACTCGAACCCGACTTTAGCGTCGAGAAAGAAAAAGAAGGCAGGATCACCACAATGGCACTGGCCATCCTTGATGGTTTTAGCACCATGAACACCTGGCTCGCCGGCCTGATCGGCGGCAAACGCAAGTCCTGAGCGCGCCTCAGGCGCCGGCCAGCGGCCTGTCCGGATAGACCGTGCGGCGCGTGAATTTGGCAAACGCCGGCTCCAGCGGCTGGTCTTCCAGATTGAGCCACAAACGCAGCAGCAGACGCCAGCGTTCGCGCTCCTCAAAATCCTCGTAGGCCGTGCGGCTGTGCAGCACGGTGTAGTTGCTGACAAACTGGATGTCGCCAGGCTGCAGCTCCATGTCCAGCCGGTACTGCGGCTTCATGGCGATGGCGCTCAGATAATCGAAGGCCGCCTGTTCAATGGCAGTGAGCGGCCCTTCCTGGGCCACGGCACGCTCAATGTTGCGCGACGAGAACCAGACATACACCTTGCCCATGAAATAACTGAACACCTTGACTGGTTCATCGGTCACTACCGTGCCGCCGCGATGCAAACGAAACCCGCGGTAAAACACCGGCAGGTATTCGGGATGATTGCGCAGAATGTCGTTGTAGAGCGAAGCCGAGTTGACGATCGAGCTCGCGCCGCCGGATCTGGCGGTGCGCACGCACAACAGGCCCACCAGATCGGCGCGGTCGTTGTGCGGCTCCTGATAACGACGGTCCTGATAACCCCTTGCGGCCAGCTGACCCGGCTCACTCAGGTGCATGGTCACATGGGTGAGCACGTCGCCCTGATCATTCTGGGTGATGGCCGTACCCAGATGGGTGCCGATGCCCCAGTAGATGGTTTCGATGTCGGCCAGACTCAGCCGCTCGACGGGCAGGCCGCGCAGCAGGGCAAAACCGCGGCCATGAATGAGTTCTTCGCGCATGCTGGCCAGACGCTGGCCAAACACGGGCAGGGGAAACGCATTGCGATCAAAGTCGCCACAACCCAGGCCACGTGCCTTGACCCCGGCAAGTGCTGCCTCAAGATCGGCAATGTCACTGGCGTGCAAGTGGTTGATCCAGTCGCCAGCCGAAAAATCGTCGCGGGTCCACAGGCTGCGCCCGGCGATGGGCACGGTTTTCATCTCACTCATTCTGCCTCATTCCTGCTGCCTCATTCCTGCTGCATCGCTGCTGCTGGCTCACTGCTGTGGGCTGGATGCAGGGCAGCGTAGCAGCGCCTGGAGCCGGGGTTCCAGGCGCGCTTCTGGTCGGGCTCTTAATCGACGGCCTTGATCATGTCTTCAATGACCTTCTTGGCATCACCGAACACCATCATGGTTTTATCCATGTAGAACAACTCGTTGTCCAGGCCCGCATAACCGGCCGCCATCGAACGTTTGTTGACGATCACCGTCTTGGCCTTGTAGACCTCGAGAATCGGCATGCCGGCAATCGACGACTTCGGATCTTTGGCCGCCGGGTTGACCACGTCGTTGGCGCCCAGCACCAGCACCACATCGACCTGACCGAAGTCGCTGTTGATGTCTTCCATCTCGAACACCTGCTCATAAGGCACTTCGGCCTCAGCGAGCAGCACATTCATGTGGCCCGGCATGCGCCCGGCCACGGGATGGATGGCGTACTTGACGCTGACGCCATGCTCGGTGAGTTTTTGCGTCAGCTCCTTGAGGGCATGCTGGGCACGTGCCACGGCCAGACCGTAACCGGGCACGATCACCACGGTTTCAGCATTGGTCATGAGAAAGGCCGCATCTTCGGCGCTGCCCGACTTGTAAGGCTTGGCCGTGCCATCACCCTGCGCAGCGCTACCGGTCTCGGCGCCAAAACCGCCGAGTAGCACGGCGATGATGGAGCGGTTCATGGCCTTGCACATGATGTAGGACAGAATCGCACCCGAACTGCCGACACACGAACCGGCAATGATCAGCACCGGGTTGTTGAGCGTGAAGCCGATGCCGGCCGCCGCCCATCCCGAGTAGCTGTTGAGCATCGACACGACCACCGGCATGTCGGCGCCGCCGATCGGAATGATCAGCGTCACGCCGAGCACCAGTGCCACCGCCACCATGGCCAGAAAGGCCGCACTGGCCCCGGTGATGAAGTAGGCAATGCCAAACCCGAGCATGGAAATGCCCAGCGCCAGATTGAGGGCATGCTGGCCGGCGAACGACACCGGCTGGCCCGACACCCGACCGGACAGCTTGCCATACGCGATCACCGAAGCAGTGAACGTGATGGCACCGATGAAGGCCCCGATGAACAGCTCGATCTTCTGAGCGCCGGTATGCTGCTCGCCGGTATTGAAGATGGCCGCAATCGCAATCAGCACCGCCGACAGGCCGACCAGCGAGTGCATCAGCGCGACCAGCTCGGGCATCTTGGTCATCTGCACGCGCTTCGCAGCGGTGGCGCCGATAACCGCGCCGATGAGGATGGCACCGCCGATCATCCACAACACCGGCTTTTGCGCCACGAACAGCGTGGCAACCACGGCGAGGAGCATGCCGATCATGCCGTACATGTTGCCCTGACGCGCCGTCACCGGCGAGGACAAACCCTTGAGGGCAAGAATGAACAGGACCGCCGAAATGAGGTAGGCAATGGCCGTGATATTGGCGAGATTGGATGTCATGGGATCAGGCCTTCCGCTCTTTTTTCTTGAACATCTCGAGCATGCGCTGGGTCACCAGGAAGCCGCCGAAGATGTTGATCGAGGCGAGCAGCACCGCCAGCGCGCCGAGCACGCTGGTGAGCGTGATCGGACCGTCGACGTCGACCGTCTGCAGCATGGCGCCAACGATAATGATGCCCGACACCGCGTTGGTGACCGACATGAGCGGCGTGTGCAGGGCCGGCGTGACATTCCATACCACATGGTAACCAACGAAAATGGCCAGCACGAATATGGTGAGGTTCTGGATGGTTGGATCGATCATGACTATCCTTTCTTCGCGACCTGGCCATCGCGTGTCATCAGACAGGCGGCGACGATGTCGTCTTCGAGATTGATGACCAGTTGCGCTTCCTTGTCGAAAATCAGCTTGAGGAAGTCGATGACATTGCGCGCATACAGGGCCGAGGCGTCAGCAGCTACCATGGCCGCCAGATTCGGCTCGCCGATGATGTGCACGCCGTGTTTGGTGACGGTCTTGCCGTTTTCCGAGAGCGGACAGTTGCCGCCCTGTTCAACGGCGAGGTCAACGATGACCGAACCGGGCTTCATCGACTTGACCATCTCTTCGGTAATCAGCACCGGCGCCTTGCGGCCGGGGATGAGCGCCGTGGTAATGACGATGTCGGCCTGTCTGACACGCTCGGCCACCAGGGCGGACTGACGCGTCATCCAGCTGGCCGGCATGGGTCGG
This sequence comes from Burkholderiales bacterium, assembly GCA_947475815.1. Classification (GTDB taxonomy): domain Bacteria; phylum Pseudomonadota; class Gammaproteobacteria; order Burkholderiales; family Burkholderiaceae_D; genus CANJOT01. The sequence goes on along the minus strand of CANJOT010000100.1, from coordinate 5,567 downwards.
GCGTAACCCCCGACACCCTGGGCAATCTCGCGCTCTTCGTCGGTCTCGAAGGGCACGTCAATGAACTTGGCGCCGAGCGACTCGACCTGTTCCTTGACCGCCGGACGCACGTCGGATGCTTCGATGACCGCGCCGAGGCGCTTGGCCGTAGCGATCGCCTGCAGGCCGGCAACACCGGCGCCCATGATGATCACGCGCGCCGCCTTGACGGTACCCGCCGCAGTCATGAGCATGGGCATGAATCGCTGATACACGTTCGCGGCGAGAATCACCGCCTTGTAGCCGGCAATATTGGCCTGTGAGGACAACACATCCATGCTTTGCGCGCGCGTGGTACGTGGCGCGGCTTCGAGGGCAAAGGAGGTCAGGCCGGCGGTGGCGAGCCGTTCGAGCCCCGGGGCATCAAAACGGTCGAGCATGCCAACGAGTACGCTTCCCGTTCGCATCAAGGTAAGCTCATCCGGACGCGGCGCTCGCACCTTGAGCACGCATTCAGCGCCGAAGGCCTGAGCGGCCGTTCCGATACTGGCACCGGCGGCCACGAAGGCTTCATCGGTAATGCTGCTTGATATGCCGGCACCCGCTTCAACCACCACCTGATGTTTGGCAGCAACGAGTTTTTTTATGGTTTCAGGGGTCGCTGCAACACGCGTTTCAGGCGTCATGCCTTCAGCGCTGCGACCCTCCCTTGGAATTCCTATTATCATCCGCTTCTCCTGGTGAGACGGACCTTCGAAAAAAATCCAAAAGCGCAATCCAAAAATGATGTCCAGCGTTTGCTTTGCGCGCTTGATCCAAGACAGGATCGAACACTGGATCCATCAGCGCAGAATGTTAGCACAAGCGTCCCTGCCCTTTCCCGTAAAATGAACTCCATGAACGAAATCTGGAAGCCCGAAGTGACCGTTGCCGCCCTGATCACCGAGGGCGATCGCTACCTCATGGTCGAGGAACACACGCGCGACGGCCTGCGTCTGAACCAACCCGCCGGCCATCTCGAGCCCCATGAGAGCCTGGTGCAGGCGGCGGTACGCGAAGCGCTCGAGGAGAGCGCACGCGTGTTCACACCGACCGGACTGCAGGGCGCCTATCTGGCCACATCCCTCTCCACGTCGACCGGACAGCCAGTCACCTACCTGCGCTTTGCGTTTGTCGGCAGGGCCGGCGCGCCGATCGCGGGCCGCAGTCTGGATACCGGCATCGTGCGCACTCTGTGGATGACACTGAGCGAAGTGCGCGCGTCGTCCGACCGCCATCGCAGCCCGCTGGTCCTGCAATGCATTGAAGACCATGCCGCCGGCAAGATCGCAGTGCGTCTCGATACGCTCTACACCCATCCGTCGGCGCTAGGCGCCCTGCACCCGCAATGAGCACACTCACAGGCCCAAAACGCCGCATCGTCGTCGGCATGTCGGGCGGGGTTGATTCCTCGGTTGCGGCCTGGTTGCTCAAACAGCAAGGGCATGAAGTCATCGGCCTGTTCATGAAAAACTGGGAAGATGACGACGATGATGAATATTGCTCGACGCGTCAGGACCTGCTGGACGCGACATCGGTCGCCGATGTCATTGGCATCGACATCGAGGCCGTCAATTTTTCCGCCGAATACAAGGACCGTGTGTTTGCCGAATTCCTGCGCGAATACAGCGCCGGCCGCACGCCCAATCCCGATGTGCTGTGCAACGCCGAAATCAAGTTCAAGGCCTTTCTCGATCATGCCATGCGCCTGGGCGCCGAGCGCATTGCGACCGGGCATTACGCGCGCGTGCGCGAACGGCAAGGCCGCTTCGAACTGCTCAAGGCCTTCGATGGCAGCAAGGATCAGAGTTACTTCCTGCATCGCCTTAACCAGGCGCAGTTGTCACGCACCCTGTTTCCGCTGGGCGAGATGCCCAAGACCGAAGTGCGCAGGCTGGCCGCGCAGATCGGCCTGCACAATGCCGCGAAAAAAGATTCCACCGGCATCTGCTTTATCGGTGAGCGGCCGTTCCGCGAATTCCTGAACCGTTATCTGCCGACTGAGCCGGGACCGATCAAGACCGATCAGGGCCGCATCGTCGGCCAGCATGTTGGCCTGGCGTTTTATACCCTCGGGCAGCGCAAGGGCATCGGCATCGGCGGCATCCGCGGTTTGCAAAGCGACGCTGGCACCAGCGAGCCCTGGTTCGCGGCGCGCAAGGATCTGTCCACCAATACGCTCTACGTCGTGCAGGGCCACGAACATCCGTGGCTGCTGTCGGAAGACCTGCGGGCCGACAGCGCCAGTTGGATCGCCGGCGCGCCCCCGCCCGCCGGACCGTATGCCGCCAAGACCCGCTACCGGCAGGCCGATGCCGCCTGCCTGCTGGCCCACAACGGCGCGCAGCCCGACCAGTTCGCGCTGCATTTTCAGACGCCACAATGGGCCGTCACGCCGGGCCAGTCCGCGGTCGTGTACGACGGCGAGGTCTGTCTCGGCGGCGGATTGATCGCGGCGTGATTGCAGCGTGATCGTCCCATGATCGTGCCATGATGGGTGCTAACCGCCGGTAAGCGGCATCAACTAACAGTTGCGCCCCACGGTTTCCTTAGGCTTAATGGCAGCACGCCACCCGGCCATCGCGGAGACCTCATGCAATTCATCATTCCTACCCGCTATTACGCGCTGGTGGCCTGCACCCTGCTCTCCGCCTTCTGTGTCATCGGTCTGGCGTTCCATGAACGCTTCTTCTTGCCGCTGCTGGTGTTCACCGGCCTGAGCGCACTGGGCATCTGGGACATGCTGCAAACCCGCCATGCGGTCCTGCGCAACTATCCGATCCTGGCGCATGTGCGTTTCCTGTTTGAATATGTCCGCCCGGAGATCCGCCAGTACCTGATCGAAAGCGATATTGAGGCCCAGCCTTTCTCGCGCAATCAACGCTCACTCGTCTACCAGCGCGCCAAGCTGGCGCTCGAAACCAGGCCCTTCGGCACGCAAAAAAATGTCTACCAAACCGGCTATGAATGGCTCAATCATTCGATCGCGCCGGTGCATATCGAGGACCCGAATTTTCGCGTCATGGTTGGTCAAACGCGTGGCACGCAGCCGCAACTCAAGGATGGCGTGACACAGCCTTACGCAATCTCCGTTTTCAATGTGTCAGCAATGAGTTTTGGCGCCCTGTCGGCCAATGCCATCATGGCGCTCAACAAGGGTGCAAAAAAGGGCGGCTTCGCCCATGACACCGGGGAAGGCAGCATCAGCCGGCATCATCGCGTGTTCGGCGGCGACCTGATCTGGGAGATCGGCTCGGGCTATTTTGGCTGCCGCAATGACGACGGCAGTTTTTCCGAAGACCGTTTTGTCGCCGCTGCCTGCGATCCGCAGGTGCGCATGATCGAAATCAAACTCTCGCAGGGCGCCAAACCGGGACATGGCGGCGTGCTGCCCGGTCCCAAGGTGACACAGGAAATTGCCGAGGCACGCGGTGTGACAGCGTGGGTCGATTGTGTTTCACCATCGCGGCATACGGCCTTTGACACGCCCATTGGCCTGCTGCAGTTTGTCGCCCGGCTGCGCCTGCTGTCGGCTGGCAAACCGGTCGGTTTCAAACTATGCATCGGCCATCCGTGGGAGTTTTTTGGCATCGCCAAGGCGATGCTCGAAACGGGCATTACGCCCGATTTCATTGTGGTCGATGGCGGCGAAGGCGGCACCGGCGCGGCACCGGTCGAGTTCACCGATCACGTTGGATCGCCCCTGCGTGAAGGCCTGTTGCTGGTGCATAACACCCTGGTCGGTCTGAACCTGCGCGATCAGGTGCGCCTGGGCGCCTCGGGCAAAATCGTCAGCGCGTTTGACATCGCACGCTGCTGCGCTCTCGGCGCGGACTGGTGCAATTCGGCGCGCGGCTTCATGTTCGCGCTCGGCTGCCTGCAGGCGCAGACCTGCCACACTGGTACCTGTCCGACCGGGGTAGCGACGCAGGATGCCCTGCGCCAGCGCGCGCTGGTCGTCCCCGACAAGGCCGAGCGGGTTTACAACTTTCATCACAAGACGCTCGAAGCACTGGGTGAACTGCTCGGCGCGGCCGGCCTGTCCCATCCTGGCGAGGTGCGCGCCCACCACATCGTGCGACGCGTTGCCGACGATGCAGTCGAGCCGCTGTCGGGTGTTCTGAAGTTTGTCACGCCGGGAAGTCTGCTGCAGGGGCGGCTTGAACACCCGGTGCACGCGGCCTGGTGGACCAGAGCGCGCAGCGACCGCTTCGCGCCCGGCGACTGAGGACGGGCTCCAGCTGCCTGACTTACTGCGGCATCGTGTCCCGAAAGGAGGGCCGCTCGGCCAGTTTGTCGGCAAGACGCGCAAGCCTGGTGTGATCGCCTCGCCAGCCGATTTCGGGGAAACGGAAATCGAGCCAGTGCAGCGCGCAGCCGACGGCGACATCGGCGAGAGTGAAGTAGTTGCCGGTGCAGTAAGGATGCTCACCCAAGCCGGTTGACATGGCACGAATGGCGCTCCTGACCTTGCCGGCCTGGCGCTCCACCCATGCCGGGCTGCGCTCCCCGGCGCTGCGCTGGGTGTTTTCCAGGCGCATGAGCACGGCGGCATCAAGCAGGCCGTCCGCCAGCGCTTCCCAGCACTTGACCTCGGCGCGCTCGCGGCCGCCCTGCGGGATCAGTTTTCCTACCGGCGTAAGGGTATCAAGGTATTCAACGATAACGCGCGAGTCGAACATCGCGCCGCCGTCTTCCATGATCAGACAGGGCACTTTGCCCAGAGGATTGAACTGGGAGATGGTGCTGCCTTCCCCCCAGACATTGTCGAGCTGAAGATGGAAATCGACTTTCTTCTCGGCCATGACAATACGCACCTTGCGTGCAAAGGGACTGGCCAGCGATGCGATCAATTTCATTGGAATTTACGGTACAGCCGATATGAAGCAGTCAAGTATATCATCGGCCCCCGGCTGCATTTCGGCCAACCGGTGCGGCAGTCCGGTGACGTTGCAATCCGGTGTCGAAGTGGCCGGATGCTAAAATTGTTCCTTGACGAGCCGGCGGGTCCGCTGTTTGCCAGTTTTTCGGCATCTTCAGACCTGACACCGGTTTCCCGGGGCACAGCGCCTCCGCCACCCATTTTTCGAGTCTGCCCGCATGTCCAGCCCCGCTTCCAACCTGTCTTCGACGCTCTCGCCACTGTCCGCCCTGTCGCCGCTCGATGGCCGTTATGCCAGCAAGACAGCGGCCCTGCGGCCCCTGCTCTCCGAGGCCGGCTTCATGCGTTACCGCGTCCAGGTCGAGGTCGTCTGGCTGCTCGCGCTCACACGCGCCGGCTTCGCCGAAATCAAACCGTTCTCGGCTGCCGCTGAACAGACCATCCGCGCGCTGGTGAGCAATTTCAGCGAGTCCGACGCGGCGCGCATCAAGGCCATCGAAGCCGTCACCAATCACGACGTCAAGGCCGTGGAATACTGGCTCAAGGAACAGTTCGCTGCCGCACCGGCAGACATCGCCGCCGAACTGGCGGCAACCGCCGAATTCATCCACTTTGCCTGCACGTCGGAAGACATCAACAATACCTCGCACGGCCTGATGCTCAAGGC
>CANJOT010000099.1 GCA_947475815.1 Burkholderiales bacterium | reverse complement strand
TCAGTCCATTTATGTTGAGTAACTTGGCTCCTCAAGATCGAGCTTTCTAATAAGCGCGGCCCACACCTTCTCCGCCCTGACAGGCTTATGACGTTGAAGGCCGATCGCAGTTTTTTCCCAAACACTCTCTGCCGGTAGCTTCATGCCTACACTTGATTGCATAACATCAACTTGCACTTTACAGGCAATTTCCAGCGTATACATGTTATCAAAAGCCTCTGCGATTGTCGGACCGCAGACCAGCAATCCATGATTTCGCATAATAAGTGCATCGTGGCCTCCAAGATCAACCGCCAGCTGCGCCTCTGCCTGCGTACCAAAATCCACGCCGCCGTAGTCGTGATAGCCAATTTGATTATAAAAGCGCAGCGCGTGCTGGGTTAAGGGCAATAACCCCTGATCCATGGCTGACAGCGCCATACCAGCGCGGGTGTGCGTATGAATAATACAAAACGCGTCCTTTCTAGATCTATGGATTGCAGTATGAATACTCTGCCCGCCATAATTAACGCCCATTTTGCAGTTGGCTGGCTCGAGAACCACTTGCCCATTCAAATCAATTTTGTACAGATTGGATGCTGTAATTTCATCGTAAAGCAGCCCATAAGCGTTGATCAAAATATGGTTGCTGTCAGGAACGATGGCGCTGATATGATTGAATATCAAATCCGTCATGCCAAATCGATTGAGGAGTCTATAGCACGCAGCCAGGTCTTTTCGAACAGCCCATTCCGCATCGCTCACTTGGCCTCTCAAACTCTTGCTGCCTTCACCAGCTTCATGACTAAGCATTACCGATTTCTCCTCAATGAATGGCGGCGCGAAATAACTATTCCGCGCGGATACCGGCACGTTCTATGAGAGGTAGCCATTTTTTTCGTTCCCCATCCAAATAACTATCGAACTGGCTTGGCGTACCCCCAATGAGTTCAGCTCCGGCAAGCGCTGCTGCGACTTCTGGAAGTTTCAGGGCTTTGCTGAACTCTTCAGCAAGTCTTTCAACGATAGGACGCGGTGTGCCTGCCGCTGCAAATATACCGAACCAAGTTTCAGCGGTAAATCCTGGTAGTGCCTTCTCCGCCATTGTTGGAATCTCAGGCATTATCTGACTGCGAACGGGGGTCAATACTGCAAGGGCTTTGGACTTTCCGGCCTTAATATGCGGCGCTTGAAATACCAGATTGTCGATCATTATCTGTACGTCACCACGAATGAGGGCGGTCAGCGCCAACGCACTCCCAGCATAAGGGACATGCGTCATTGCTAAGCCAGCCTGCTCTTTCCAGAGTTCCATGGCCAAGTGTGGCGTACCGCCCATGCCTGTAGAGCCGTAGAATATTTTTCCCGGATTCTCTTTTACATATCGCATGAGGCCTTCAACTGAGTCGAACCGTACAGTCGGGCTGTGGACCAGGACGTTCGGCGTCTTGGACAGAAGTACTACTGAATCAAAATCAGATGCCTTGTATTGAAGCTTTGGCCGAAGGCCAATGTTCATGACATGCGTCCCCGGGATACCAAGCATAATCGTGTAGCCGTCCGCCGGAGATTGCGCTACCCGCGCAGCGGCTTGAATCCCTCCTCCCGCCGGCATATTGATCACCACAACGGGCTTGCCTATCGAGGCTGACACGTATTGGCTGGTGACACGCGCCAGCACGTCCGAAAAGCCGCCAGGTGCGACCGGAACAATGAATTGAATAGGTCGGTCAGGAAACGTGTCTGCTTTTGCTGGACCGATCAGAAGTATGCCAATACTGCCAAGCAAAAATGCAACAATTTGAAAGTGCTTCTTAACCACTGCGCAAATATTTTTCATTGCAGTTCCTCAGAGAAAAGTTCGCCCCGCTGTTCACCAAGAATTGTGGTCCTGTGCATATGGCGCACAGTCCCTGGCAAACGATCCATTAAGGCCTTGTGCATCACACAGCGGTTGTCCCACATCACAAGATCATTTGGACGCCATTGATGTCGATAGGTAAATTCAGGTCTTACAGAGTGACGAAAAAGAAACTGCAGAATGGCGTTGCTTTCCTCTAACGACATTCCTACGATTCGTGTGGAAGAATGTTCACTGACATAAATCGCTTTTCGCTTCGTTTCGGGATGCAAAAAAACAATCGGATGAACAACTGGAGGATTTAGCTTCTTTAACGCCGCAGTACTTTCCGGATTACGCACGTTCTCAGTGGCTTGCAACCCTGATCTAATATCGTGTATAGCCCTTAGTGGTTCAATTAATTTCTTAAAAGAATCCGAAAGTGTTTCATATGCCATGTAGCAGTTTGTGAACTCAGTGTTTCCACCAACCTCTGCAATCTCTACGCAATAAAGGAGAGAACCCATAGCAGGGCGCAGTGTGTATGACAAATCGGAATGCCATCGCAGCCCTGTCTTGCTGGTTTCGAAGACCATACCATCGGCCTTTATTTTATCGGAGATGAGAAATATTTCCGGGTAGTCAGGGTGTCGATACTTATAAAGAGCAGAGTGGTCATCAAGCGCGCCCAGGCGGCGGCTAAAGGCAATGTGCTGCGCTGGCGTGAGTTCTTGACCTCGTACCAAAAGAATGCCCAGGTCAGCCCAGGCTGCGCGAATCTCAGCAACATCTTGAGCGTCCAATTCTTCTCGCAGATCAATTCCCGTTATTTCCCCACCCAAAGCATAAGAAAGACGGCGTATTTTAAGTGATGACATCAATAGTCTCCATGGCGTTTGACCGACCGGTAATTGAAGTTCAAAGGGGATGGCGAATATGTGGTTATCAACCTATTTATGGTTGCGAAAAATTGCTCTTTAAATTCGCATCGCATCTCGCCGGAAATCCGAATTACTCAAAATTTCTTCTATATTTTATAGCGGCGCAATATTCTTAGTCCCCCCGTAGGCCCTTTTTTTGACCACTCTCCCCCATTTTTTTCTTCGCCTCTGAGTGATATTACCAGTTCTTCAGTGGAACTTATGGTTTGCTCAAAACCCTGCGTAGCAAGCTCTTTTACGTCCGCTGCGCTCATCACCCTAGATATGCCATGATCCTCATGGACGTGCAAGACGCGCACGCCACCGGTTGGGCGCCCGTGAAGCAACTCGGCGGCGGTGTTGCGGGCTACTTTCTTTCGTCTTCCTGCACTTCTTCCGTTGCAGCCGGGGCAATAGCCCCTTTGGAGCGCAAAACGCCCTCTATCGCCCTATCCGCTTCTGCCAGGGTGCTTTTCACCATGCCTGCGTCGAGCGTCTTGTCGCTGACTTTGAGCAGGCCGTCCTGATAGCTGAAAGCGGACTTTATACCGCCGGGAATTTTTTCAACAAAACCGCTGGCCAGCGCCATGTCGATTTGCTCGGGCTTCAACAACGTACCCATGATCGTAATCTGGCCGGAAGAGCGCAGGTATTTTTGCAATGCAATCTTGCCGTCGCTGGCCGGCAGCAGTTCCACCATCAGGTTGCCACTGACCTGGCCGCCTTCTCCGCTGCCTTGGAGCGCCGGGATACCGATTGACATTCCGCTGGTCAGCAGGGTCTCTACGGCTTTGCGAACCTGCTGTGATTCATCGATTGTCATATTGCGAAAGCCGCAACTCGCCCTGCCGATTTCCACGAGTGAGCGTACGCTGGGCGCATGCAATCCTCCGATGTTGGCCTCCAGGGCCAGATCACTGTAGGTCTCGCCCATGACTTTAAACACTTTCATGGATTCGCTGATCTTGGAACTGAGCCGGTCTTTGGATTCAATGGTTTCGCTGCGTACCAGCAGACCCTGCATGGACAGCGAGGCGGTGCTGATGCCCTCAATCGCCAAGGACATGGTGCCGGTTCCCAGATTCCGGTCTTTCAGATCCATGTTCAGGCTCAGACCTTTCATGTCCAGGGCATCGCCCTTGCCTCGCGCCACCACACGACTCAGGTTCCAGACAAACTGTGCTGCGCGGGTGTCGGCCGCCAGCGAACCCTTGGACGGCGTGATCTGAAACGTCACACCGTTATTGGAGAAGTTCAGCTCAGGCACATCCATTTCGGCCTTGACCAGGCCGCCATAACCCAGCGTCCCGCTACCATTGAGTTTCATGCCGGGGCCGATGACCTTCTCAATGGCTACAGCCGTGGTGCCCTGCGGCAGCACAGACCATTCAAACTGCAGCACGCCGCCGGTCGAAGGCAGGTGACTGACCGTGTATTCGACTGAAAAGCTGGAAGGGACTTGACTTGTCCCTGCTTCACAACTGTCCCTGAATTGGAACTCGATCATCCCGGTCGACTTGTACAGCCCAGGTTGATTCGCGAGCTTGCTCACCACCAAATCACCCTTACGCGAAGCCTCTGCAAAAGCTTTGAGCTCGGCATCCAGCGTGCGGGACGAATACCAGGGCAGAGCCACGCCCCCCAGTCCGAGTAAGCCCAGCACTGCGGCCAGAACAACGTATTTCAATGACATCATGGTGGGAAACCTTCCAGCTATGTTTTATTAGTTCTGAGGACTCACACCCGGCAAGAATTCAATCTCCGTTCGCTTGACTAACGCGCTGTCAGTGATCGGCCTTGACGCTCTGGTCGCATTTAAATTTTCCTGACGGTATGCCCAGGGACGGTTTTTATCTTGATGATAAACCAGCTTGATCGGTTCGGCCCGGATCGTGTCCTAGGGGCCACCGGGGCGGTGCACGGTGGTCGCCGCGATCAACCCTGCGGGGGGTCGATGGGCTCCATCGCGGCCATCGAGATGCCAAAGCCAGGGATCACCAGCGAATGCCGGCCGGGGCCACCTGCCACGAGAATGATGATCTGCGCCGGATCGTCGAAGTAAGGAATCGAGACTGTTCCGGGGGTGGCATCAAAGGCCGCCCTAATGGTAGCAAACCGCTTGCGATTGCCGGCCGACACGCGCGACAGGTCAACACGCAGACGCTCGAACAGAGCATTTCGTACGTCGTCCTTGCTCATGCCTTCGAGCGCCAGCAATTGCGCGTGCTCAGGCGAGCACACCAGCACCACTTCACCGCCCAGGTAGATGTTGTTGCTGCCCACCGTGTTCATGACATCGGCGATGGTCGTCAACAGATCGTCTGCGCTTTGGCTGCCGTGGTCGTTGACGTTGTGCGGACCGTCGGCGGCGAACACCATCACCGTGCTCTGCTGCGCATTCCAGCCGTGGTCGACATGCAACGGGGGCCACGGACTCTTTTCTTCGTTCTCTCCTGCGCAGTAGGAAAATTTGCAGGGACTGCCGTGCGTCGAGAAATCGCTCTTGCCGGGAATACCCTCGCCGATGTTGGTCATGACCAGACGCAGTGCGCGGCCGATGCTCGCATTGGCGCGTGTGCCCTGGCCAAATACGTTGGTGCCGCAGTTCAGTCCGATGCGCTGGCGGATCGGACCGTTGATCCACAACAGCGGAGCGCCGGGATGGGTGGTCGCCTGAAAGCCGGCGAGGTTGAAGTCCGGCTTAGCCAGCGCCCGCAGCGCAGCCAGGATCACCGGCATATACACCGGCCGGCAGCCGGCCATGACGGCATTGATGGCCACTTTTTCGACCGTGGCCATGACATTGGCCGGCGCAATCTGCGCCACCGGCGTTGTGCCCGCCAGGCCACTGCCGTCAATCATGCTCTGGACCCGTGCCGGTGTCGGCGCCACGATCGGCAGGCCATCGGTCCAGCCCTGCGCCTCGAAGTAGTCCTGCACGGCATCGTCATCGGCGTCGGCATCAAGCGTGAGGGCAAGAGACTGCAAGCCGGCCACATCGCTGGCATCGGCATCTACATGAGGATCGGCGTGGCGCATGGTCGGCGGCGGTTGGCTTGGGTGGAGGGGTGGCACGATAGGAGGGTGGCTCAGGTACGCGGCAACCGGCTGGCCCAATCGGCGGGCAGGTCGATGTTTTTGGTCGTCGGAAAGCCGAGTACACCGTTGTGTGCGAACACGTAGGCGTTGTTGCGATCCGGGTCGCCGGTCACGGCGATCATGTAATCCTCGGGCTTCCACACCAGGGGTACGAGCCGCTGCGGATCGTCGCTGACATGAAACACGGCCGGCAGGTGACCGAGCGCGACTTCCTCGGCGAGGTTCCAGACCGGCTTCGGATTCCAGTCGCGCAACTGGCGCTCGAATTCCCACGCCGGCATGCGCACATGCTCGAACAGATAATCCTGCACGTCCCGTTTGGACCAGCCTGCCGCCGCAATGGTTCTGGCGAGAATCGGGCTCAGCAGGATCAGGGGCCGCAATGAGCCCGACTGCATACCCAAGGTAAACATGACGTGCCAGCTGACCTGCTGGCGCACTCCCAGCGCAAGGTAGGGCAGCATCGTTTGCGGATCGCTGCCCGTGACCGAGGCCAGCAGATTGCCGCCGGTGTAACGCGCCACCGTCACGGTATTGGTGCCGGCCGCGAAACCCATGTCGACGTTAATCGCAGGCCAGCCGATGGCGCGCAGCACTGCTTCGTTTTCCGCCATCACCACGCGCCAGGTGTTGCCGAAGGTGGCCTTGTCGGTCTGGTGTAGCAGGAAGCCCGCGACATTGCGCAGATAAAGACGCCAGAAGCGGCCGATCGATGTGTTCGGTAAAAAGCCGTCGCGCAGCACACCCTGCTCGCAGTTAAAGCCCAGTTCTCCGATGATCGGGCCATTAAGCATGATCAGGGTTTCGCCGCCGGGCGTATTGCCGCTGTGCTCCACCCCATAGGCTGGGTCGGCCATGGCCTCGACCAGCGCAAGCAGAATCGGCATGTACTCGGGACGGCAGCCCGCCATGACACCGTTGACGGCAACATTCCAGACCGTCGCCGCGCGCTGGTCCGGGAGCAGGATGCCGAGCACTTCATCCGGATCGCGTGTCGTAAACGACAGGAATGCCGCGACGCGTTCGCGCGTCGGCGGCACGATCGGCAGGCCGTCGCTCCATTGGCGCGCGACAAAATGGGCATTCACCTCGGTAAAGCCGCCGCGAAAGACGATGTCGCGTGGGCCCGGTTCTTCGTTGTCGCGGGCGCTTGCGGGGGTGAGCGTCAGGTTGGCCACCACTTCATCGAGCGTTACCGAGAGGATATTGCGCTCGAGTTCCTCGGGACTCTGCATGAGGGGATGGCCAGGCACCGTAGCGCTCGGAATGTCGGGCATGCCCAGGCCCTTCGAGGTCGCACTGAATTGCCGGACGAATCCCTGGCAGGTCAGCGATGCGGAGGGAATGCCCGCTTTTTCACACGCTACACTGGCCCGCAACACGGCGGGCGTGCAACTACCTCAGCAGGCCATCCCGGAAATAACGGCATCAACGCCCAGGGCCTTGAGCCGCGCCGGCAATGCAGCCACCATAGCCCGTTCATCGTTGCCGTGGGTATTGCCGAATTCGCGCCAGTTGATGAAACGCGCCGTCGGATAACGCTCGCGCAGCGCGGCTTCGAGAATGGCGAAGACCTTGTCGCCATGGAACAGAAAATCCCACAGTTGCGCAATCGTCTTGCCGTTGAGCGTGTCAAGGCGCGGCGCCAGCGCAGAGCGCTGCACATGCCTGCTGCCGCGCGGCCAGAGGACTTCGTAATCACCATCATTGGACGTGCTCATGCCGCTCTCCATCGTTGCAGGTTGCCGGCATTCAGGATGCTGGCGCAACCAGGGCGTGCCGCAACACGTCCCCAAAATATTCGCCGGCCAGTTCTTCGACCTGTGCCGGCTTTAATACGGCAGTCGGATGCGGCAAGAAAACCAGAGGCATGTCGAGCATGCCTAGAGTCCTCAACCGTCCCTCGCCCAAGGTACGAAACGCCGTTGTGATAAAGGTCACAGTCGGTATGCCTTGTTGCTCCAGGGTGTACGCGTCATGGACACTCCACGACGTACAGGCACCTCAATCACCGATACCGTTGAGAACGAGATCGGGTTGCCACGCCAGCACCTCGTCAAGAAACGCCGCGCCACGTCCCGAGTTACCCTTGCGCCAGCGATGAATCGCACCGGCTCCGTGCTGTTCGCGCAGGCGGCCCTCGAGTCCATCAAGAAAGCCGTCGCTATTGAGCTTGCTGTTGTCGATGACCGCGATCCGTGCGCCAGCCAATGTCATGAGACGCGTCGCACGCACGCTACCGCGCAGTGGGTCGCGCGACGCTGGCCGATTCAGAGAGGGAAGCAGCGCCTGTTTCGAGCGGGTCGATGGTGCCTGCCGTTCGACCCCCGGGTGCATCACGATCACTTTGTTGCTCATGTCAGCCTCCGTCATGTTCGGACAGCACCGCCCTCATTGGGGCGGAATCTTGGCTTCTTTGACGACCCGCGCCCAACGCGCAAGGTCCTCGCGTACAAATTTGGCGAAATCGTCGGGCGATGAACCTGCACCCTCAAGACTGATGCCGAATTCGGTGAGCCGCTGCTGGAAGTCGGGTTGATCACGCACCGCGTTGACCTCGCGATTAAAACGCTCGACGATCGGGCGCGGCGTATTGGCCGGGAACCACAGTCCGAACCAGCCGGCAATTTTTTGTAACTCGGTGAAGCCCGCTTCGCCGAAGGTCGGAATCTGCGGGAAATTCGCCGAACGGTTCAGTCCAGTGTAGGCCAGTCCGCGCAACTGACCGCTCTTGAGCATCGAGTTGGCCACGCCAACGTCGAGAAAGGCAATCTGGATGACGCCGGCCATGATGTCGGTGGCGGCATTGAGGTTGCTTTTGTAGTTGATCTGGGCAAAGTCGGTTCCGGTGTTGAGCTTGAACAACTCGGTGGCCAGCAGCGAGGTGGAATTGCCAGCGCCGTAGTTGAGCTTGCCCGGATTAGCCTTCGCGTGGGTCAGCAATTCCTGGACCGTACGCGCCGGGTTGTTGGGCGCAACAACGAGGTAGTAACGCACGCCGCCGAAGTAAACCGCCTCGGTGAAATCCTTGAGCGAATCGTAGGGCAAGGACTTGAACAGGTTCGGATTGACCGTATGGGTAGAACTCCCTGCCATGAGCAGGGTATAGCCATCGGGCGTCGCCTTGGCGACCACTTCAGCGCCGACGATGGCATTGGCGCCCGGACGGTTTTCGATGTAGAAGGTCTTGCCCACACGTTGTGTCAGGCGATCGGCGAGCAGGCGTGCCACCACGTCGGTCACAGCGCCCGCGGCGAACGGAATGACAATGCGCACCGGTCGGTCGGGCCACGTTTGCGCCGACGCGGCCGATATTGACCCGAGCAGGGCTACGGCAAGCATCAGGCAACGCATCATGGGAAATCGATACAGAAACGGCATGGAAGTCTCCTCGTCTTGACAGGCAAGCGGCGCAACCTCGATCCCGCCGAAGCCATTTCTTATTGAATACGCGATGATTCTGACTGGCGAGTGGCGCGGACGGGCGCTTGCAAGAAAATGATCGTCCCTGATTCGCCTTGCCGGCAGGCTGTAGAAGCAATATTTACAATGGAAAATACTGCTGTGACGATTGTCCTGCCGATCGATTTTCTTGTCAAGAACCCGTGACCAACCCGGCCAGTCGATCCGGTCTCGTTAAAGCGCAAAAGGAGTTCCTTGACCATGGCATCGTCAGGACAAAGTATTTCAAAGAACTCCTGTTGAGAAAACTTCTAGCTCTGGGTCACCGGCGACTGTGGACGAAGATACCAACAATGGGTCACCTTGGGGTGGTTACTATTTTCTTGGTAACCGGAAAACCCAATTGGCCGTTGTGGCCAAAGGCATACGCACTTGGCCGCAGAGGATCGCCGGTTACTGCAAGCATAAAATGCTCAGGTTGCCAAGCGATAGGCACCAGTCGATCAGGATCTTCGGAACACGCATAGACGTCGCGCGGAATATTACCTTTCGCGGCCTCCTCGGTCAGGTTCCAGATGGGCTTCCCTCCCCAATCCCTGAGCATGCGTTCCATTTCCCAGGCTTTCATACGGGCATGCTCGAAAAAGAACTGTTGCACATCGCGCTTACTCCATCCGGCCTGCGCGATTGTTCGCGCAACAATTGGCGACATCATCGCAAGCGGCCGGATTGTTCCATAACCAACACCCATAACGAAGGTAAGATGCCAAGAATGCTGTCGTACCAGCGCATCCGCAATGTAGGGCAGTATTTCTTCCGGCGTGCTTCCAGAAACCGATGAAGATACGCCCCCGCCGGCGTAACGCGAGATCGTCACAGTGTCGTCTGTAGACTTGAAGCCTTGGTCGACAGCAATCGAAGGCCAGCCCAATTCAGCCAACACATCTTCGTTCTCGGGCACGACGACGCGCCAGGTGTTGCCAAACGTTGCCTTGTCTGTCTTGTTCGGCAAGAATCCGGCCACGTTGCGCAGGTATAGACGCCAAAACCTGCCGATGCTCGTATTGGCCTGAAACCCATCACGCATGACACCTTGGGTATAGTTAAATCCCAAGGTCTTTGTAATTGGCCCATTAAGTATGATTAGGGTGTCGGACCCAGGCGTATTACCGCTATGTTCAACACCATAGACCGGGTCGGCCATGGCCTCGACCAGCGCAACCAGAATAGGCATGTACTCGGGCCGGCAACCAGCCATCACACCATTGACGGCAATGCTCCAAATCGTCGCGGCTCGATTGTCCGGCAGCAAAACCCCAAGCGTATCGTCCGCGGATCGATGGGTATGCCGCAAGAATGCCTCGATCCGGTCGCGCGTCGGCGGTACAATCGGCAGACCATCGCTCCATTCTTTTTCGATATACAGGGCATTGATTGAGGTAAAGTCTCCCCGGTATACTGGCACCGTCGGGTCAGGTTCCGCTCCAGCGCCTGCGGCAGCTGCCGTCTTAGTCAATCCTTCGATAACCTTATCAAGCGTAACCGCGAGCAAATTGGCACGCAGGACCGCCTCGGATTGCACCCCAGGATGCCCAGGTATCAGCGCACAGGCAATATTGGGCAGCCCAAGACCTATTGATGTGGCTCGCGCCTGGCTGAAAAATCCTTCGGCCACAAGCGACACACTGGGTATCCCCGCGGCTTCACATACTGCACTGGCCCGCAACACGGCGGGAGTACAGCTACCTCAAGCAGCCATCGCCGAGATAACGGCGTCCACTTTTAATTCCTTGAGTCTACCGGGTAGTTCAGCAATCAGGCGGCGTTCATCGCTGCCGTGCAAATTTCCAAACACTTCCCAGTTAATAAATTCAATATCCGGAAACCGCGCCTTCAGGCCTTCCATAAGCACCCTATACACTTCGTCGCCCCGAAACAGGTAGTCCCACACCAGCCCCACTCGTTTGCCTTGCAGCGACCCGAGCCGGGGTGCAAGTTTCAAGCCACGCTGTCGACGAGATCCTCGTGGCCAAAACACATCGTATTGTGTTTCCAAAGTAGGATTGCTCATAATTGCTCCAATTGGTTTTGTGCTGTTGAAGACCAATACAGGTTAGGTATGAAGACCCAGTGATGTTCGGAATCAGCCTTCGGCCCTAGCCATTTGCGCTTGACATTTGATGCATTTCCTATAGCCTACATGAAAACACAGTAGTGAGATATCAAATCCTGCCTTACAAGACAAGATGCAGACCGTTACTAAACGGCACTCAACAGACCCGTTTAATTGAATTTTTAGCCCGTTGAAACGATCCAGTGCAGTTCAGATCACGGTGGTAATTCTCAAGGCGGAGCGATGACAAATACTACAATGGAACGTCCGATCTACCGATTGGTACGCATGTACGCTGCGGTAGTTCTCTTCGCCGCTTTTGATGCGCTCGCTCAATCGTATCCTGTTCGACCGATCACCATTGTCGTGCCCTATGGACCGGGTTCTGGTATTGATATTATCGCGCGGGAAATCGCCCAGCAACTCACTGCCAGCCTTGGACAGTCCGTTATCATTGAAAATCGCGCAGGCGCCTCCGGCAAGATCGGGCAGGACTTCGCGGCTCTGGCGAAGCCAGACGGGTACACACTGCTGATCACGAGTTCAAGTGGCATCGTCACCCAGATTACCGCTCCCCCGCGTTCGAACTTGCAAAAAGATTTTGATGCCGTGGCGCTGACCGGTACCGTCCCTTATGTGCTGGGAGTACCTAACGACTTTCCAGCAAAGTCGCTCAAGGAATTAGTCGAAGGTGCGCGTAAGCGGCCAGGTGAATACAACTACTCGAGCATTGGCGGTGGACTTCCGCAGTTCCTTGGTGAGATGCTCAAGAGCACCGCTTCGGTGAATATCGTTGCTGTGCCGTACAAAAGCACCACTGATGCGCAGGTCGACATGCTTGCCGGCCGAGTGCACGTCTGGTTTACTACATTGGCATCAGCGGTTCCAGTGGTCAAGGACGGCAGGGTGCGCATTCTTGGCGTGACTGGTGCACAGCGCAATAGCTTGCTGCCTGAGGTGCCAACGATGGCTGAAGCTGGATATCCAGACCTTGATATGGATGCCTCTTTTTACATTCTTTTGCCCGTCGGAGTGCCACAAGCGATTCTGAATAGGCTCAGCGCCGATATTCTCCACGCGCAGGACAGCAAGGCTGTCAAGGATCGCTTCGCATTTCAGGGTATTGTTTCGCGAACCGGCAGTCCCGTCGAGACACGCCGGGCCTTGAACAACGAGTTCGATAAAATGAATAAGATCATCAAGGCACTATCGGCCAAGCCTTCGTAATTAAATTCGGCGGTCTTTTTACTTT
>CANJOT010000098.1 GCA_947475815.1 Burkholderiales bacterium | reverse complement strand
GAGTATGTCGCGACCGACCTGCACCAGGCCGGCGGCGTGCCGCAGGTCATGAAAATCCTGCTCAATGCCGGCCTGCTGCACGGCGACTGCCTGACCATCACCGGCAAGACCATCGCCGAAGAACTGGCCAGCGTGCCCGATGCGCCGCGCGCCGATCAGGACGTCATCATGCCGATCGACCGGGCGGTCTACAAACAGGGCCACCTTGCCATCCTCAAGGGCAATCTGTCGCCCGAAGGTTGCGTGGCCAAGATCACCGGCCTGAAAAACCCGGTCATCACCGGACCGGCACGCGTGTTTGATTCGGAAGACGCGGCCATGGACGCCATCATGAATCGCCGCATCGTACCGGGCGACGTGATTGTCATCCGCTACGAAGGCCCCAAGGGTGGGCCGGGCATGCGCGAAATGCTGGCACCCACCGCGGCGCTGATCGGCCAGGGCCTGGGCGACTCGGTCGGGTTGATCACCGATGGTCGTTTTTCGGGTGGCACCTGGGGCATGGTGGTGGGCCACGTCGCCCCTGAAGCGTTCGTCGGCGGCAACATCGCCATGATCGAGGAAGGTGATTCGATCACCATCGACGCGCATCTGCTGCTGCTGCAACTGAACATCGACGATGCCGAGCTGGCGCGGCGCCAGGCCAACTGGAAACAGCCCAAACCGCGTTACACGCGCGGCGTGCTGGCCAAGTTCAGCAAGCTGGTCTCGACGGCCAGCAAGGGCGCGGTGACCGACGCCGGTCTGTGAGACCGCTTCGCTGGCCGGCCGCGAAGCGGGTGGCCAGCGGGGTGGCCAGCGGGGTGGCTAGCGTTTGTTCAACTGCTTTCTGATGCGTTCCTTCTTGGCCTGTTCCGCAACGTCCTCACCCGATTTCTGCCTGATGCCCAGCGCCGGCACGATCATTTCCCACCAGATGATGGCGGCCAAGAATGGGGCCAATATGATGAACCAGGACCAGGAAGCCACCGGCCCGATCTCAAAGTATTTCATGAGCAACAGTACGATGCCTACACCGAGAAAGAACATGCCGTACTCCAGATTAGAAGGCTCAAGATAGAAGGCGCTCTACGAATATACACGCGAAGCGGCGCGAGCCAAAATGTGCATTTCAATCCGGCGGCTGCCGGATTGTCAACCACCAGACTTTTTGAACGTTGATCGATTACCTACCGGAGAAACCCATGAAATTGAGCAGCCTTTTGATTGCCGCATCCCTGAGTCTGGGCGTTACCGGCGCGGCACACGCCAACGCCGAACTGGCCAAGGCCAAAAACTGTCTGGCCTGTCACGCCACCGACAAAAAACTCGTCGGCCCGTCCTACAAGGACGTCGCCGCCAAATACGCCAAAGACAAGGGCGCCGAAGCACGCCTGATCAAGAAGGTCCGCGAAGGTGGCGGCGGCGCCTGGGGCCCGGGCAGTGTCATGCCGGCCAACCCTCAGGTCAATGCCGACGAAGCCGCCAAGCTGGTCAAGTGGGTGCTCTCGCAGAAGTAATTCAGGCGCGGCCTGCCACGCTGGCGTATCACGAAAAAAGCCCCGGATTCCGGGGCTTTTTTCATTGGCTTCATGCTCGCTTATTTGACCACGGCAATCTGCTTGCGCTCGCCACCCTTGTAGGTGTACAGGGTGAGTGCACCGTCCTTGATGTCGCCGCGCGCATCAAAGACGATCTTGCCGGTCACGCCGTTGTAGCTGGTTTTCGCCAAGACCGGCAGGTATTTGGCAGGCTCGGCGGAATTGGCTTTTTTCATGGCATCGGCCATCACCATGACGGCGTCATACACGTACGGGGCGTACAGGTTGACGTCGATGTTAAAGCGCTTTTTGTATTTTTCGCGAAAGGTGTCCATGGCTTTCTGGCCCGAGGCAGTGACGCCACCGGCTTCAGCGCAGACCACCTGACCATCACCGACGGCATCACCGGCCAGCTTGATCAACTCGGCCGTGCAGATGCCGTCACCACCCATGACCTTGGCGGTGATGCCCAGCTGTTTCATCTGACGCAGCAGCGGGCCGGCCTGAGCATCCATGCCACCATAAAACACGACGTCTGGTTTCTTGCCCTTGATGGAGGTCAGGATGGCCTGGAAGTCAGTGGCGGTATTGGTGGTGAATTCGCGTGCCACGACCTTGGCGCCGGACTTGACTGCAGACTTGCGAAACTCGTCGGCCACGCCTTCGCCATAGGCGGATTTGTCATGAATGATGGCGACCGTCTTGGCCTTGAGGGTGGCGACGGCATACTTGCCGAGCGTGCCGCCAAGCTGACCATCGTTGGCGACCACACGGAAGGCAGTTTTGTAGCCCTACTTGGTATAGGTCGGGTTGGTGGCCGAGGGCGAAATCTGCGGAATGCCGGCTTCGGAGTACAGACGCGAAGCGGGGATGGTGGTGCCCGAGTTGAGATGGCCGATCACACCGTTGACCTTGGCGTCGACCAGCTTTTGCGCTGCAGCCGTGCCCTGCTTCGGGTCGGCGGCATCGTCTTCGGCCACAAGTTCGAACTTGGCTTTCTTGCCGCCAATGGTCAATCCCTTGGCATTCAACTCCTCGATGGCCAGACGGGCACCGTTTTCGTTGTCTTTGCCGAGGTGGGCAATATTGCCGGTGATCGGGGCGACGTGACCGATCCTGATAACGGTTTCCTGCGCCATGGCGGGCGCGGCAGCCATGACCGCCAGCAGCGCCAGAAACACTCCCTTGTGTTGAATCTTCATCGCAAGCTTCTCCATGTTGAACGCACCCGCGGTGCGTGCTGTGATCGATTGTGCGTCCACGCCGGGCTGGCAACCGAGCCATACCGTGGACAACTTAAGTTACACCAATCGCCCGCGAATCGCCAGCAGGGAAACACCTGCCATCAGGGAGTCCGATTGAATCCGCAGCACCGCAGGCTCAATCAGCAGGCTCAATCAGCAGGCGCAATAAGCGGGCGCAATTCTTGCAATCAGGGACCTGCGTCGGTTAGGCTACGTGCAAACACACCCATTGGAGCCGCATGGAAATCTTCATCCAGCAAATCCTCAACGGATTGATACTGGGCAGCATCTATGCTCTGGTGGCACTTGGCTACACCATGGTGTACGGCATTCTCAACCTGATCAACTTCGCCCATGGCGATATCCTGATGGTCGGCGCCCTGACGGCGCTCACGGTGGTGACCGGCGTGCAGTCCGTGGCGCCAGGCCTGCCTGGGCCGGTGATTCTGGTGATCGGCATCATTGCCGCCATCCTGCTGTGCATGGCCCTGAGCATGGCCATTGAACGCATTGCCTACCGGCCGCTGCGCAATGCGCCCCGGCTCGCACCGCTGATCACGGCCATCGGCGTATCGATCATCCTGCAGACCATGGCGATGATCATCTTCGGCCGCAGCTATCACGTCTTTCCCTCGCTGATACCGGGCGAGCCGATAGACATCGCCGGGGCCGTCATCACACGCACGCAGTTGCTGATTCTGGTGGTGGCTGGGGTGATGATGATGGGTCTGGTGGTACTGGTGGAAAAAACCCGTCTGGGCCGGGCCATGCGCGCCACGGCTGAAAACCCGCGCATCGCCGCACTCATGGGGGTCAATGCCAACTCGGTGATCGTCGCCACCTTCGCCCTGGGCGCGGCGCTGGCGGCGGTGGCCGGCGTGATGGTGGCGGCCAATTATTCGGTGGCGCATTTCTACATGGGATTCATCCCGGGCCTGAAGGCTTTCACGGCGGCAGTCCTCGGGGGCATCGGCAACATCTACGGCGCCATGGTCGGCGGCCTGTTGCTGGGCATCATCGAAAGCCTGGGTGCGGGTTACATTGGCGACCTGACCGACGGCTTTTTCGGCAGCAACTATCAGGACATCTTCGCCTTCATCGTGCTCATCGCCGTGCTCACCCTGCGCCCGGCCGGCATCATGGGCGAACGCGTCGCCGATCGGGCCTGAACATGAACCCGGCACGGCACTCGAAAACCCGCGTCTGGGGCGGCATGATTCTGATTGCCGTGGCCCTGATCGCCCTGCCTTTTGTCGCCGGACTGGCCGGCGCGGCCTGGGTACGCATCCTCGACTTTGCCCTGCTCTACATCATGCTGGCGCTCGGCCTGAACATCGTCGTCGGGTTTGCCGGCCTGCTTGATCTGGGTTACATCGCGTTTTATGCCGTCGGCGCTTACGTCGCCGCCCTGCTCGCCTCGCCGCAGATGGTGACGGTGCTGGAGTCCTTTGTCGAAAATTATCCGGCTCTGGGCGCAAACCTGGTGGCCTGGTTCGGACCAGAGGTCGCGCAAAACGGCATTCACCTGCCGGTGTGGATCATCGTGCCGCTGGGTGCCATGGTGGCCGCGCTGTTTGGCATCGTGCTGGGCGCGCCGACGCTGCGTCTGCGCGGCGATTATCTGGCCATCGTCACCCTCGGTTTTGGCGAGATCATCCGCATTTTTCTCAACAACCTGAGCGCCCCGGTCAATCTGACCAACGGACCGCAGGGCATCAACCACATCGACCCGGTGAAGTTCGGCGATGTGTCCCTCTCGCAGACACAGTTGCTCTTCGGCATCGAATTCACTTCGGTGCACCTGTATTACTACCTGTTTCTGGCACTGGCGCTGCTGGTGATATTTTTTTGCGTGCGTCTGCAGGACTCGCGCATCGGCCGCGCCTGGGTGGCGATCCGCGAAGACGAGATTGCCGCCAGGGCGATGGGCATCAACACGCGCAACATCAAGCTGCTGGCGTTTGCCATGGGGGCGAGTTTTGGTGGCGTGTCGGGTGCGATGTTTGCCGCCTTTCAGGGTTTTGTCAGCCCGGAGTCGTTTGGCCTGATGGAATCGATCGTCGTGCTGGCCATGGTGGTGCTGGGCGGCATGGGCCACATCCCCGGCGTGGTGCTCGGCGGCCTGTTGCTGGCGGGCTTTCCGGAAATGCTGCGTCATCTGGTGGTGCCCTTGCAGCAGCAGCTGTTTGGCGCGGTGCTGGTCGATGCCGAAGTCATCCGGTCGCTGCTCTACGGTCTGGCCATGGTGGGCGTCATGTTGTACCGGCCAGCAGGCTTGTGGCCGGCGCCGGAACACGGCCACGCCAGTGTGGCGGAGAACGCATGAGCGGCATCGACAACGGCCTGCTGCACATTGAGGGCGTGAGCAAACAGTTTGGTGGCCTGCAGGCGCTGCAGGACGTCGGCATGACCATCCCGCGCGGCGTCATTTACGGCCTGATCGGTCCGAACGGGGCCGGCAAAACGACCCTTTTCAACGTCATCACCGGTCTCTATCAGGCCGACGCGGGCCGCTTTTTTCTGGAGGGCCGGCCCTACTCGCCACACGCCCCCCACGAAGTGGCGCGCGCCGGCATCGCCCGCACCTTTCAGAACATCCGCCTGTTTGACGAAATGACGGCACTCGAAAATGTCATGGTCGGCCGGCATGTGCGCACCCGCACAGGCGTGCTCGGTGCGGTGCTGCGCACGCCTGGCGCGCGCCGCGAGGAAGCCGCCATCCGCAGCCGTGCCCTGGAATTGCTGGAGTATGTCGGCGTGGCCCGTTACGCGCACGCCCGCGCCCGGACCCTGTCGTATGGCGACCAGCGCCGTCTCGAGATTGCCCGCGCGCTGGCCACCGAACCCAGGCTGCTTGCCCTCGATGAACCGGCCGCGGGCATGAACGCCACCGAAAAACAGAACCTGCGCGGGCTGCTTGACCATATCCGCAACGATGGACACACCATCCTGTTGATCGAACACGACGTCAAACTGGTGATGGGGCTGTGCAATCAGGTGACCGTGCTCGATTACGGCAAGGTGATCGCCCAGGGTACGCCGGCAGTCGTGCAAAAAGATACGGCGGTGATTGAAGCGTATCTGGGCACCGGGGGCACGACATGAAACACGCCGCGCCGGTCCTGAAAATCAGCAGTCTGCACGTCGCCTATGGTGGAATTCAGGCGGTCAAGGGAATCGACCTGGAAGTGGCGCCGGGTGAACTGGTCACCCTGATCGGCGCCAATGGTGCCGGCAAGACCAGCACGCTCAAGGCCATTACCGGCCTGTTGCCGTGGCGCGGCAGCGTGTGTTACCAGGGTGAAGACATCGCCGGACTGCCAGCACACCGGCTGCTGCACCGTGGTCTGGCGATGGTGCCGGAGGGGCGGGGGGTGTTTGCACGCATGACCATCCTCGAGAACCTGCAGATGGGCGCTTATGTGCGCCACGACAAGGGTGGCATCGCCAGCGACATCGAGCGCATGTTTGATTTATTTCCGCGGCTCCGGGAACGCGCCCGACAACTGGCCGGCACGATGTCGGGCGGCGAACAGCAGATGCTCGCCATGGCGCGCGCCCTGATGAGCCGGCCCAAACTGCTGCTGCTCGATGAACCCTCAATGGGCCTGTCGCCCATCATGGTCGACAAGGTGTTTGAAGTGGTGCGCGACATCTCCGCGCAAGGCACACCCATTCTGCTGGTCGAGCAGAATGCGCGCCTGGCCCTGCAGGCCGCGCACCGGGCTTATGTGATGGAATCCGGCCTGGTCAGCATGAGCGGACTGGCCAGCGACCTGCTCAGCGATGCACGCGTGCGCGAGGCCTACCTCGGGGAATGAGCAGGAAACTCATGCCACCGCCCGGGCCAGATCGGCACTGGTGGTAAAGGCGTCGGAAAAAAATTCGGCCTCGGGCAATCCACAACCCTCGGTAAAATCGCGCCGCGCCGACTCCACCATGACGGGCGCACCGCAGGCATACACCTGATGCCGCGACAGGTCGGGGAAATCGTCCATCACGGCGCGATGCACAAAACCGCTGCGGCCGACCCACTCATCCTCGGGCAGGGCATCGGAAATCACCGGCACAAAACGAAAAGCCGGCAACACCGCTTCCCAGCTTCTGGCCAGCTCGGCCATGTACAGGTCCTGCGGACGCCGGCCGCCCCAATACAGGGTCATGGGCAGGCTCATTTTCTTGGCGATGACGTCCTCGATGATGGCCTTGACTGGCGCGAAGCCGGTGCCACTGACGACAAACACCACGGGCCGGAAGCTGTCTTCCTGCAGCAGGAACGTGCCAAAGGGTCCTTCGAATCGCAGAATGTCGCGCAGCTTGAGGGGTTTTTCGGCGACCCCAAACACGGCGTCGGTGAACACCCCCCCGGGCATATGCCGCAGGTGCAGTTCGACCTGATCGCTCGTGGCGGGTGCGCTGGCCATGGAATAACTGCGCCGCTGACCGTCCTTGAGCATGAATTCGAGGTATTGCCCGGCGATGTATTGCAGGCGTTCGTTGGCCGGCAGTTGCAGACGCATGACGACCACGTCCGGAGCAACCGGCTCCAGGGCGGCAATCCGGCAAGGCAGCTTGCGCACCTGCAGATCGGCTGCGCCCTTGACCTCGCGGCATTCGATGACCAGATCGGAGCGCGCCTTCGCGCAGCAAAACAGTGCTGCGCCCTGCGCCAGTTCGCTCGGCCCGAGCGCCTGTTCAGTGTGCGCGCCCTGCTCGATCTCACCGTGCAGAACCTTGCCCTTGCAACTGCCGCAGGCACCGTTCTTGCACCCATAGGGCAGACCGACGCCGGCACGCAGGGCGGCCACCAGCACGGTCTCATGGTCGTCCACCTCAAACTGGTGCCCGCTGGGCTGTACGGTGACAGAAAATGGCATACTGGATCGCTATGAAAGAGAAATCGGACCAAACGCCACGGAATGTGGCAAACACGGCAGGCACCGGGCAAGGCACGGGACCCTTCGCCCACCCCCGCATCTTAATCGTTGGCTGTGGTGATGTGGGCCTGCGCATCGTCGATTTGCTGCACAGCCGCTACCGCGTGTTCGCTCTGATCCGCGATCCAGCCCGTGCTGGCCGGCTGCGCGCTGCCGGCGCAGTGCCGGTGGCGGGCGATCTGGATGATGCTGCATCCCTTTACCGCCTAGCCGGTCTAGCCGATCATGTGCTGCACCTTGCGCCGCCACAAAACCACGGCAGCCGCGATGAACGCATGCGCACCCTGCTGCCACGGCTGGGCCAGCCACGCTCACTGACGTATGTGAGCACCAGCGGCGTGTATGGCGATTGTCAAGGCGCGCTGATTGATGAAACCCGGCGCGTCGCGCCGCACAACGCGCGCGCCCTGCGGCGCGTCGATGCCGAACAGACCCTGCGCCGCTGGGGCCGCCAGCAACAGGTACGCGTAGCCATCGTGCGTGCCCCAGGCATCTATGCAGCCGACCGCCTGCCACTGGCACGCCTGGCCGCCGGCACACCGGCGCTCGATGAACACGATGATGTTTACACCAATCACATTCACGCCGACGATCTGGCACGCATCGTCGTCGCGGCCATGCTGCATGCCGGGCCGCAGCGCATTTATCACGGCAGTGATGATAGTGAGTTGAAGATGGCCGATTATTTTGACCAGGTCGCGACCGCGTTTCAGTTGCCCAAACCACAACGCCTGCCGCGCAGCGACGTGGCAGCGCGCGTATCGCCGCAGTTGTTGTCGTTCATGAGTGAATCACGGCGTCTCGACAACCGCCGCCTGAGCGAACTCGGACTGGTCCTGCGTTATCCCACCACCGCCGCCGGCATCGCCGCGGCACACAGACAACTGGCCGATCAGGCAAACTGAAAAGCGCCCATCTCGGCGACTTCGTCATCATCGTTGAGATAGAAATTGCCACGCCATTCAGCAGCCTGGGCGGCCAGTTGATCGAGGGAATGGATGAAGTCATTCAGATCGATACGGGCCAACTGCTGTTCGAAGCGGAAATTGACCTCGCCACTTTCGGCATCCCGGCCAAATACGGTGTTGCCCTCATTGCCGAGAAACAGATTGATCTCCATCAGCTTGCGCAGGCCCTCCAGTTCAAACTCGGCAGGCAGCGCACCAAACACACAAAACACCAGCACGCGGGGGCTGGTGCCCTCGTCGGCCTCGATCAGTTTGACCTCCATGCCGTGGTGGTTGAATTCCAGACCATGCAGGGGCTCATCGTCGTCCGGCAGGGCTTCGGGTGCACGCACCTCCAGATGCTGATACACGCATTGAACCAGTTGTTCGAAAGTGCTGATGGTCATGGTGACTTCCTTGGGTTCAGGCCAGCGAGAGTGATGTTCAGTGCTCTGCGCGCCGCGGACAGATTTTTTTCCGGCGCTGCCGGATTGAGAGACAACTGCAGGCCTGCCGGCAGGGCCCGGTCCATGGCCTGCGCATGCATCAAGGCATCCTTGCCACGTCGGCTCAGTTCGCGGGGCCGCAGCACGGCGATGGTGACAGTGGACGGCGCCCCCGGCAGTGTCGCCGAAGGGGTCACCGGCAGCACCAGACGGGGCGTAGTGACAGGTCGGACAGGATCGGACATGGGTGTTGATGCCTTCTGAAAGTGATTGCGCCAGACCGGTTACGTAACCGGAAAAGGAAAAAGTCTCCCGCCTTTGCCAAATAAATTTTCCGGCACCGGCCTCCGGACCTTAATGAAAATCGCGGCTCTCAACGGCCAACTCACCCAGCAAGGCCGTGTCGTCGATCAGGTATTGCGCCACCAGATGGGTGACCTGACCCTCGCGCTGCCAGGCGCCATACACGGTCAGCAGGCGCGCGCCGAGCAGTTCGCGCCGCTGCCGCTCGACCAGCGCCGGCCAGCAGATCACATTGGTGCAGCCGGTTTCGTCCTCGAGCGTCACGAACATCGTGCCCTTGGCCGTGCCCGGGCGCTGGCGCATGGTGACGATGCCGCAGGTGCGCGCCAGCCGGCCATCGGCCAAAGCCTGCAACTGGGCAGCAGACAACAGTCGCCGGGCGACCAGGCGCGGGCGCAACAAGGCCAGCGGATGACGGCCCAGGGTCAGGCCGAGGCTGGCGTAATCGGCGATCAGCTCGCGGCCCTCCGGTGCCGGTGGCAGCACGAGCCGTTCTTCCTGCACGGGCGCGGCACGCATCAGGCCGCGCAGCGACTGTTTTTCGTGATTCAGGCCGGCCACCGCCCAGCGCGCCTCGCGCCGGTGGCCCGCCAGACTGGCCAGCGCATTGGCGGCAGCGAGACGATCAAGATCACCGGCGTCAAGGCGGGCGCGTTGCGCCAGTTCGTGCAGACCGGCAAACGGTGTTTGCGCGCGCGCGGCCACCAATCGTTCGGCCGGCGCCTGGCCGAGCCCCTTGACCATGTTGAAACCAAGGCGCACGGCAGCCCCCTCGATGCAGCATTCCACCGCGCTGCAGGCAATGTCGACCGGCAATACCACCACCCCATGCCGGCGCGCATCCTGCACCAGCTGCGAGGATGAATAAAACCCGAGCGGCTGGCTGTTGAGCATGGCGCACAAAAAAGCCGCCGGTTCATGACGTTTCAGCCAGGCCGAGACATACACCAGCAGGGCAAAACTGGCGGCATGGCTTTCCGGAAAACCGTATTCGCCGAAGCCTTCGATCTGCCGGAAAATCTGTTCGGCAAACTCCAGCTCATAGCCCCGCGCGGTCATGCCTTCGATGATGCGCGCATGAAACGGCCCAAGGCCACCCTTGCGTTTCCAGGCGGCCATGGAACGGCGCAGCTGATCGGCCTCGCCCGGTGTGAAGCCGGCAGCCAGCATGGCGATTTGCATCACCTGCTCCTGAAAAATCGGCACGCCGAGGGTGCGCTCGAGCGCATGGCGCACACCCTCTCCCGGATAGAGCACCGGCTCGAGCCCCTGGCGGCGACGCAGATAGGGATGCACCATGCCGCCCTGAATGGGGCCGGGGCGCACGATCGCCACTTCGATGACCAGATCATAAAAACAGGCGGGCTTGAGGCGCGGCAACATGCTCATCTGCGCGCGCGATTCAATCTGGAACACCCCCACGGTATCGGCGCGGGCGATGCTTTCGTAGGTCGCCGGGTCTTCGGCGGGAATGTCCTGCATGGCAAACGGCCGGCCAAGCCGCGCGCTAATCAGATCAAGCGTGCGCCGGATGGCCGACAACATGCCCAGCGCCAGCACATCGACCTTCATCAGGCCGAGCGCCTGCAGGTCGTCCTTGTCCCACTGAATGACGCTGCGCTCGGCCATGGCGGCGTTTTCAATCGGCACCAGACGCGCCAGTTGTCCGCGGGCGATGACAAAACCACCGACGTGCTGCGACAGGTGGCGTGGGCAACCCAACAAGCTGGCCACCAGGCTGGTGAGTTTTTCGATCACCGGGCTGTCGGGGTCAAAGCCGTTTTCGAGCAGGCGTTCGGTCTGGATGCCTTTGCCGTCCCACCAGGCGTGCGAGGAGGACAGCAGGTTGATGCGTTGCGCATCGAGGCCCAGCGCGCGGCCAACATCGCGGATCGCCGAGCGCGGCCGATAGCTGATGACGGTGGCCGCGAGCGCAGCGCGGCTGCGGCCGTAACGGGCATAAATGTACTGGATCACTTCCTCGCGGCGCTGATGTTCGAAGTCCACATCGATGTCAGGCGGCTCGCGCCGCTCACGCGAAATGAAGCGTTCAAACAGCAGATTGCCGCGCGCCGGGTCGACCTCGGTGATGTGCAGGCAATAACAGACCGCCGAGTTGGCCGCCGAACCGCGTCCCTGGCACAGGATGGCGCGTTCGCGCGCAAAACGCACGATGTCAAACACGGTCAAAAAATACGCTTCGTAATGCAGTTCGGCGATCAGCGCGAGTTCATGTTCCACCTGGGCCTGCACGGCCGCTGTCATGCCCTCTGGATAGCGGCGCGCCGCGCCTTCAAACACCATGCGGCGCAGATAACCGGCATGGGTTTCCCCGGCCGGCACCACCTCCTCTGGATATTCATAACGCAACTCATCGAGCGAGAACTCGCAGCGCTGGGCAATCGCCACGGTCTGCTCGAGCCAAACCCGTGGGTAGAGACGCGCCAGACGCAGGCGTGCACGCAGATGACGTTCGGCATTCGGTTGCAGCGACAAACCGCACTCGGCCAACGGCTGGTTCAGGCGAATGGCGGTGAGTGTGTCCTGCAGGGGTTTGCGTGAACGCACGTGCATGTGCACATCACCGGCGGCCACCAGCGGCACGCCGCTGTACAGCGAAGCACGGCGCAGGCGCTCCTGCAGCAGATCGTCATCCAGACGATGCAGCAGTTCAACGGCGATCCAGCAACGGCCCGGGAAGGTCTCGGCCAGCCAGGCGGCGTGCGTGCGCAGGGTATGTTCATCGTCATCCTGTCGCGGCAGCAACAAGGCAAGGCAGCCGGGCATGCTGTTGAGATGGGGGGCGTCGGCATTGGTGTTGAAGTCGGCCTGGCTCAACTGGTAGCTGCCCTTGGGCGCGCGCCGACGCGCCAGGGTAATCAGTTCGGACAGGTTGCCATAAGCGCCGCGGTCGGTCGCCAGCAGGACCAGCGCCGGCCCGTCGGTGAGCCGGAACTCACTGCCGATGAGCAGTTTGAAAGCGTGTTTTTTGGCCTGTTCATGAGCCCGCACGATGCCGGCCAGCGAACATTCGTCGGTAATCGCCAGGGCACTGTATTCCAGCGCAGCGGCGCGCTCGATCAGTTCTTCGGCATGTGAGGCGCCGCGCAGAAAACTGAAGTTACTGATGCAATGCAGTTCCGCATAAGGCGGCAGGGATCGGCGCGGTTCGGGCATGGGGTTTCAACCGAACAGGCCCTGCAGATACCAGACCGCGTCCTTGCCCAACACCTGACGCTCGGCATACACCCAGAGCAATTGCCCGGCACGGTTTTCGGCAATGAAATAATCACGCGTGGCGAGCGCATCATCCCACCAGCCGGCCTCGATGCGCTCGGGTCCGG
>CANJOT010000097.1 GCA_947475815.1 Burkholderiales bacterium | reverse complement strand
GTCGGTGGCATCCACAAAGCTGATTTCAATACCGAGGCGCTGCAGGGTATCGAACATGCTGTTGGTATTGCCGAACAAAAACACGCTCGACACCACATGATCGCCGGCGCGCAGCAGCACGCTGAAAATCGCGCCGATGGCCGCCATGCCGGTGGCGAAGCTGACGGTCGCCACGCCCTGCTCCATCAGAGTGACCTTGTCTTCCAGCGCGGCGCTGGTCGGGTTGCCCTGACGGCCATAGGTATAACCGGCCAGCGTGCCCTGAAAGGCGCGCTCCAGATCGGCAGCATCGCTGTAGCCAAAGGCCACAGCCTGATGCATCGGCTTCTGAACGGCGTTGTGTTCGATCGGCGAACGGCGGTCGAGGTGCAGGACTTGAGTGGTGAATCCGGATTTCATTGGCGGGCGGATGCAGGGTGGACAAGACCACATTGTAATACCTGCCGGCAGTGCGCCTCAGTGACACCAAATTGCGAGCCATACCGGATGCGCTCCGCAATGCGATCTATCAAAAAACGGCCGCGATGATTCCACGCAATGCAACACGATCTGCCACGCCAAGTACACCCATGGTGCGAAGGAGGTTCGCCATGACCGCTATTGATCGTAGACTGCGTCCTCATCGTTATCCCAAACAGCGGCAAAACTCGCTTCGGACATTTTCGATGCAGCGCCGACAAATCGCTCGTCCTCAATGCGCGCACGCAGAAAATCAACGAAATCTTCGACTTCGGCCAGACGCTGCGGCGGCAATTGGCTGATTTTCTCGATCAGGACTTCAGAAGGTGCGCTCATGCGGAGTTCTCCTGGGGATTTACCCATATGAACGGTAACGATAGCACAAGCTGAGGTCGGCCTTCCAGCGGGCCAACACCCATCGTGGCCCGTTCCAGCGTAAAATCTCTCCCCTGCACGGGAAGGCCCTGCATCCGATAGCCAAGAGACCACCGAACATGTCCAAAACACTCTACGACAAACTTTGGGAAAGCCACGTTGTATCGTCTGAAACCGACGGTACCGCCCTCCTTTACATTGACCGTCACCTGGTGCACGAAGTGACCAGCCCGCAAGCCTTTGAGGGCCTGCGACTGGCCAACCGGCCGCTGTGGCGCGCCGGTTCGGTGGTGGCCACGGCCGACCACAACACCACGACCTCGGGCTGGGAGCGCGGCATGGACGGCATCGTCGATGAGGTGTCCAAGGAACAGATCGTCACGCTCGACAAGAATATCGCCGCCTTTGGCGCGCTGGTGTATTTCCCGTTTCTCAACAAGGATCAGGGCATCGTCCACGTCATCGGACCCGAGCAGGGCACGACGCTGCCCGGCATGACGGTGGTGTGCGGTGATTCCCACACCTCGACGCACGGTGCGCTCGCCTGCCTGGCACACGGCATCGGCACCTCCGAGGTCGAGCATGTCATGGCCACGCAGTGCCTGCTGCAAAGCAAATCAAAAACCATGCGCATTGAAGTGGCTGGCGACCTGCCTGCGGGCGTGACCGCCAAGGACATTGCGCTGGCCATCATCCGCAAGATCGGCACCGCCGGCGGCACGGGTTATGCCATCGAGTTCACCGGCTCGGCCATCCGCGCCCTGTCGATCGAGGCGCGCATGACCCTGTGCAACATGGCCATTGAAGCCGGCGCACGCGCCGGCATGGTGGCCTATGACCAGAATACCGAGGAGTATCTCAAAGGCCGGCGCTACGCGCCGAGCGGCGCCGAGTGGGATCAGGCGGTCAGCTACTGGCATACCCTGCATTCGGACGAAGGCGCCGTGTTTGACGACACCATCACCCTGCAGGCTGCGGACATCGAACCCATGGTCACCTGGGGCACCTCGCCGGAAATGGTCACCACCATCAACGGCCGCGTGCCCGATCCGGCCGGTGAACCGGACGAACACCGCCGCGCCGGCATCGAGCGCGCGCTGGTCTACATGGGACTCGAGGCCAACACGCCGATGTCCGCCATCAAGGTCGACAAGGTCTTCATCGGTTCGTGCACCAACTCGCGCATCGAAGACATGCGCGCTGCTGCCGCGGTGGTACAAAAGCTTGGGCGCAAAATTGCCGGCAACATCAAGCTGGCGCTGGTCGTACCCGGCTCGGGCAACGTCAAGCGTCAGGCCGAAGCGGAAGGACTGGACAAGATCTTCCTGGCAGCAGGATTCGAATGGCGCGAACCGGGCTGCTCGATGTGTCTGGCCATGAACGAAGACAAGCTCGAACCGGGCGAACGTTGTGCCTCGACCTCGAACCGCAATTTTGAAGGCCGTCAGGGCGCCGGTGGCCGCACCCATCTGGTCAGCCCGGCCATGGCTGCGGCCGCGGCCATCGAGGGCCACTTCAGCGACGTGCGCGCGCTCTAACCGGAACCACGGGACACTCACCGATCATGAACAAGTTTACAGTGCATACCGGCATCGCCATGCCGATGAATCGCCACAACGTTGATACCGACGCGATCATTCCGAAGCAGTTTCTCAAGTCGATCCATCGCACCGGGTTTGGCCCCAACCTGTTTGACGCCTGGCGTTATCTGGACACGGGCGAGCCGGGCCGCGACAACAGCGGCCGGCCGCTGAACCGGGAATTCGTCCTCAACCAGCCGCGTTATGCCGGTGCCTCGATACTCGTGGCCGGACGCAATTTCGGCTGCGGCTCATCACGCGAACACGCGCCCTGGGCCCTGCAGGAATATGGTTTCCAGACCATCATCGCGCCGGCCTTTGGCGACATCTTTTTCAACAACTGCTACAAGAATGGCCTGCTGCCCATCGTCCTGCCGGAAGATGTGGTCGAGCGTTTGTTCGTGGAGATCGAAGCGACTCCCGGGTATCCGCTGACCATCGATCTCGACCAACAACTGGTCAGGACACCGAGTGGCGAGCAGATCCCCTTCGACATCACGCCACACCGTCGTTATTGCCTGATGAACGGCTTCGACGATATCGGCCTGAGCCTGCAAAAAGCCGAGCAGATCAAAGCGTTTGAAATCAAGCGCCGCGCGCAGTATCCCTTCCTGTTTCGCGACGCCTGACACCGCAGGCCGGCGCAGTGCGCAGCGTCGCCGCGCTGCTGCTGCGGGTGCGGTCGATTTGATCTGTAGTCTGTATGGCCGCGGCAGTGGCACGTAACAAGCGGCACGTAACAGGCGGCACGTAACAGGCGGCACGTAACAAGCGGGCCGGATCAAATCAATTCAAACCGCGGCCGCGCGCCGTCTGGCGTAGTCCACATACCAGTCCAGACACTCGGCATTGGCCATAGCGGCCCGATTGAGCACCTTGTCGAGCGGATGTCCCAGCAACAACTTCTTGATCGGCAGTTCCTGCTTCTTGCCTGAGAGGGTGCGAGGTATGTCGGCCACCTGCAAAATTTCATCCGGAACAAAGCGCGGCGAGAGGGCCACGCGGATCGCACCATTGATGCGGCCGCGCACGGACTCGTCGAGCACGAAGCCGGGGCGCAGCACCACGAACAGAGGCATGAAGCTGTCGCGACCGAGGTATTCGAGGTCAACCACCAGCGCGTCCAGCACCTCGGGCACGGCTTCGACGGCACTGTAGATTTCGCTGGTGCCCATGCGCAGGCCGTGGCGGTTGATGGTGGCGTCGCTGCGGCCGTAAATGACACAGCTGCCACGCGCGCTGATGCGGATCCAGTCGCCATGGCGCCAGACGCCAGGAAATTCCTCGAAGTAGCTCGACAGGTAACGCCGGTTGCCCTCGTCGCCCCAGAAATACAGGGGCATGGATGGTAGCGGCCGTGTGCAGACCAGTTCACCGACTTCATCGACCACGGACTGGCCGGCCTCGTTCCAGGACTCGACCGCGCAGCCCAGAATACGGCACTGAATCTCGCCTGGAATCAGCGGCAACTCGCGATTGCCGCCCACGAACGCGCCGGCAAAATCAGTGCCGCCGGAGATATTGCACCACCACATGTCGGGCACGCCCAGCTTGCCAAAGGCGGCCGTGCCCCAGGCCTGGACATTGGCCGGCAAGGGCGAGCCGGTACTGCCGAGCGCGCGCACGGCCGACAGATCGCCACAGGTGCTGATGTCGACACCGGCCTTTTCACAACTGGAAAAATAGGCCGCGCCCGCGCCAAAGAAGGTGGCCCGGGCGCGCGCCGCAAAGCGCCACAGCACGCCCCAGTCCGGGTGCTCGCGCGTGCCGCCCGGATTGCCGCCCGGATTGCCGTCATAGAGCAGCACGGTAATACCGAGCAGTAGCACATTGACCTGGACGTTCCACATGATCCAGCCCGTCGAGCTGTACCAGAAAAAGCGCTCGCCCAAGGACTCGGGCGCATAACTCGGGCCGATGTCGTGATGCAGGCGTGCCGGCCCGGTGCCAATCAGCATGATGCCGCCATGACCGTGGACGATGGCCTTGGGCAGACCGGTCGTGCCGCTCGAATAGACAATCCAGAGCGGATGATCGAAAGGCAGCCAGAGGGGCTCGAAGGCCGCCGTGGCGGCATCATCACGCGCGCAAATGGCGTCAAAACGCTCGGCATTGTCCAGTTGCGCATCGGCCCGCAGATTAACAACCAGCACAAGGTTCTGCAGGCTGGGCAGGGCAGCGCGCAATTCACGCACGGTATCAAGCCGGTCGATATCCTTGCCGCCGTAGGTGATGCCATCGCAGGCGATCAGCACCTTGGGTTCAATCTGGCGAAACCGGTCGAGCACGGCGGCCACGCCCATGTCGGGCGCGCAGACACTCCAGACCGCACCGATGCTGGCGGCGGCAAGAAAGGCCACCATGGTTTCAGGCACATTGGGCAGGTAGGCCACAACCCGGTCACCCGGAACCACTCCCTGCGCCTGCAGATGCAGGGCGAACGCGGCGACCTGACGCTTGAGTGTGGCCCAATCGAGTTCGCGGTACTGGCCCTTTTCGTTGCTGCTGACGATCGCCGGCATGCCGGCGGCATCGGCCGCATCGGCATGACGCAACACCTGCCGGGCGTAGTTGACGCGCGCCCCGGGAAACCAGACGGCACCGGGCATGCGATCGTCGGCCAGCGGCGTGCTGTACGGCGTCGGCGACTGCAGCGCGCCATACTGCCAGATGCTCTCCCAGAATGCGCCGAGCTCGGTGGTCGACCAGCGCCACATCGCTTCATGATCGTCAAAGCGCAATCCGCGCGTTTGCGCCAGCCACGAACGATAACGGGTGATCTCGAAAGGTTGTTGCATGGGGCACGCTGGATCGAAGTGGGCAGAGCCGGCTATGCTAGATCATGCCCGCCCGCAGGACAACTGTCTGCGAGCGAACATTTGGCAAGGAATCAAAGCGCGCTTGTGGCAGAATCAGGGCATTGGTCGAGGCAGGATGATCTCAGCAAGCCCGACCGCAACACAAGGAACAAGCATGTCGAGCGGCACCGAAAAAGGGCAGAGTCCGGAAAAGCGCCCCCGCGGGACGCGCGCCCACCATCTGGTCAAGCCGGAACATCACCGCATGCAGCATGTCAGCTGGTTGCGTGCAGCGGTGCTCGGCGCCAATGATGGCATTGTCTCGACCGCCAGCCTGATTGTCGGCGTAGCGGCAGCGGGGACCGGCCAGAGTGGCGTGTTGCTGGCCGGCGTGGCGGCAGCCGCGGCCGGTGCGATGTCGATGGCGGCCGGTGAATACGTCTCGGTCAGCTCACAAGCGGACGTCGAGCGCGCCGACATCGAACGCGAACGCATCGAACTCGACATTGACGGCGAACGCGAACAACTCGAACTGGCCGCCATCTACGTGCAGCGCGGCCTCGATTTTGCGCTGGCGCGTCAGGTCGCCGCGCAACTCACCGCCCATGACG
This sequence comes from Burkholderiales bacterium, assembly GCA_947475815.1. GTDB lineage: Bacteria > Pseudomonadota > Gammaproteobacteria > Burkholderiales > Burkholderiaceae_D > CANJOT01. The sequence continues at coordinate 7,011 of CANJOT010000097.1, read as the reverse complement.
CGCTCGGCGCACATATCCGCGATGAACTCGGCATTTCGCATACCGTACAGGCCCAGCCGATCACGGCGGCGCTGGCCTCGGCAGCCTCGTTCATGGTCGGTGCCGCGCTGCCACTGCTGACCGCATGGCTGATGCCGGTCAGCAATCTGATCGCCGTGGTGAGTGTGCTGTCGCTGCTGTTTCTGGCAGCGCTGGGGGCCATGGCGGCGCGCGTGGGCGGAGCACCGATCCTCGCGGCAACGATGCGCGTCACCTTCTGGGGCGCGCTGGCGATGGCCATCACGGCGGGCGTAGGCAGCCTGTTTGGCATCGCCGCCTAGCGACGTCACCCGCGGCCATCAGCCGATTTGCAGTGGCGCAGCGCTTTGCACCTCGCCCCGCCCGAGGCGTTCATACTCGGCGATCACCTGCGCACCGAGCAGCAGCAGGGTGGCGCCGGCCTCGAAACTGAGCAGTACAAAAATGGCTGTGGTCAGCGAACCATAGACCACATTGACTTGCGAGAACGTGGCGAAATACCAGTTGAGGGCATGGCGCGTCAGTTCCCACAACAGGGCCGCGCTCACTCCGCCAATGAGCGCCTTTGAAATCGACAGGCTGCCCACCGGCATGACCAGGTAAATCGAGGTCAGCAGGAAAATTTCGCCGCACAGACCCAACAGATAAAACAGGAATCCCGACAGGCCGCTCAAGGACCAGGAGCGGCCGAGAAACGCGACACTCTCCGTGCCCAGCGACTGCAACACCCCGGAGACCAGCGTGACCAGCAGCATGCCCAGCCCGAGAAACAGGATATAACAATAGGGCAGCAGCGCCGACATCAGGTAATGCCTGGGGCGGATCGCCACACGGTGTAAAAAAATCACCGACATGGCGTTTTGCAGCACGGCAAAGGCCAGCGAACTGAAGAACAGCATGGTGACCAGCAAGAACCAGCCGATGACAGCACGATGGTCAAGAAAATTGGCCAACTCGGCAATGATCGAGTGCGACTGTCCGGGTACGACCCATTCCAGATAGCGGCCCAGCGTGAGCAGCAACTCGCCCTGATCGATGACATGCGAGAGCACAATCAGGATCAGGATCAGCAGCGGCACCACAGACAGCAGGGCGTAATAGGCGACCGCGCCGGCCAGCAGCAGGCCCTGATTGTTGCGAAAGCTGACCAGCACGCGCAAGGCGAACGCACCCGGATGGGCGAGGATGGAACGGCCGGCCGGGCCGACGAGTTGCATGGCGAGATCCGTGCGAAGGAATTGCAGGATATGATACGCCCCCTGTCGCCAGGGGGCCGCTGCGCGCTCTGCACAGGCGCTGACGTTTTGTCGTAGCATGGGGCTTGCGCACCCGGCCTCCGCCGGCCTCGACCCCATTATCAGGGACCGTCATCATGAAACGTCGCCATCTCCTCTCCGCCGTCGCCGGTCTGCTGGGCAGCGCCGCGCTGATGCCCGCGCTCGCCGCCGACAAACCGCTTGCCTTTACCCGCCTGAGCAAGACCAAGGCGCAATGGAAAGCCCTGCTGCCGCCAGAAACCTACCAGGTCATGTTCGAGGAAGGCACCGAAGCACCGTTCACCAGTGCCCTCAACAAAGAAAAACGCGAAGGCACCTTTATCTGTTACGCCTGCAACCTGCCGCTGTTTGACAGCAATACCAAATACGACAGCGGCACCGGCTGGCCGAGCTTTTTCACGACCAAGGCGAAGGTGTTTGACACCAAGACCGACCATCTGCTGATGATGGCACGCACCGAATACCATTGCGCGCGCTGCGGTGGTCACCATGGCCATGTGTTCGAGGATGGTCCCAAGCCGACCGGCCTGCGCTATTGCAACAATGGCGTGGCACTCAAATTCGTCCCTACGGGGTCGGCACTGCCAGCGCTGCGGGTCTGACTCCCGTAGCCGTCGGCGGACTTACCAGCTGACGCGGTAACGGTAGCCGCGGTAAGCGAGGATCGCGGCACGCGGCTGGGTTTCCTCGAGCACCAGCCCGGGCGTGATTTCATCGCCCTCGTGAAACAGGTGGCCGCTGACGATCAGCACGCGGTCGGCGCGGTTTTCGGAATGCATGCCGCCAGTGATGCTCAGGACCGGCAACTCGCGGCGAATCTCCTCGGGCAACTCACTCAGGGCATAGACCCGGTCGGCGCGTGCCGGCGCGACCTTGACCGGCTCGGCCGGACTCACGGTCTGCGGCAGGGCTGCCGGCAAAACAGGGGACGAAGCAGGGACTGCAGCCCGCGGCGCCTCGGCCGTGCGCGCCAGCGGCGCTGCCGCGACGGGCGCCGTGCCAGCAGGCTCCTGCAGTGGCCGCGCACGCCCCGCATTACCGGCAGAACCGGACGGGTTCCACATGCCCGACAACCAGACCAGCAGACCGGCTGCCAGCAAGGCGTTGACGGCGAGCACCAGCACCAGCCAGCGCCGCGGCGCAGCCGAGCCGGCACGGACAGGCTGCAATGCATGGGCATGGAGATCGGGCACGGCGCCAAGCTCGCGCTGCGCATCGACCTTTTTGAGGGCATCAAGGATGTAAGACATTATTGGGCGCGCTCCGGCAAACGCGGTTCATCGACGCCGACCAGCCGGTTGATCTGCATGAGGGTGCGCGGACCGGGTACCCCATCCGGCGTGAGGCCCTGGATGCGCTGAAAGCGGCGCAGTGTGTCCTGCACGCTGGAGGCCGATCCGGCCTGCGCAGCGGCATCCTGACGCGTCAGTTGCGCCAGCTGCGCCGCCAGCCAGGCCGGCGGCACACCGCCATCGGCGGCGCCACTGCGGTAGCCGGGCGGCACGCGCCACCAGGTGACAAACTCGCCGCGCCAGACCTGCGCCAGCGCCAGCCAGCCGATCGCCACCCCCTTCCCGCCGGTATGGACGAAAGCCTGCTCGGCATTGAGAGCACTGAGCACCACGTAGGATTTTCGACCGGGCTGGTCCTGCAGGGTCAGCACCGCGGGCCGGCCCAGCTGGCGGATTTCGGTCAGCCCGCCGGTGCCGCGATAACATTGCAGGCCGGCGGCGAGGGCCGCGGCCGCACAGGGCTCCCCCTTGAGTTCGGGCAGTTTCCACAGCTCGGCCAGTTGTTGCCAAGCCACTGCGGGCTCATCGCCCGCGGGCGGCGCCGTCAGGGTGAGCGGCGCTTGGGATACAGCGCTTGCGGTGAACCCCTCAGGCAAGGGCGCGGTCAGGGAGGCCAGTACCGCCGGGTCTTCGAGGCTCGCGGGCAGCCACTGGAAGATGGCGATCAGCGCCGCCAGGGCAAGCCCGGCGAGCACCGCCGAGGCGACAAACAAACGCGGCAGGCGGCCCTGATCAAACATCTGGATTTCACGCGCAGCCTTGTCGATGATGGTGCGCGTCACACGCGCCTTGCCCTCGGCAAAGGCGCCCAGCAGGGCACGATCGCACAGCAGGTTGATGCGCCGCGGAATGCCGCGCGCCAGACGGTGGATGCGCGCCACACCGGCTTCGTCGAAGGGCATCACGGCTCCCGCGCCGGCGGCCACCGCCATGCGATGTCCGACATAAGCCCAGCTCTCCGCAGCCGACAGGGCGCCGAGGTGGAAGCGGGCAATCACCCGCTGGGCCAGTTGTTCGAGGCCGGGACTGGCAAGCAGTACGCGCAACTCGGGCTGGCCAATCAGGATGATCTGCAGCAGCTTGCGCTGATTGGTCTCGAGATTGGTCAGCAGACGCAACTGCTCGAGCACGTCAGCCGACAGGCTCTGCGCTTCGTCGATGATGAGGATGTTCTGCTCGCCACGACCGTGGCTGTCGAGCAGATAACGATTGAGCGGATCAATGCAGTCCTTGACGCTCGGCACGGCACGCCCGGGGTGCTCGACGCGCACCCCGAATTCATCACACACCGTCACCAGCAGTTCGAGCACGCTCAGGCGCGGGTTGAAAATGTAGGCGACCTTGCAATGCGGCGGGATCTGTTCGAGCAGACAGCGGCAGATGGTGGTCTTGCCGGCACCGATCTCGCCGGTCAGCACGACAAAGCCGCCGCCGCCGCGAATCCCGTAGAGCAGGTGCGCGAGCGCCTCGCGATGGCTTTCGCTCATGTACAGGGCGCGCGGATCAGGAGCGATCGAAAACGGCTCCTGGCTCAGACCGAAAAATTGGGTGTACATGCGGGCAGTGGTGGCGCTGTCGGTGACGGCTAAGAGTCACATCGTCCAGAAAATCGGCCAACTATGCAAGTTGTGCTTTTTTGCCGGCGCACAAGCCCTGCACGGCAACGGCCCGCATGGCCGCGCAGCCTTCGCGCGACCAGCTGGCAAAACGACCGCGCTCAGTCGAGGTTGACGTTGGCGGAGGTGATGACCTTGCGCCACTTGTCAATCTCGGCCTTGTTGAAGGCGTGAAACTGTTCGGGCGTGCTGTTGACCACACCAAAACCGGCCCGGGCAAAGCGCTCCTTGCCATCGGCCGTGTTGAGCACCTTGTTAATGTCGGCATTGAGTTTGTTAATGATGTTGCGGGGCGTGGCGGCGGGTACATAAACGCCGTACCAGGCCTCCACTTCATAACCCGGCAAACCGGCCTCGGCCACCGTCGGTACCTCCGGCATTGAGGCAACGCGTTTGGGCGTGGTGACGCCCAGCACCCTGAGTTTGCCGGCCTTGACATGCGCCAGTCCCTCGACGCCGCCAAACATGATCTGCGTGGTACCCGCCATCAAAGCCGTCATGGCCGGGCCGCCACCGTTGTAAGGCACGTGGGTGATGTTGACACCGGCCAGCATGTTGAACAGCGCGCCAGACAGATGCACCGAGGTGCCATTGCCCGACGAGCCGTAATTGAGCGAGGCGGACTTCTCCCTGGCCAGCGCGATCAGCTCCCGCACCGAATTGGCCGGCACCGAGGGATGCACCAGCAGCAACAAGGGCGAGGTCGACAGCTGCGCCACGCCGACAAAGGCCGCTTCGGTGTCGTAGGGCAGCTTCTTGTAGAGCGTGGCATTGATGGCATGCGCGGGGGATGCAATCAGGAAGGAATATCCATCCGGCGTGGCGTTGGCAGCAGCGGCCGTGCCGATGGTCGAACCGGCGCCACCGCGGTTGTCGATGACCACCGACTGCCCCCACAGCTCGCTCAGTTTGACGCCCAGCAGGCGGGCGTTGGTGTCGACCGAGCCGCCCGGCGGGTAACCAACGATCGCGCGCACCTGGCGATTCGGGTAATCCTGCGCCCAGAGCACGGGTGCCGCGGCCAGCAATAGTGCGCCCAGCACAAGCGCAGCGCTTGTACGAAAAGTCCTGTTCATTGGTAGTGTCCCCTCTTTATTGTTGGTCCGTGACTGCAATGCACATCAATCAGATTGTCGCTTCAAAGTCGTTGGCACGCCAAAATAGTCATGAAAATGCGCACCGACTGCCCGTCGGGTATTGGTCGCCAGCCAGCCGCGCGTCAGACGCCGCTTGAGGTGGGGTTCATCGTAATCCTCAAATTCAGTGCGCGCATGCAGGGTGGTGAAATTGTTTACCGCCTGAATGTCGCCGCGCTCAAACGTCATATCCAGACACAGTCGCGGATCTTCCGCCAGCCGGTCGACCACTTCCAGCGCTTCCTTCTCAACGTCCGTGAACGGCGCGCCATTGAGGATGGCGGTGGCCATGCTGTTACGCGAATAACGCACCGACAAGACATGCTCGTGCAGATTGTAAATCGGGATGCGCGTAATGGTTTGTTCTCCGCCCTCTTCGATGCTCATGAAATTGAGGCCGTGAAACAGCACGCGTGCGACGTCAGGCCGCTGCGCAAGCAATTCATTGAAGACGCTGATGGCGCTGGCAATCCTGCTGTACCCCCCCGCGCGCGCGCCACGCACGCACAACAGCGTCACCAGCGAGGCACGATCGGTATGGAACTTCAGATTGGCGTTGGTCTGATAACCACGTACACGCGCGCCGCCCAGCTTCTTGCCGGTATCCATGACATCGGTCAGCAGATCCCCATAGGAATTCTGGCTGATGGGCTTGCCCATCAGGTTCAGCATGGTCCAATAACAGGCCTTGAGCATGCCGTCGTCGAGTTCCGGGTCGAGACCCTTGATGAGGGCGAAGCCCAGGCCGGTCATGATTTCGTGTTCAATCTCGGCCAGCGCCGCCGCGGCCCTGGGCAGGCGCGCGGCATCCACCGCATGCCTGCTGATGCTCACCAGCGATGCGCGATCCATGCGGGCCGCTTCGGCCATCAACTCGTCGAGCACGGCTTGCGGCAGGCGCACCAGCCACTTGCTGGCGTCCTTCATCTCCCCGGCCATCCAGGCAGAACGATGCGCTACGGGGGCAAGACTGCCGATGTCAACGGGGGCATTCATCATGGCTCCTTCTTAATGATTACTTCGGTTGGCAAATTCATCAGACGCGACCCGCAGGGCAAGCCCGCTTCACTTCACTTTTCCCTGAACACGCAGGGCCGCGATCTGCGCAGCGCTATAACCCAGGCTGGCAAGAATATCGTTAGTGTCCTGCCCCATCAAGGGCGGCTGTAAACGCAGCGCCGGCGCTTTGCCATCGATTTCAAACGGCAGGCTGGGCAGCTTGACCATCTTGCCATCGGGCATGCGCGTATCGAGCATGCGGCCGTTGGCATTGAGTTGCGGATCATCAAACAGATCGCCCGGCCGGCGCACCGGCGAGAACGGAATGTTGATGCGATCAAACACCTCGGACAATTCGGCGATGCTGTGTCGGGCCACCACTTCGGCCACGATCGGACGCAGCGCATCGCGATGCATGACGCGCGTTTCATTCTCGCGATATTCCGGCACGGCGAGCAGATCTTCGCGGCCGAACTGCGTGCAGAAGGCTTTCCAGTGATTGTTCGACGTGATGCCGATGAACAGCGGGCCATCGACTGCCGCAAAGGTCTCGTAAATGGCCCAGGCGCTGTCGCGCGAGGGCATGGGCGGCGCCGGCGCCCCGGTGACGGCCTCGCCGGCCATGTGCTGGGCAACAAAAAATGCCGACGATTCATACAGCGAACTGGTGACC